>NZ_JBFUPK010000002.1:312009-624018 GCF_041355105.1 Terriglobus sp. RCC_193 | reverse complement strand
GACAACAGCTCCTCGGAACTCGTCGACTACTTCATCAAGCAGTCGCAGCGCTAGTCCGGAGCGTCGACGCGAGATCGATACGAGCCCGGTGGGGGCCTGAAATCCTCCACCGGTAACTCCGGGATCTCAAGTCGCTCCACAACGATTTTCTTCAGCCGATAGGACGGAGTTGCTGCTATGGCAATGGCAACGCGGGATGAGGGCAAGAAGGTAAATTCAGACATCAACGTGACTCCCATGGTGGACGTCATGCTGGTGCTCCTGATCATCTTCATGGTCGTCACGCCCATGCTGAACAACAAGGTCAACGTGGAACTGCCGCCGTCAACGGCCGCAGTCGTCATGGAAGACGCCAACAAGGAAGATTCGATTGTGGTTGCGGTAACCCGCGACGGCAAGACCTTCCTGGGCGGCGACCAGGTACAGTCCGCTGACCTTGGACCGAAGATTACGGAAAAGATCGAAAACAAGACCGATAAGCGTGTCTACTTCCGCGGCGATGTCCGTGCGAACTACGGCAAGGTCATGGAAGCGATCGATGGCATCCGTGCGGCTGGCGTAAGCCAGCTGGGCATGATCGCCGAAAAGCCGCTGATCTAACCATTTTCTCTGCCGGCCATCGGGTTCGGCAGAATAGATTCGGTCGCTTCGGCGGCCACACAGGAGATTCACCATGGGCATGGGAGGCGGAGGCGGTTCGGGCGCACGTTCCGATATCAACGTGACGCCGCTGATCGACGTTCTTCTGGTGCTGCTGATCATCTTCATGGTCATCCAGCCCAATACGGTGCGCGGCCTGGACACTCTTGTGCCCCAGCCACCGAAGAAGGAAGACATGAATAAGGAAGTGGATCAGCGCACCATTGTGGTGCAGGTCCAGGCCGCAGGTGGCCAGCCTTCCTACAAGATCAATGAGGACCAGGTGGCGTTGGATCAGCTCACCGCACGTCTTACGGACATCTTCTCGGCTCGTAATGACAAGGTGATGTTCGTGAAGGGTGACAAAGACCTCGACTTCGGCCAGGTGCTCCCGGTGATCAACGATGGCCATGCTGCCGGCGTGGACAACATCGGCATCATCACCCCGGCGGTTGAATCCGGTAAGTAGTGGAAAATTCAACGGAGGGCGATGAGACTTTCATCGCCCTCCGTTCGTTTTCTGATATATACCTGAGTACCGCTTGTGTTTTCGTTGTCCTCCGGACAGGGAATGTTTCACTTCGCAGAAGTGAGTTTCCCGGCCTGGCCAATTGTTTTAATTCTCTTGCTCCCTTTGGCTCCGCAAGTCTGTGTGTCAGAAGCAAAAGGAATTTGTCGCGTGTCATGGCGTTTCCTGTGACCGAAATTCCTTCCTCTTAACTGGCCAGTAGTCTTTCTCTGCGGGTACAATCACTCCACGCGTTGCCCCTTCGGCTCCTGCGTCTTTACCGACTCACTTTGCTCGTATGCGGCATTTTGAAGGAGATCATTCGCTCAATGAAAGCTAACGCACGTGTATCCGCCACGGCCGCTCTTCTGCTGTCGCTTGGAATGCTGACTGGCTGCGCCAAGCTGAAGGCACGCGACCAACTGACTAAAGGCGTTGCGGCGTTCAAGAATGCGCAGTACGAGCAGGCGACCAATGCCTTTGAGAAGGCCATCGAGTATGACCCGACGTACGATACCGCCAAGCTGTACCTGGCGACTGCGTATTCGTATCAGGTTGTGCCAAATCTGCTGGACGACAACAACATGAAAATCGCCAATAAGGCGATCGACGGCTTCAAGAATTATCTCAACGACCATCCGGGAGACAAGGTTTCCCTGCAGCAGCTTGCTTCCATCTATCGCAACATCAAGAAGTATCCGGAAGCGAAGCAGTACGAAAAGGATGTCATCCAGGTTGACCCGAAGGATGCCGAGGCGCATTACACCATCGGCTTCGTGGATTGGGTAGAAGCCTATGACAATGCGCGTCAGTTGTTGGCTGCTGATGGTCTGACCGACGACGGCGCCGGCAACGTAAAGATGAGCAAGGCCACCTGCGCCAAGATGAAGGAAAAGAACACGGATCTGGTGAACGACGGCCTGGACCACCTGAAGCAGGCGATTGCCATCAACCCGACGTACGACGATGCCTTCCAATACCTGAACCTGGTGTATCGCCGTCAGGCGGACATTCTTTGCGGTGATGCACCTGCTGTGAAGCAGGCTGTGGCAAACGCTGAGAAGGCCAGCCAGGATGCAATGGGCGCACGCAAGATCAACGAGCAGAAGAAGGAAGAGAAGCTCCGCGGCGGCGTGACGATGAACTAATCATCCTCACTGAATCAAGCTAAGAGCCTCCGGAAACGGAGGCTCTTTTCCGTTTGGGGCGAAGTGTCCGGACTTTGAGAAATCCTGTGTGTTATCGCATTGGTGAAGGGCCAGAATGCTGCGTCAGCGGGATTCCTCCCGGTGGCCCGGTCTACGCTCCAGCCCCCATTCCTGATAGCACCAATTGAGGTCGTGGGTAGATGGCAGATAGATCTTAGGTAGGTTGAGCTGCCGGTATACCTGCGCGTACCGCTTTCGGTTTCCAGGTGTCACCACCGCAATGTGATGAAGCATGGCGAGCTTCACGCTGTCCTGCCCACCGGCTAATGCGCCGATCCGGCTGCGTTCCAGGAGGGTTCTGCGAAGGTACCGCCACAGGCTTGCCACAGTGGAGATATCCAGAAGGATGACGCCTGTTGCACGTTGAAAGCGTTGGGGAAAGTATTTCGAGTAATTGCCGTCGATCACCCAGCGGTCGCCTGCGATTGCTTCCTCATGCAAAGCGAGAAACTCGCTCGCCGAACGTGGTTTCCAGTTCGTGTGGGGGAGATGGTGAAGCTGATCCAGATGGATTGCTTTCAAGTCGGATTTTCGCGCAATCGCTTCGGCGAGCGTGGATTTGCCGCTGTTCGACGGTCCCAGAATGCAGATGCGTTCACCCAATTCTGATAGATGCAACATGCAGACTCGAACCTCCATGATGCAGCGTTCGCATGAGGTAAGGAGAACATCCTGTTTCGTAATGAAACGTTACTGAGCTTTTCGTAACAGCTTGGCGAGGGTTGCAAGTGGCAGGCCCACGACGTTGAAATAGTCGCCTTCGATACGCGGTATCCATTGCGCCGCGATGCCCTGAATCGCATACGCGCCCGCCTTGTCCGTCGGTTCTCCGCTGGCGATGTAGCCAGCGATCTGTTCCGACGTAAGTGTTCCAAAGGTGACGCGTGTTGTCTCGGCTGCAGTCAGCGTTTCTGCCGTGGTCAGCACGGCAATGCTGGTGGTGACTTCGTGCGTGTTGCCCTGCAGCAGGGTCAGCATGCGTTCGGCATCGGCTGCGTCCTGTGGTTTGCCAAGGAGTTCGCCATGCAGCGTTACGGTGGTGTCCGCGCCGATGACGATGCTGTCCGGATGTTTCATAAGTACGGCGCGTGCTTTTTCCTCGGCCAGTCGCAGCGTGTAGGTGCGGTGGTCTTCGCCGGGCAGAGGGGTCTCGTCGATATCGGCAGTGACGACGGTGAAGGCAACGCCGATCTGGGTCAGCAGTTCACGCCGACGCGGCGATGCACTGGCAAGGATGATGGGCTTCGGGGTGCTCATACGGCGGGATAGTCCGCCACGGTGATCTCGCGGACACTGCCATCGGCACCGGCCAGCAGAACGCGCTCCGCCATGTTCAGGAACAGGCCGTGTTCCACCACGCCGATGATGCTGCGGATCTCCGCGGCGGTCACTTCAGGACCGGCGATGCCGCTGGAGGAGCAGTCGAGGAGGATGTTGCCTTCATCGGTGATGTACGGGCCGTTGCCGGACTTGTCCTGCCGGATCTTCGGGGTGAAGCCAAGGTCGCTCAGCTTCTCCGTCACCAGCGGAACGGCCATGGGAATGACTTCCACGGGGAGCGGGAAGGCGCCGAGCTGCTTTACGAGTTTGCTGTCGTCGGCCACGATGATGAACTGTTTGCAGGCACTGGCGACGATTTTCTCGCGCAGCAGCTTGCCTCCGCCGCCCTTGATGAGCGCCAGGCCGGGGCCTACTTCGTCGGCGCCGTCCACGGCAACGTCGATGGTGCTGTGGTGATCGAAGTCGGTGATCGGGATGCCGAGCTTGCGGCCAAGGATCTCGCTGTCTTCGGAGGAGGCGATGCCCTTGATGTCGAGTCCCTGTTGCACCTTCTCGCCCAGTAACTGGATGAAGAGTGTGGCGGTGGAACCGGAGCCGAGGCCGACGACCATGCCGGGTTCGATGAAGCGGAGAGCGGCCTTGGCGGCGGCAAGTTTGGCGGCCTGTTGTGCTTGTGCGTCGGGCATGCGGGTCCTCAACGGTTATCGTATCGCGGCGTCAGCGATTGATGTGCGTGCTCGCTGTGCGACGACAGGCGTGCTGATGCAGGGGCAGCGCGAAACGCATACAGGCGAAGTCTTCCTTTGGTGTGAGAAGAGACTTCGCCTGTGTGTGTTTGTTATCCGTGCGAAAGAGGAAATTTACAGCGATGTGACGGAGATGGCCATAGCCATGCCGTGGGTGGCACCGGGGGCCAGGGTGATGCGGTCGTCGGCGGCGTTCACTACTTCCACGCAGGCGAAGTGCTGCCAGCTATCCTCGGCCAGATCGGGGAAGTTGGGCGTGAGCACGGTCCAGGGATTCCACACGACGGTGCTGTGCGAACCGGTCTTGAGGATGTGGATGGCGCGGTGGTTGGCGGGGTCCTGCAGGATGAGCGGCTCGCTGGTATTTACGTGGAGCTGATCCACGTCGCGGGTGAAGGCCAGTTCGGTCTCGCGCTGCACCTTGCGGGTCAGGTTGTCGCGCTTGTCGATATACGTGCTGCCACGCAGACCCAGCACGCGCACGGCGTGGATGTTGCCGATGGCGAAGTAGGTGTGGAAGCCCTCCTCAAACGCCACGGCTTCCCGGCCGCGGTTGGTGACGGAGAGCGTCATGTGCAATTCCCTGCCGATGCGGAACTCCAGCGTGGCGTGGAAGTCGGGATAGCCGAATGCCCTGGCCTGCTCGTCGACGGGCAGCGAGAGGGTGATCTCCACTTCGCCGGTGGGGTCGAGGTGGACGCGATCCACTGTCCAGACAGCGGTACGGGCGAAGCCGTGCATGGGCGAGGTGGTGCCGTGTGCCGCGTCGTACTCGGCGGCGTTCCAGCGCGGCCCGAACCAGGGGAAGAGGACAGGAATGCCACCGCGAATGGGCTTGCCCGCTGCCAGAGGTGATTTTGGCGACAGGTACAGCACGGGATTGCCGCCGCGCGGTGTCCACTGCGTCAGGTGTGCGCCGTAGAGATACAGCGTGGCGTCGGAGGCGTCTGTGGCGATGCGGATCTTCGGCAGGCCGGGTTCGTCCTCAGTAAAGGTGATGTGGTCGCGGATAGCGAATTTCGCATTCAGTTCGGCAATGGTCTGCGGCATGGTGTGGGTAGTACCCCCCTCCCCCCTATCATTTCGCAAAATCGTCTTATTGTGGGAGTTACGGTTTGACCTACCTCTAAAATCGTCTTTCTATTGAGGTTAGAGGCAAAATTGTCTTTCTAAAGCCTTTAACTGTTAGCTCTTGGCTTTTTAGCTTCTCCCTGATTTCTATTTTAGTGGTTTGGTGGAAATACCATGCCAACTCTATTTCGTTTGGTTTGTGTTGGTTAGATGGCCCAGGGGCTTGACAGATGATTTTGGCGGACTATTCCACCCGGAAGACAGAGCCATTGAAGAACAGGCGGAGGGCGGCCCCTGAGGCGATGGTGGCTGAGGGAGAGGTCGCCGTGTTGCCGATGCCACCGCTGTAGTTCACAGTGCATGCGGCAGTGGATGTGTTCACGATGTCGATCTGTTCTCCTGCAGCCGGTGCACCAATGGTGAAAGCAACTCCGGGACACTCCAGGTGCGAGACAAAGGCCGTGGGGGTGTAGGTCGATCCGGCAGTGACTGTGCCATAGGCTGGCAGCACAGAGATGCCGGCGGTATCCGTCAGTGTGGCCACGGCTACCGCCGGGCCAAAGGTGATTCGCCTGCTGACCGGATCAAAGCTGATGGGGTTGTACTGCCCTGTGGTGTCCATCAGGTCGAATAGTTTGTACGTCTGCATGTTCGCGGGAGAGACGTAGCCTGCGGAAGAGACGCGTGTGATTGCGCCACCGTTCGGTGCGCTTATGCGAAAGGCATCCAGATAATTTCCCAAAACGCGCATGCCGGCCGCCGCGGGCGCACGCCAGCCCTGTTTGCCATACACCACGGGCAAACCACGCTGGTGAAACTCTGCGGCCCTGGGTGTGGAGACGTCGTTCGATTGGGTTCTCACCGCATCACTCATGATGAAGGCCGCCATGCTGTCACCGCGTTGGAGGCCGTCGAAGTAATAAGGCATCCAGGTGAGGTCGCTGCCAGCTTCGCCGTAATTCTGAACGAGGAAACCACTGGAATAATCCACGCGCATGTGCGGCCATACCTCGCTGGACAGGTTGCTGCCGGTGGGCCAGTTGGCGGGGGTTTGCAGGGCCGCGTAGATGGATGAAACCGACATCATCTTTCCGCCGGCACCATCGGCCACGAAGTTCCATGTGGGAACTACCGCGAAGTCGTACAGGTGATAGGGATTGGCATAGGTGTTCTGGATGGAGATCGTGGTTCCCGTGCAGTTTGTGCCGCCATTCACAATCTGCACATTCTTCGTGCCTCCAGCGCCTGCGGTGGTGCTGGGTGTGCCAAGCATGGTCGCACCGGTTCTGGCATCGGTGTAGTAGTCCACCTTCAGGACGGCATTGCATCCGCCACTTACGGAAACCTGCGGCGTGGGAGCGTGATCATTGGACCCACTGTAGAGCGGTTTACCACTGGCAAGCTGGGCGCGAACCACGGCGCTGTATTCATTGCCGTTTTCCGTAATGACGGCAGATGTAATCGTCCCTCCGGAGATCTTCGGAGTAACGCTGAGTGCAGGAAACTTTGTGTAAACAAGTGCCCTGGTGTTGAAACCCGTCTGCCCTATCTTTCCTGTGTTCCAAAGGAGCAGATCGCCGGTGGGGGTGGTGCCAATCACACGCAAGGTACGTGGACGCATCGGGGTCGCGTTGCCATAGCCATAACTGCCGGGAGCAAGGACGTCCGCATCCATGCTTAGAGCAAGCCCCGTGGCCCCACCATAGACGATGAGCGAGTTCGTCGCGTGGTCCCCGTAGGTGTTGATGCGTATGTGGGTGCGGTCGACCACGGTAAACGGCACGCCCGGCTCGTATGTCTGCTGGTCAACAACACTGCAGATTCCCGACGCTGGAAAGCCGGAAGTATCCGCAACCATCACCGTGGTGGCCACACGCGTTGGCAGCGTTTCAGACTGGTTCACCGCCTTGATGACCACAGTGCCAGTGATGGGTTGAATGACAGAGGCGCCGTACTTTGCCAGGAACCCCGCGGCCTTATCTCCGGTGGCCGTCATCCAAATCACACCGCCGATCGTGGTGTTGTATTGGAACGAAGTGATGTTTCCCGCGGAGTAGCTGGAGGACAGGTTGAGAATGGTCTGCCAGAGACCCAGTGGGTCTCCCCCGCTGGCTCCTTCGGGGCCTGTGCGAATTTTGTATAGCCCGGTTCCGGTATCGAGCGTGGCGTTGCTGGAGGTTGTCACGGTCCATCGTCGTGTTTCTGCCTTCATGTATCCGCGCAGATACGCAAGACCTTCCTGGTCGCCGTCTACGGCACCTCCATTGGTGGTGGCACCGATGGAGTTGAGGATGACATCACCTTCGCCATATCCGTTGGCATGAATGCCGATGGCGCTGCCGATCTGCGCACCCTTGGAAGTGACCGCGATGCCGAAGGCACCCATGTTGTCTCGATTGACCCCATGTTGCTGACCATACGTATTGGTTGAAATGATCTGGAAATCGAGCGTGGACTGCGCGACGCGGTGGGTCCGATCCACGTTCACGACCACTGCGGAACCCTGCGCGTCTACAGAGTTCGAAGACCTGAAACCAAGTACGCCCTGATAGTGCGAGATCTGGGAAAAGGGTTTCCCATTGGCCTGGACTACGAAGTAGCTGGTACCGCCGGTTCCTCCGCTGTTGGGGCGCGTCATGAACATGCGCGACTGGCTGCCGTCGAAGTCAGAGGGCGAATCCATCAGGTTGCAGCCGAGTGTTGAACTGACGGCAGCACACATGGCTGACCATGCGGAACTGCGTGCCGCTCCGGTGGTTCCATAGGCACGCAGATAGCTGATGCCGTTTACCGTCTTTCCCTGCGTGTCTCCGTTGCCTTCGGCCGTATTGTGCTGGACCGTATACGGGGTCTCTGAACCTGCAGCCGTTTTACGATCCGCAGTCTGTTGCGCTGTGGCTTGCATGGTTGCGACGGGGGCACTGGGAAAGATCAAAGGTCCGGTCATGGGTCGCCTGTTGTGGCGATTCTACCTTTGGCCGGGCGAGGTGCATGGCCTCCGCTGAGCCAACATCCGCCGCATGATCTTTCTGGTTTGATCTGGCGGGAAGCGGCGTAAAATTTTGTTCGTTTTGGTCGTTGCACCAGAGATGGTGAAGGACTACGCTTCTTGCTGTCCCGTTTGTATTCACAGGATGTTCATCGAACGACCCCGCTGGCGTCTTACCTTCCCCTACACAAGAGGAAGACAGCCGGCCCCCTACTTTGCGCCGCCTCCCCACGAAACTTTCGCAGGGTTCAGCGGCGCTTATTACGGTTCCCTTAGCAGTAACACTTCTGGAGGCAGTACCCATGATGAATCGCAGGATGCAGAGCGCCTGTTGGGGCTTAGCCCTGATTGCGCCGCTTGCCCTTTCCGCCACACTTGTAGCGCAGGATGTGAGCGGCTCCATTTCCGGAACGGTGCGCGATACCAGCGGCGCCCTGATTCCGAATGCCACGGTGAAAATCACGAACATGGACCGCAACCTGGTGGTGCGTACGTTGACCACCAGCAGCGCCGGAACGTACAGCGCGCGGTCGCTTCCGCTGGGCAACTATACGTTGGCGGTTTCCGCCAACAGCTTCAGTACGAAGACGGTTGCCGGCATTGTGTTGCACGTGAACGATACGCTGACCATCAATGCCGATCTGAATGCAGGCGGCGGGAACGACACCGTTACGGTGACCAGCGAACAGCAGAACGTGAACATGGAAAATGCCACACAGGCGGGCCTGATCAACGGTACGCAGGTGCGCGAACTGGTGTTGAGCAGCCGCAACTATGAGCAGTTGGTGGGCCTGCAACCCGGCGTGGCATACACCGGCGGCGACCAGATCTACATTGGCAACAGCAGCCCGAGCGGCGCGACCAATGTGGTGAACTTCAGCGTGAACGGCACACGTACCAGCGGCAACGCATGGACGGTGGATGGCGCGGATAACGTGGACCGCGGATCGAACTACACGCTGCTGACCTATCCGTCGGTGGATGCGATTGCCGAGTTCAAGACGCTGCGTGGGCAGTACTCCGCAGAGTTTGGACGCGCTGCCAGCGGTCAGATCAACGTGGTGACGAAGAGCGGCACCAATTCCCTGCACGGCTCGTTGTACGAGTTTGTTCGCAACGATGTGTTCAATGCGAACGATACGCTGAACAAGCTGACGACCAATCCAAGCGGCGCGACGAAGACCACGAGTGCGCGCGGCAAGCTGCGCTACAACGATTTTGGCGGCACCATCGGCGGTCCGGTGTTTATCCCGAAGGTGTATGACGGGCGCGTGCATAAGACGTATTTCTTCTACTCGCAGGAAGTGCGCCGTGTGTTGACGTACAAACCGGTCACGCTGACGGGCGTGCCAACGCTGGCGGAACGGCAGGGCGTTTTCAATGTTCCGGTGTGTACGTCGTACAACGGAACAGCCGGGACCTGCAACACGACGGGCACGACCGTTCCAATTACCAGCAACATGGCGAAGGCATACCTGCAGGATATTTATGCAGGCATTCCGCAGCCTTCCACCGATGGCACAGGCACGCTGGTGCTGGCTCCACAGCGCAATGTGTTCAACGCGAATCAGCAGATTGGGCGCATTGACCAGTCGTTCGGAGAAAAGGTGCAGGTGTTCTTCCGCATCATCAACGACGACATTCCGACGATTGAACCGTTTGGCCTGTTCGGCAACGGCGCAGCGTATGCCGGTGTGAATACCACGTCGACCAACGCTCCGGGCCGCATTTACCTGGGACATGTGACGTACACGATTACGCCTACGCTACTGCTGGATGGTGGCTATGCGTATTCGCAGGGCGCGCTGTTGAGCGATCCGATCGGTACGGCGCGCAATTCTTCTTCCCCTGACGTAGCGGCTGCGGCGAAGTTGCCGTACACATCCACGCTGGCACGCATTCCGGCGGTTACGTTCCAGGGTGGAACAGGCATCACCACGTATGGTCCGTACCGCGATTACAGCCGCAATCACAATGTATTTGCAAATGTGACGAAGAGCGTGGGCAGACACACGCTGCGTTTTGGCGTGGACTATAACCACTACGAGAAAAAGGAGAATAACGCCTCGGCAAATGCAGGCAGTTTTTCCTTTACCGCGCCCACGGGCGAGACACCGACGGGAAGCAAAGCCCAGCCCTATCAGCAGGCGTTTGCGAATTTTCTGTCGAATTACGTTACGACTTTCTCGCAGGCGAGCTACGATGTGACGGCCGATATCCAGGTGCATCAGTTTGAGGCGTATGCGCAGGATGACTGGAAGCTGAACCCGCGTCTTACGGTGAACCTGGGTGTGCGTTATACCAAGTTCAATCAGCCGATCGACGGAAACCATCAACTCAGCACTTTTGATCCGTCGCTTTATGTTGCTGCGAATGCTCCCACGATTGACAAGAGCAACAGCGGCAACCTCTGCGTTGCGGGCGCCCCGTGTACGGGCGGCGTGACGCCGAACCCGAGCACGAACCTGCTGAATGGCATCAGCATTAACCAGGGTGCGGCAAGCAATCCTTACAACGCAGCGGGCAATTCACCGTATGGCGGCAAGGTGGGCTCCAGCGACAGTAAGAACTTTGCGCCGCGTGTGGGATTTGCTTTTGACGTGTTTGGCAATGGAAAGACGAGTCTGCGCGGTGGCTACGGCATTGCATATGACTCGGCACTGTTCGGCATCTATGAGCAGAACATCTTCCAGAACATTCCGTTCATCAGCACGCCGGTGATCAACAACACCAGCTTTGATAATCCTGCTGCGGTGGCGGCCACGGTAAGCTACGCGGCGCCTGTGATTCGTGCGACGTCGCCCCGTTTCAACACACCGTATAACCAGCAGTGGTCGCTGGGAGTGCAGTCGGGCATTGGTCTGGGCGTGACGGTGGATGTGAGCTACGTGGGCAACCACCAGGTGCATCTACTGGGCTTCAACGACATCAACCAGCCCGCTCCGGGTGCGTTTGCTGCAGCCAAGCTGGGAACGGCTGGTGCGGGTGGCACGTACAGCGTGAACTCCACAACGATTAACCAGATTAACCAGATTCGTCCGTATCGCGGATATGGCGTGATTGAATCCGTGAACCCCATCTACAGCGGCAACTACAACTCGCTGCAGGTGGCAGGACGCAAACAGTGGAAGCATGACTCGCTGGTGCAGGTGAATTACACGTGGTCGCGTGCACTGACGAATGCCGCTGCGGACCGCACAGGCGGACCCCAGATTGCGTCGAATCTGTATGCAGAATATGGCCGTGCGGCTGCGGATCGTACGCACATGCTGAACTTCAACGCGGTGTATGCGCTGCCGTTCTTCTATGAGCAGAAGGGGCTGGTGGGTCATCTGCTGGGCGGATGGGAGGCTTCGGCACTGGGCTTCTTCAACAGTGGCCTGCCGCTGACGCCGACTACTTCTGGCCTTGATCCTGCCGGCGTGGGTGTCATTATCTCTTCTGCGACGGAGAGTGGACGACCGGATCAGGTTGGCAATCCGAATGTTGCGTCTGCCGCAAGTGGCCCAATCCACAATCGTCTGCACTGGTACAACATCAATGCATTCCAGGCGGTGCCGCAAGGACAGTATCGCGGTGGCAATGCATCACGCAGCACGGTGAATGGGCCTGGCTGGTGGCGCGTGGATGCGGGATTGTTCCGCAATATCCGCATCTACGAGCGCCTGAACCTGCAGCTTCGCGGTGAGGCATTCAACCTGTTCAACCACACGAATCCTGACGGCGTGACGACAGGCAGCATCATCAGCGCCACCGGTTACAGCAGCACCGCGGGTAACATCACAAGCTATCGCGATAAGCGCATTCTGCAGCTTGGCGCGAAGCTGGTGTTCTAGCAACTGTTCCAAAACGGACAACAAAAGAGGGAGGCACTTCGGTGCTTCCCCTCTTTCTTTATCCGTGTAGTTCCATTCCTTAACTGTATTGGTTCGTTTTGCAAACGAATTTTGCCTCCTGTGAGGCGAATTGCAGCGTATTCAGTGCAAGCCCTACAAAATGATGAATTTTTGCAAAATGAACGGTTGCATTGTGAACGTTGTTTGAATAGGGTGATACCTATCTTGTCAATTCAGATGTTCTGTCGCTCCTAACCGCCCCTTCAGCGCTGGCAGTCAGCGTTAGAGGAGGTTTTGGGCCGCAGTGGGATACGTGTATCCCGTTGCCGCCCCACAGGTTCAGGACGACCCCCAGGCAGCAGGAGAAAGAGCACCATGAGTATGTTCACAAAGAGGTCTCACCTGGCGCTGTTTGCGTCGGCAGTGCTGGTCAGCAGCGTAACAGCAGGAGCACAGACGTACCGTGGTGGTATCGGCGGAAACGTTGTTGATGCGTCAGGGGCTGCGATCCCCAAGGCAAAGGTTGTTCTAAAGAACACGGAGACCGGTGAAACACGGCAGACAGACACCACGGCTGTCGGCACCTATGTTTTCCAGGATCTTCAGCTTGGTACATATTCCGTCACGATCACCGCAGCAGGCTTTGGCGATCTGACGTTGAACAAGATTGATGTAAACCCGGGTGCAGTCACCCCGGCGAATGGAAAGTTGACCGTTGGTAGCTCGCAGGTTGTGGTGGATGTTGCAGCCGACACGACCTCTGAGATCCAAACGCTGTCATCGGCAAACAACGCTGTTATTGGCAGCAAGGCCGTAGCGGAAATTCCGCTGAATGGCCGTAGCTTTACCTCGCTTCTGCAGCTTGCTCCTGGTTATAACGCAAGCGGCTCGCTGAACGGCGCCCGTAGCAACCAGTTGAACTACCAGATCGACGGTACGGATAACAATGACATCTGGCAGGGCGGCACGGCTGCCAACCAAGGTGGCGTTGGCCCGATTGCTGGTGTGACGCTGCCGATCGAAGCGATCGATCAGTTCTCGATTCAGTCGTCGGGTAATGCGGAAGAAGGCCACAGCGCCGGTGGACTTGTTTCACTGGGCCTGAAGACGGGTACCAACAATTTTCATGGCTCTGCATACTTCTATGGCCGTAGCGAATTCTTTGCTGCTCGCGATTTCTTTGCTACAGGTAACGCTCGCAAGCAGAAGGTTCGTAATCAGCAGTTCGGCGGATCCATCGGCGGACCCATCTTCAAGGACAAGCTGTTCTTCTTTACCAACTATGAGCGCCAGGCCTATGGCATTCAGGTTTCCAGTTCGTCTGCTACAGAACCGGGTGCTGCCTATGTCGCGATGGCGACAAAGATCCTACAGAACCACGGCGCGACGGTGAACCCGCTGTCGACGACCCTGCTCCAGGCGCTGTGGCCCGGAGGCAATGCATCCAACCTGGCGGCAAACACCGGCAACTACATTGAAACGCACCAGCGCCATGGGTACAGCGATAACTTTGTCGGCAATCTGAACTACATTGTTACCCCAAAGCAAACCATTCGTTTGCAGGCATTTGTTGGCACTGGTCGCCAGGCAGAGCCGGGTGGCGCGACGTACCCGTACTTCCAGGTGGCACCAGACATCACGCAGAGCTTTTCGCTGTCGCACAATTGGGCTCCGACGGAACGTCTGTCCAACCAGTTGATTATCGCTACTGGCGTCTTCAACCAGACATTCAATGACCTGAACCATAGCTTCAACATGCCTGCGCTTGGTTTGAATACCGGTGTCACGAATCCGGCGCTCTTCGGTGCTCCGACGATCAGCATGGGCAGCTTCGATGGTGTGGGCACCACCCAGCCCTTGGGACGTAAGGACTACACGGGCCACATCACGGACTCGGCAACGTGGGTAAAAGGACGCCACCAGATCCGCTTTGGTGGTGAGTTCCGCCGCAGCTACATTGATCTGCAGTACCAGAGCGGTGTCCGCGGCAACTTTACGTTCAACGGCTTTGCCTCGCGCACCGCTACGCTGGGTGCCGGACAAAGCTCCTGGTCAAACTCCGCAACACAAGCTCAGCTTTGCGGAACGCCCGGCGCTACGGTGGCGGCGAACTGCAAGGACTCGAGCGGCAACCTCATCAACGACTATTCCGCCACGCAGAATGCAGCTGGCTATCACCAGGAAGTTCTGGCGCTGGCTGACTTTCTAAATGGTACCTACTCCGCTGGATCGTTTGTGCAGGGTAATCTGCGTCGCGACCTGTATCGGACGGATACGGCATTCTTCCTGCAGGACCAGTTCAAGGCAACGTCGAAGCTGGTGTTGAACTTCGGTATCCGCCATGACTACTTCGGCGCGCTTTCGACCACGGGTCCGTTGTCGATCTGGCGTCCAGGCGGCACGGGTACGGATGCAAACGGCCTCATTGGAGTCGGTAAGCCGGGAACACCTAGAACCTTTGCTCCCAGCAAGCTCAACTTCTCTCCTCGTATAGGTGCTGCGTATAGCGTCAGCGATAAGCTGGTGGCGCGCGCAAGCTACGGCATCTATTTCGATGCTCCGCCATTCAACGGCTTCGGTAACAATGGCAGCATCGCCACTGGAACCACCGCAACCGGCCTGCAGGCCAATCCATTTGGTGGCGTGCAGAACGTGTCACTGCCAGTTGGTACATGGCAGGCGAACCAGTATGTCTGGGCGAACGCTGCTGGAGCTTCGGCTTACGGACTGTTCTCTGTCAGCCCGAACCTGAAGACGACCTATGCGCAGACGTTCAATCTGGGCGTGGAATACCAGCTTAGCCGCAATACGGTCGTTACAGTGGGTTATGCGGGCTCCACGGGTACGCACCTGTACGGCCTGCGTGACACCAATCAGGCTGCCTACTGGTCGGCTGCGGCACCTGGCAACATCGGTGGCGTAACCAGTTCGGGTGCGCTGGTGACGGCAACGACAACGGCCAACGCCTGCTCCAACCCGACGAATATCGCCAACGCAACCTGCTTGCTACAGCGCCGTCCGTCATTCCTCAACAAGAGCATTACCAACTTCGCGAATGTCGGGGCAGTTGTGGAAGTCGCAAGCAACAACGCGTCGAACTTCAATTCGCTGCAGGCGACCATCAAATCCAATAACTGGCACGGTCTGACCAGCCAGCTCTCATGGACGTATGGCCATTCGCTGGACAACGGTTCGGGCTTCCGCAGCACTGGTCCGAGCGACTCCAACAATCTTGCACTTGACTATGGCAACGCCACATTCGATATCCGCCACACGCTGAATGGATACCTGGTGTGGGAAGCTCCTCAAATTGGCCATCGTTTTGCCCCGCTCACCAAGGGATGGCAGACCACGCTGAACGCAAAGATAAATACCTCGGCGCCCATTAACATCGCGTCCGGTGATTTCACCGGTATCGGTATGAACAAGGACCGTGTGCTTTATAGCGGCGGCAACTATAAGACCGGTAGCCGCACCATCCAGACCGACTCGACTGGACGTAAGTTCATCCAATACTGGTCGGCTTCTGCCATCACAGGCGGTACAGGCGCTGTTCTGCAGGCTCCAACCGTTGGAACGCATGGCAACGTGGGGCGCGACTTCTTCCGCGGGCCGGGCTTCTATGTGATCGATGCGGCGCTGGCGAAGAACACCACCATCCACGAGGGAGTGAAGTTCCAGTTCCGCGCGGATCTGTTCAACCTGTTCAACATCCTGAACCCCAGCACCCCGACGACGGGTCTCACCAGCTCGCAGTTTGGTCAGATCACGAGCGCTCCGACCGGCATTTCTTCGGGTGCTCCGTTCAACGTGCAGTTCGCCGGAAAGATCATCTTCTAACTTCGGCGTAACGCAACACAGACTGGCCCGCATGGCTTTCAAGCTGTGCGGGCTTTTTTCTTTTGTCTCCAGTTTTGTCTCCAGGTGGTGTTGAAGCAGAGATGTTTGCTGCGTTGTGCTGCGGATGCGGTGCAATGTGAGATGGGCAAAAGGAAAATGTGAAAGTTACTTAACTTTCTCTCTTGCGTCATGGGCCATTAACGGTTACTGTGGGCCTATCGTTCAACCTTTTTCACCGGAATTGCGTTCCGGGACCGCGATGCGCTGTGCTTCATGCGGCGCAAGCATACACGTGTAGCTGCTCACAGGCGCAAGCTGTACAGACGCCGTTGGGCTGAACCTTGCAGGACCTCAGGGAGATTCAGATGACCATGTATTCCAGGCACAGCAGCCTTTCCTTTAGAAGGCGCGGCAGCATTGCATTGGCAGCTTCGGCAGTTCTCATCGGCAGTGCTGTTGCAGGGGCTCAGACGTTCCGCGGTACGTTGACGGGGAGTGTTATCGACCCGTCAGGCGCGGCGATTCCTGGCGCCACGGTGCAGTTGACAAATCCGTCTACCAACGATGTTTCCAACAGCAAGACGAACAGTGCAGGTAACTTCAGCTTCCCGGAACTTCCGGTGGGTACCTATAAGCTGCTGGTGACGGCTCCTGGTTTTGCAGCGCATTCAGTGGATAACATCGCGATCGAAGTTTCGAAGGTCCGCGACCAGAAGGTGCAGTTGTCAGTGGGGGCGGAATCGACCGTCGTCAATGTAGAGGCTTCCGGTGTGCAGTTGGACACCACGAGCAGTCAGTTGATTGCGACGGTGGATCAGAAGACCGTGCAGCAGATTCCGCTGAATGGACGTAACTTCACCCAGATGGTGAAGCTTGCGCCGGGCGTTAATCCCTACAGTGTGGGTTCTGTGAACGGAACGCGTACGGCTGGCGTTAACTACCAGATTGACGGTGCAGATAACAATGATCCGTGGTCAAACGCAGTGGCTTCCAACCAGGGCGGTATCGCTGGCATCGCTGGCGGTCTGATCCCGATTGAAGCAATCGATCAGTTTTCTCTGCAGGCTGCGGGTGAAGCCGATCAGGGCCGTAACGGCGGTGCAAACAGCAACATGGTGCTGCGCACAGGTACGAACCAGCTTCATGGCGACGTGTTCTACTTCGACCGCAATGAAATGTTTGCATGGCTGAGCCCGTCGGTTGCTGTTGGTAGCCGCATCCCTGAGATTCGGAATCACCAGGGTGGCTTTACTCTAGGGGGCCCCCTCTGGAAGGACAAGACGTTCTTCTTCCTGGCGGGTGAAATCCAGATTGCGCAGGCAAACAACAGTCTCTCCGACACCGTGCTGAACGACACCTGGATCACTGCAGGTAAGAGCTTGCTGGCGAGTCGCGGCATTGCTCAGAACCAGGTTGCATTGAACATGTACACGCTGCTGTTCCCGGCAGTCAGCCGCAGCACGACGGGCTACTCGAATCAGTACCAGTCGACCGGCAAGAACACCTATAACAGCTACAACGGCATCATCAAGCTGGACCACAATTTCAATAACAAGTATTCGATCTCAGCTCACTACCTGGGCACAACGGGTACACAATCGGCCGACGTTGGTTCGCACTTCGCGGATTACTTTGAAACCGCGCCGATGCACATTCACAACTTCCAGATTGCGCAGAACAGCACGTTCAACAGCAAGATGGTGAACCAGGTTACGGCAGCAGTGTCGTCGTTCCTGCAGGTGTTCAATGACCGTAACCAGAACTTTGATGTGCAGGCCAATGGCCTGAACCTGGGGCTGACGGGACAGCTTGCAAAAGGTGCACCGCAGTTCTACGTGGGTTCATTCGATTACACCGGTGCAACACCACCGCTTGGTCGCCAGGACGTTACGGGGCATGTTGGGGATGTATTACATCTCTCGCTGGGTCGCCATGAGCTGAAGTTCGGTGGCGAGTACCGTCACGCGAATCTGAATGTGGCGTACTTCGTGAACGGTCGCGGTACCTTCAACTTTGACGGTACGCGTTACACCAACAATGGCGCGAATGCAGCAACGCTGGCTGAGTGCACGGCTGCTGGCCTGGACTACACGAACGTGGGTGCAAACAAGTGCTCTACCGGTATTCAGGTGGCGGACTTTGTAGCCGGCACGACGCGTAACAATGCGTCAGGCGCTACGATCCTGCGTAACAATCCGCAGCGCGTCTATATCGTGAACACGTTCGATCTATTCGCAGGCGACAACTTCAAGGTGAACCAACGCCTGTCGGTGAACTACGGTGTGCGTTGGAGCTATCCGGGTGCTGTCAATGACGACCGCAACTCGATCTACAACTTCACACCGCAGCGTGGTTATTTCAAGGCGCCTCTGTATGCCCGCAACATGGGTAACGTTGCTCCTCGTGTGGGCTTTGCCTTCACGCCGTTCAAGGAACCGACGACGGTTATCCGTGGCGCTTACGGCTGGTTCTACGATCAGCCGACCGTGGGGCAGTTCGTTTACAACAGCGTGGGTAACGGCGCCAGTGCTGGCATCTTCGGCAGCCCGGGTGATGCAAATGCTGCTGTTACGGTGAACGGTGGCGCAGGCTTTACGCTTGGTCAGACTTCATTTCCCGCAGGCGTGGCGTTCGGCAGCAACGGCCAGCCGACGACGTCGCTGGGTATCCTGGCGATCAACCCGAACTATCGCGCAGCGTACCTTCAGAACTACAACCTGAATGTGGAACAGCAGCTCGCCCGGAACACGATGATCACGGTTGCTTATGTGGGCAGTGCGGGGCGTCGTTTGGCATACGTTGCCGACTTGAACCAGATTGCGGTGACCACGGTTGCTGCAAACCGCGTACGTCCATATGCATCGCAGTATCCGTACCTGACGGCCATCAACCAGGTGAACAGCGGTGCGACGTCGAATTACAGCTCGCTGCAGGTCAGCCTGGTTCAGAGCCAGTGGCACGGTATCACCGCGAAGGTGTACTACACCTGGGCCAAGTCCATGGACTCTGCATCCAGCACGACCACGCCGCAGAATAGCCTTAACCTGCGCGGTGACAGGGGGCTTTCCAGCTTCGATGTGCGCAACAACTTCACCGGTTCCGCACAGTACGTGGTGCCGAAGTTCACCACGCACGCAGCGCGTCTGACCCAGGGTTATGAGATCAATGCTCTGTACACCTTCGCTGGTGGTCAGCCGATCAACATCCTGGTGGGTACCAACACCAGCGGTACAGGCGAAGCGAGCCGCGATCGTCCCAATCGTGTTGCAGGTGTGGCACCGTTTGTGTCTCGTGTCACAACGGCTACAACCTCGTCGCGTACCTACAGCTATCTGAACAAGGCTGCATGGTCCACGCCGACCACGGGCACGTTCGGTAACGAGCGTCGTAACAGCGTTCAGGGCCCCGGCTTTGGCGATGTGGATCTGTCGTTCGTCAAGCGGACGCCGATCACGGAGAAGATTGGCACGGAACTTCGTGCAGAAGTCTTCAATATCTGGAACCAGGCAAACTTTGCCAATCCCAGCGGTACTCTCACCAGCTCCAGCTTCGGTTTGTTGTCGGCAACGCGTAGTGCTTCTTCGGCCCCTGGCCTTGGACCTGGCGAGCCGCGCAACATGCAGTTTGCTTTCAAAGTCACCTTCTAAAAATGGTGGCGAGTTGAAACAATGGCCGGGCCCGCTGCGTTCTGTATCTATCGACACAGAATGCAGCGGGCCCGGGTGCTTTCAGGGCACGGATGCGCTTTTGCACTTTCAGGGGAGAGATCAGTGATTCGTATAGGGAACAAATTGGCGGCAGTCGCGTGTGCGGCTGCGGTGGTGATGGGGCAGGGTTCGTTCGCGCAGGGAGCGGGCGGCGACAAGGTGGATCTGACTGCGTTGAACGCAATCAAGCGCGAGGCATTTGAGCGTTCGCAGGTGATGGAGACGCTGTACTCCATCAGCGAGGTGTACGGTCCGCGCGTGAACAATAGCCGCAATCATCGCGCCGCGGCCGAGTGGGCCATGAAGCAGATGAAGGAATGGGGTCTGCAGAATGTTCACCTGGAATCGTGGGGCCCGTTTGGTTATGGCTGGCAGATCAAGAAGTTCTACGGCGCTCTGGAGACACCGGCGTACGCTTCACTGATTGGATTCCCGCTGGCGTGGACGCCGGGCACGGATGGCCCTGTGACGGCGGAAGCAGTATGGGCGCCGCTGCACACTGAGCGTGACTTTGAGAAGTACAAAGGCAAGCTGAAGGGGAAGATCGTTCTGATCTTCGATCCGCGTGAACTGGAGATGCACACTGAAGCAGAAGCCAAGCGGCTGACCGATGCTGAGGTGGAAGCACGTACAGTGGTGAACGATGTTTCGCGCAGTGGTTTTGGTGGTGCGCGTCCTGGTGCTGCTGCTCCGCGGCCCGGTGACATTACTCCGAGTACGACTTCGACCGCAGCGGCCAGTGGCATGGTGTTGCGCAACAAGATCAACAAGTTTCTGAAGGACGAAGGCGTTGCAGTTGCCATCACGCCGGGTTACAACGGCGATGGCGGCACGGTGTTCGCATCGTACGGTGGTTCGCAGAATCCGAACGATCCTGTTGGACCGCCGATGGCTGCGATCACTCCGGAACAGTACAACCGCGTGGTGCGTTTGCTGCAGCATGGCGAGCATCCGAAGCTGACTTTTGACATCGCTGTCGATTATCAGAAGGATGACCAGAATGGCTTCAACGTGATCGGCGAGATTCCGGGAACGACGAAGGCTGATGAAGTGGTGATGGTCGGCGGTCACTTTGATAGCTGGCAGGGTGGTACGGGCGCGACCGACAATGGCACTGGATCTTCTGTTGCGATGGAAGCGATGCGCATCCTTGCAACAATTAAGAAGCCGATGGCGCGTACGGTTCGCGTGGCTCTGTGGGGCGGCGAAGAAGAAGGCCTGTACGGATCGCTGGCGTATGTGCAGAAGCACTATGCACCGCGCACCACGATGGTGAAGACGCCGGAGTATGACAAGCTGGACGTCTACTTTAACGACGACTCTGGATCGGGCCGCTTCCGTGCCGTGTCGGCGCTGGGCAGCGACGAGATGGCGGCGATCTTCCGTTCGTGGATTGAGCCGATCAAGGACGTGGGCATCATCGCGGTAGTGGGACAGACGGCGGGCGCAACGAAGGCTCCGGGCGGTACGGATTCCACATCGTTCTCGTGGATTGGACTGAACGGCATCGGCTTCATGCAGGACTCGCTGGAGTACGGCACGCGTACGCACCACTCCAACATGGATCTGTATGACCGCGTGCAGAAGGGCGATGTGATGCAGGGCTCGATGATCGAAGCGTGGTTTGCGTATAACGCTGCAACGCGCGCTGACATGCTGCCGCGCATTGAAACGCCGAAGCCAGATCCGAACGCGAAGGGCTTCTAACTTCGCATATTGCTGTAACTGCAAATGAGAACAGGCGGAGCTAGATGCTCCGCCTGTTTGTTTTGTGCGGTGAGTTATTGAGTTCGCAGGGCGGCCATGGGGTCGATTTGGGAGGCTCGTCTGGCGGGTAGGTAGCCTGCGAGGAGGGCCACGGCGAGCAGCAAGACGAGCGTTGCGGTGAAGGTGGCAGCGTCGGTGGGTTGGGTGCCGTAGAGCATGGCGCTGATGCTTTGCGCGACGATGAACGATGCGATGGCTCCGATGATGATGCCGGCTGTGGTGAGTTGCAGCGTGCGCACAATCACGTTGCGGAGAACGATACCACGTGAGGCTCCAAGCGCCATGCGGATGCCGATCTCCTGCGTTTTGCGCGTGACGGAGTAAGAGATGACACCGTAGATGCCCAGGCAGGCCAGCAGTAATCCTGTACCAGCGAAGGCTGCGACCAGCACGGCAAAGAAGCGTCGTGGTGAGGTGGAGTGGTCCACGAACTCCTGCAGTGGATGCAGTTGTACCGCGGGCTGGCCGGGGTTGAGACGACGCAGCGTTTGCAGGATGGTGGGGCCGAGTGTGCCTGCGGGCAGTGTGCTGCGGAGGACCAGCTCTGCGCCGTTCTCACCCCATCCCTGCGCAATGGGGAGATAGACCTGCCATGCGGAGCTGGCTTCCACGTCGGTTTCATGAATGTCGGAGACGACGCCGACGATGCGAACATCTTTGCCGTTCTGGCTCACCATGTGATCGACGGCATCGCCTTTGGGGAAGAGGAAGTTCGCCGCTTTTTCATTGAGGATCATGACGTTTTCCGAGGACTTGTCATCGTTCCACGAGATGTCGCGGCCGCGGAGATGCATGCCCATCGTGGTGACATAACCGGGCGAGACGATGTAAATGAATGTGGGTTGAAGCTGCTTCGGAGCATAGTCCACGCCTTTGATGCGAGGCGGTCCCCAGGTGCGATTGCGTGCCAGCGGCAGGTTGTCTGAGATGCCGACGCTTTGGACACCGGGGATGCTTGCCACTTCATGCAGCACGTTGCGGTAAAAGGCGTAGCGTTCCGGGGCTTTCAGGTCCGGCTGATCCACGGTGATGGTGGAGGCTTGCGCAGGCTGATAGCCAAGGTCGATATCGAGAACATGCAGGAAGCTGCGCAGCAACAGGCCCGCGCTGACGATGAGCACGCATGCCAGAGCGATTTCGCTGATGACGAGCATGTTGCGCAGACGTTCGTTGGAGCGGCCTTCGCTGGTGCCGGGGCCACTGTCCTTTAGTTGCGATTGCAGATCGCTGCCGGTGATGCGGAGGCTTGGCATGATGCCGAAGAGGATGGTGACGGCAATTGCAAGAAGGGTCGTCCACAGGAGCGATGTGGTGTCGATGCGGAGCTCCGAGAGCAGTGGAAGAGCAACGGAACCCTGGTGCACAAGCCAGTGCACGATGACTTCTGCAAGAGCGATGCCGAGGATGGCTCCGAAGACGGAGAGCAGAGCGCTTTCCGTAAGCAGTTGGCGGATGAGGCGGCTGCGGCTGGCACCGAGTGCGAAGCGGAGCGAAAACTCCTTGCTGCGCGTGGCGGCGCGGCCCAGCAACAGGTTGGAGAGATTGACGCAGACGATGAGCAGGATCATGCCGACGGCGGCCCACAACACGTAGAGCGAACGACGAATCTGACCCGCAACATGTTCCTTGATGGGAGTAGCGGTGCCAGGGCCGTAGTCGCCTCTGGAGTTGGCATACTTCTTGTTGTTGTAGAACTTTGGAAACAGTGTGGCTGCTTCTGCGCTGGCCTGTTGCGCGGTAACGCCGGGCTTCATGCGTGCAATGAACGTGATGATGTTGCCCCACTGGCGGCCCATGTCGAGGCTGAAGGGGCTGAGTACGTCGACGCGGGTGCCGGGAGAAAAGGTCGCGCCGAAATCGAAGCTCTGTGGCAGTACGCCAACGATGGTCAGCGGCTTGTCATCCACGGAAACGGCTTTGCCGACGATGTTGGGATCACCCTGAAAGTGCGTCTTCCAGAAGGCATGTGAGAGCAGCGCGACTGCGGGCGCATTCATCTTGCCTTCGCTCGGCAGGAAGTTGCGTCCCAGTTCCGGCTTGATGCCCAGGACATCGAGAAAGTTTGGCAGTACGCCAATGCCTGTGATGGTGGATGGGATGCCCTGGCCTGTGAGTTTCATGTTGTTGGGCGCGGAGAAGGCGAAGTAGCCAGTGATGCCGCTATAGGAGCGATTCATGGCAACGAGGTCGTCATACGCGTCCGACGAGTAGGTGGAGCCGGAGAGTCCGCCGGCCTTCTCCGCGGGCTCAAGCCACACCACCTGTTGCGGGTCTTTGAAGGGCAACGGACGCAGCAGGATGGTGTTGACCAGGCTGAAGACTGCGACGTTGGCTCCAATGCCAAGCGCAAGGATCAGGATGGAAACAATCGCAAACCCACGGTCGCGCTTGAGGGAGCGCAGGCCAAAGCGAAGGTCCTGCTGCAGGATGCCGAACCACGAACGTGGATGTGCTCCCGCGGATTGTTCACGCGCGGCTTCCATGCTGCCAAATTCAATGCCTGCCTGACGGCGTGCCTCTTCCGGCGACATGCCAGAGGCGATCTTGCTTTCAATGGACTGTTCCATGTGCGTACGAAGCTCCTCGTCGAGGTCGTTGGCGGGGCGGCGGCGAAAGAGAAAACCGAGGCGGGTAAAGAGTTCGTGGATCATGCGAAGTCCTCCTTCGGTGCGGCGAGCACGAGAGAGATGGCAGAGCTGAGGCGGTTCCACTGATCGATTTCACTGCGCAGTTGTTTGCGGCCTACGGGGGTGAGTGCGTAGAACTTGGCCTTGCGATTGTTGTCGCTGGCGCCCCACGAGGATGCAATCCAGCCTTTGTATTCCAGGCGATGCAGCGCGGGGTAGAGAGATCCCTGGCCTACTTGCAGTACGTCATCTGAAACTTGCTGGATGCGCGAGGCGATGCCCCATCCGTGCATTTCGCCGTGGGCAAGTGTTTTCAGAACAAGCACGTCAAGCGTGCCCTGCAGAAGGTCTGTGGATGGTGGCATTTGTCTTTCCCCTTGATACTCGACAAGAGTCGCGCTTCTTCTGTCGGATGTCAAGGGGAGGTACGCTTGATTGGTGGGGATGGTTCCGTGATTTTTGGGAGATGATGACTTGGATATCCCCTCAGTGGCTAAAGCCGCCTCCATCTGGCCAGGTTTTACGGCAGGGCTGAAGCCCTGCCCTTCCGAAAGAAGACGCACTTTGTGCGTTGGATCGCGCTGAAGCGCGATACCCAGGTTAGCTTCGCGAACCTGGGGCACCCGGTTCGTTTGGGTGCTTGTTTGTTTGGGGTTCCTGATGCGTTGTAGAGGGTTGAGAGGAAAGCAGGTCCTTCAGCTCCGCTTCGCTTCGTTCAGGATGACGGTCTTCGACCGTAAGAGCTTCGCTGGCGACGCGCCTGCGCGTATGAGATCTGCCGGTTCTTGCGCGAAACCTGCGAGCGCCGTGGCGCATGAGGCTCTATCGGGATTCTTCGCTTTGCTCAGAATGACGGCCTTTGGCCGCAGGAGCCTCGCTGGCTTGTGCGGGAAGGCCTGTACGTGTAGTGGTGCATGGGGTGCTATTGGGATTCTTCGCTTTGCTCAGAATGACGGCCTTTGGCCGTAAGAGCTTCGCTGCTCACGAACTTTGCGCACAGAGGCGTATGTTGTTTTGATTTTAATGAGCATGCAAAAGCCCCGCATTTGGCGGGGCCTTTGTGTGTTTTGTTTGAGAAGGGTTACTTGGCTTCTTTACGGTATTTGTCGGCTAGTGGTTTGTCGGCGAGGGCCTTGATGAAGAGGCCGCCGACTACGCTGCGGGCCTGGAAGCCTACCTGCTTGCCGGTGATGGTGTCGTACCAGTCCGTCATGGGGACGCGGCTGGTGGTTTCGTTGGCCCAGGTGTAGAGCGGGTCAATGAGGGTGTGGAAGTCGGCTTCATTGTCGGCGAGCGTGGCGGTCCACATCTCCCAGTCCAGCTTCGTGTAGTCCTTACGGCTGTCGAGCGGCAGGCCGTACTTGTTCAGCTTCGTCTTGTAGAAGGCGATTTCGCTTTCACGCACGCTCTTGGGGAAGAGTTCGAAGCCGAGGAGTTTGTCCCAGATGAGGTTGTATTTCTGGCTCCAGGTGTTCGGCGAATCATAGGCGAGTTTATAGTGGTCGCCTTCCTTTGCCATCTCCATCCACTTCTTGGCGTAGGCGTGTGCGTCGTCGTTGTACTTCTTTGCTTCGGCGTCGTGATGGAGTTGCTTTGCCAGATCGGCGTAGGCGGCCATCGCGTCGATGGCTTTCAGCGACAGGTTTGCGTTGTGCGTAACGTGTCCGGCGAAGTCGTCGGTGGTGAGTTGGTTCTCGGGATCGAGGCCGTGTTCATGCAGGAAGTTGGCCCACTGTGAAAGCTGCGGCCAGAACTGCTCGGCGAGTTTCACGCCTGCATTGTTGGGTTCGAAGCGTGCCAGCGCGTCGACGAGCAGGATCATGTTGCCCGATTCTTCCACGGGCATCTGGTTCTCTTCGGTCTTTTCGCCGCCGCCGTAGTCCTGCCCGTTGGCCAGCGGATAACGGCCAAGGTCATGCGGTGCAAAGGGGAACTTCCAGCGGTTGGGCAGCGCGGAGTATTCGAGAATCGGCAGTACCTGCGCGTGCAGGAGTTTCGGATTGAAGAAGAGGAAGATGGGCGCGGAGGGATAGAAGACGTCGACGGTGGCGGTGTCGCCGTTGCTGAAGTTTTCCTTGGCAAAGAGGAGCGGTTGGCCGTCGGTGTCCGCAATGAGTTTGTGCGCGGCGATGCTCTCGCGATAGGCCAGCGTGCAGAGCCATGCGTATTTTTCACCAGCGGTGGCGGTCAGGTCGGCCTTCAGCTTTGTGTCGAAGGCGTCACCTTTCACGTCGAGCTTGCTGTATTCGGCGAGCGCCTCTTCCAGCATCTGCGAGACGGGTTTGCCGTCACGCTGCCACCACGGACGCAGGCGCTTGTTCAGCACTTCCATGCTGTAGCCGTCGGTGTAGCTGACCAGCGCGGTCTTCGAGACGGCTTGTGTGCCGACGGAGCCGAAGGGGATGGTGACGGCCATCTCTGTCTGGCCCTTGGTGAAGGGTGCGGGGCCGTCGATGTTATCGTTGGCTGGCAGGATGCCGTCGGTGGCAAAGGCGTGTGCGGTGCCGCTGGTGAGTGCGGTCTTTGGCTGCGCGTCGTTCGGCACGGCAATGTGGAAGTAGCCCCAGTCAATCTTGAGGTCGTCGCCGCTGCGGTTGAGTACCTGCTGCGACTGCGTGCCGACGGAGAGCACGGTGAGGTTGGCGGTCTGCTGACGCGAATAGGTGACGGGCTGGCCGCTGTAGCTGGTGGCCATCTCCGCGTTGGCGTTAAGGAAGACGCTGACCTGGTGCGATGCGCCGTCGGTGCTCTTCGCGGTCCACGTCAGGTAGGTGACGGGGCGCGAGAGCGTGTCGAGATCATCGAGGAATGCTGGCGTGAAGAAGGTCAGATCGATTGCCACGCCGCCGCCCGCGAACTGATAGCGCGTGTGGGTAAAGGTGAGTTGGCTGCCGGTCTGCTGTAGTGCAGGGATGTCGCGGCTGTTGCCCATGATGCGATAGGCCTTGCCGTCGATGCGGACGAGGCTGTTCAGCGGTTGCGGGTGACCGGTCCAGTGCTTCGTCGGCTCCGCGGTAAGCGTGTCCGCCATGGACCATACCGAGAAGTACGGATCATGCGCAATGAGCGGCGTGGCAGGCGGACGTTCCGCCGTCTGGGCGTTGAGCGTGGAGGCGACGACGAGTAGCAGCGGTGCAACGTAGCGAGAGAGCATTTGGGGACGTGTTTTCTCCGAGAAGTTGAGCGAAGCAAGGATAGCGCGTCGTGTCGTTATTGCGTTGTTAAGCTCACCATTCTGAGTGGAGCGTAGCGAAGTGGAAGAACCTGGTTTGTTGTCCTTATTGGGAATGTTTCTGGTGGCTTGCTCAAGGGTTGAGAGTTTCCTTTTGCGTCGTAGTGGGTTGAAAAGAAAGCAGGTCCTTCGGCTTCGCTCAGGATGACGGCCTTTGGCCGTACGAGCTTCGCTGTCGCGAGGCTGGTTTGGTGTCGCGAAGCTGGTTTGGTGTCGGTGCGAGTCACGTAGCTGGTTAGCGGTTAGTGGTCGGAACGGTTGAAGGAGTCGCTGCGTGCGAATCCTGTTGGGATCCTTCGCTTCGCTCAGGATGACGGCCTTTGGCTGTACGAGCTTCGCATTTGCGAAGTTGGTATCGCTGTTTGCAGATAACGCGCCAGAACGAAACAGCGATGAAGTTTGGCGTTGCAGTGATATGGCAGGGTGAGACATACTGAGTCACCGCAATTTTTCATCAACTGATTTTTGAACCGTTCCCCTGAGGGTTGGTGTATGGCCGTTCTTTCCCGTGTGGTTGGCGTACTTCTGTGTGGATGTGCGTCGCTGGCATTCGCACAGGCGCCGAACATTGTGCAGCCCGGGGCTCCGGGTAAACCCACGCAGGAGTTGTCTGCTGTGACCGCGGCTCCTCCGCCGAAAGGGCCGAGCGACGCCGATGTGAAGTTCATGCAGGACATGATCATGCATCACAGCCAGGCCATTGAGATGACAGAGCTTGCGAAGACTCGCGCGACGAACACGGATGTGAAGGCGCTGTCCTCGAAGATTGATCTGTCGCAGGGCGATGAGATTCGCTGGATGAAGCAGTGGCTGGCGGAGCGCGGCTATCCTGAGGCTCCGGCAGGCGGCATGGACCACATGGCAGGCATGGATCATTCGCAGATGGCGGGAATGGATCACGGCAGCATGGCCGGGATGGACCACTCGCAGATGAGTGGCATGGATCACTCCGCGATGAATCACGATGGCGCGAAGAAGACTGATCCCCTGGACGTTGCCATGATGCCCGGCATGTTGACGCCGCGGCAGATGCAGGCGTTGCGCGCGGCGCATGGCGCAGAGTTTGACCGGTTGTTTCTGACCGGCATGATGCAGCACCACGGCGGCGCATTGCTGATGGTGAAGGAGTTGTTTCAACAGCCGGGAGCAGGACAGGACCCGCAGCTATTTGACTTTGCGAACGACGTGGACAACACGCAGCTTGCAGAGATCGACATTATGAAGGGCATTCTTCGAAAGGTGAATCCATGAAACAGTTCTCTTCGCTCAAAGCCGCGTTTGCAGTTGCCGCGGTGTTCGCTTGTTCGCTGCCGGTGTTGTCCGCGCAGATGGACCATGAGAAGCCGATGGCGGCTCCTCCGACGCCAACCGTGTATGTGAACCCGCGCGCACCGGAGAGCGATCCGCGCGTTGGTCTGAAAGCCGGTCTGTATGACGCAGGCGTTGCCGCCAAGGGCCTGGAGCTGGTGCAGACCATTGCCAAGCCCACCGGCTTCGCGCCGGATGAAGCCAAGATTCCCGCGTGGGAGAATGCTGCTCCTCCGGCACCGGGTGCACCACGTGGCGCTGCGATTCCGGCTCCGTACGGCACTACAAACTCTGACCTTGCGTTCAAGGGCAAGTACGTCTTCGTGGGTAACTACTATGGCGTGAACACCTACGACATCTCCGATCCGGCACACACGAAGCTGGTGACCAGCATGGTGTGCCCCGGCGGACAAGGCGACGTGTCCGTTTACGGCAACCTGTTGTTCATGAGCGTGGAAGCTGCGAACGGCCGTATCGATTGCGGCGTGCAGGGCTTTGCTTCCCTGGAAGAGGCGCAGAAGGCCCAGGCCGCTCAGCGCGAGCAGTTGGCCACACTGTCGGCGGAAGAGCGGCAGAAGGCAATGGCCGGTATGATGGCCAATCGCAAGCCGGAGCCTGCCGAAAAAGATCGCGTGCGTGGCGTTCGCATTTTTGACATCAGCGACGTGACCAAGCCGAAGCAGATCACTGACGTACAGACCTGCCGTGGATCGCACACGCACACGGTCGTTGTCGATCCCAAGGATAAGGACAACGTGTATATCTACGTGTCCGGTTCTGCGGGTGTCCGCGATGCGAAGGAGCTTAGTGGATGCTCCGGTGCTGCGCCGGATGAAGATCCGAACACAGCGCTGTTCACCATCGTTGTGATCCAGGTGCCGCTGGCGCATCCGGAGCTGGCGAAGGTCGTCAACTCACCTCGCATCTTCACCGATCCTGAAACGGGCAACATGAACGGCCTGTGGAAGGGCGGCAACCACGGCGAGGGTACGCAGAGCACCAGCGCAACGCGCGGCTGCCACGACATCACCGTGTACTCGGCTGTGGGGCTGGCTGCGGGTGCATGCTCGGGCAACGGCATCCTGCTGGATATCTCGGACGTGGTTCATCCCAAGCGCCTGGACGCGGTGAGCGATCCGAACTATGCCTTCTGGCATTCGGCGAACTTTACCAATGATGGCAAGGCAGTTCTGTTCAGCGATGAGTGGGGCGGCGGTGGTCAGCCGCGTTGCCGTGCAACCGATCCGATGCAGTGGGGCGCAGACGCGATCTTCAGCATTGGCCCGGACAAGAAGATGACGCTGAAGAGCTACTACAAGATGCCGGCGTCGCAAACGGACAAGGAAAACTGCGTGGCGCATAACGGTTCGGAGATTCCGGTTCCGGGACGCGCGCTGCATGTGCAGAGCTGGTATCAGGGTGGCGTTTCGCTGGTGGACTGGACCGATCCGGCGCACCCGTTTGAGGTTGCCTACTTCGACCGTGGACCCATCAGCGGCAAGAAGTTTGCGATGGGCGGTCAGTGGTCGACCTACTGGTACAACGGCATGATCTACGGTTCGGAGATTGCCCGCGGACTGGATGTGTTGAAACTGACACCCACGGAGTTCATGACGCCGGATGAGATTGCTGCGGCGAACCAGATCTCCTTCAAGGAGCTGAACGTTCAGGACCAGCCGAAGGTGATCTGGCCTGCCACGTACATTACAGCGAAGGCGTATCTGGATCAGCTTGGTCGCGGTGAGTCGTTGTCGAAGGACAAGGTGGCTTCCCTCAAGGCGCTGGTGAACCAGGCCGGAACGGACAAGAAGGCTGCCGCGAAGCTGAAGGGCATGGCAGGCGAACTGGATAAGGCTGCCACGACTGCCAAGACTCCTGCGGATGCGAAGCGCCTGCAGGGACTGGCGGAAATCTTCCGCAAGAACGCAGACGGCGCACCGCTGGCTGTGGCTTCGCTGTAATCCACTTCAACGCATAAGGAAGAGCCGCGGCCTTATGGTCGCGGCTCTTGTATTTCCTATCACCCTTTGTGTCGTCATCCTGAGCGGAGCACGTAGTGCGGAGTCGAAGGACCTGCTTTTCTGTCCGGGACTACGATGCCTCTGCGAAAACCTGGCGCATGTTTGTTCGCATCTTTCATTGGCATCGTAATCGAGCGAGAAGCAAGCAGGTCCTTCGGCTTCGTTCAGGATGACGCGCTTTTCGCGCGTATGAGCTTCGCTGGTTTCGGATCGCCGCAGCGTGCCTCTACCGTGTCCTCAGTCGCTTTAGTGGCTGTGGGATTCAGCTACAGTGGCGCTGCCCAGTTCCACCTCTGCAGCGAGGAACTTGCCATCCACCTTGCTGGCATGAATGACGACGCGGTCGCCGGTGTGGACGTCTTTTGCGGTAACCATGTCTTTGCCGCGCATCCACATCGTCCTGGCATTGGTCAGGACAGGGATGGTCTTGCCATCCTTCGGATTCTTTACGTTGATGGAGGTTGCGGTGATGGCGGTGACTGTACCCATGATGTGTTCCATGCCGTTGTGGGCGAAGGCAGAGACGCTGAGGACGAGGGCGAGAGGGGCAGCAAGCAGGCGTTTCACGAGTGGTTCGTTTCCTTTCCTAACTACTTTCAAAGTTACTGCGCGGCTTTCAACGTTACCGCGCGGCGGGGGAACCGTTCAGAAATTCCTGTTCCTGTTTCTCTTCTTGTAATTCATCCGGGCTCTTGGGATTCATGCCATTCATCTCCTCGACCTCAGTTGGCGTGATCTTCGGAAGGTGGCGGAGAAAACGGACCAGCTTCCATGACTCTGAGCCTTCGTCGTTGGGTGCGCCGAAGGCGGGCATTCCGGTGAGCCGTACGCCGTTCTGGATGATGAAAAACAGCTCTCCATCGCTAAGATTCTGCGTGGCGGCAAGTCGAAGATCGGGCGGTTTGGGATAGAGCCCGTTGCCGTACATTGTGTCGCCGGAGCCATCATTGGCGTGGCAGGAAGCGCAGTGGTCAGCGTAGTGCGCCATGGCTTCATGCTGCACCTGGGGTGAGTCGACAATGGGGTTTGGCAGCGACTTTGCAGAGGCAGGTATGGCAAGGCTGCGGGCGTATCGTGCCAGGGCCGTTTCCAAAAAGGAGGGCGTCGTTCGTGCGCTGAATCCACCTGTGTGTCGCGCCCACACCACGGTTGCCAGGGCTGCAAGGCCAGCCAGTAGCAGCAGAGATGCAAGCGTTCGCAGCAGCGTCTTCATAGCGATGTTCCTCATCAGCAATGGGTGAATCAAAGGTGAAGTGCCTTCAGCATACGGCGTCGAAGACGATATGTTTGCGTGAAAACGCGCATCCTTGCAGAGAGTGAACGTCAGTCAGGAGGTAAGCCATTATGGGTCACGTGATGCTTCCGGTGATGTCACTGGTGGTTTCATGTCCGCACGAGGACCATAAGGGTAGAAATGGCGTTTGCATGTTGCAGATGTAGCGCGTAAATTTTTGCGATGTTGTTTCGCTGTGATTGTCCGGGCCGTGTACTACGCAGGTGGCCTAAGAGAACCTGGCTGGAACGCCACGTGCTTTGGCGGTTTGGGTTATATCCGTGGGAGTGTGTGCAGTGCCGCCGCATCTTCTACCGGAAAGACAGCAAGGCGGGAGCCACAAACGACCGCAGTTCCGGGGAAAGACCGATATCAGTCCCGTGAGGGCCGGATGATGCTATCCACCTGAATGGCGGGGACAGCGGTCTTTGTGGCCACCAGACGCAGGCCGAGTTGCTGCTGCAGGGCTTCCAATAAAGACGGAAGATCGCTCGCGTCGGCAGCAGGTGCGCTGAGTTCCGGTGCCCAGTCCAGCTTCCAATTGTATTCGCCGGTCATGCCGGTGTGGTCCACGATGGGATGGCCCTGCACTTCCGGCATCACGGACAGGCGCATCACCAGCAGCGACATCGGTGCGCCGTTGGCGATGATATGGCCGTGAGCAACAGAAGCGCCAGCAGCCCTTTACAGGACATCTGGGCAAGGCCGGAGGGTGATGACATGCCTGAGAATACATCCGTGACGGCGCTGTGCAAATGCGAAATCTTGACACTGTGACGGGATTCCTTGAGCATATTGGACTAGCACCCCTCTGTCTTTTACCGGCTGGTGTTTCCGCGTCCCGGTGGGAGCGGGTACCCCTGCCGGGCAAATCCACTGACATCTGGTGCACGAATTTCGCCCGCGAACCAATTGCGGGCGCGGAATCAAGGATGTTCCCTGTGCACGCATTGTTTGCTCTCTACTTCTTTCAATCCAGCGGCGGCTCCGCGTTTGGCGGATTCAGCCTGCTGCTGCCCGTTCTTCTCATCGGTATGGTGCTGCTCACGGCCATTCCCAACCAGCGCAAGCAGAAGAAGTGGAACCAGCAGCTTTCGCAGCTGAAGTCCGGTGATCGCGTTGCTACGACGGGCGGCATCCGTGGCACTATCCTCAGCCTGAAGGACGATGCGGTGATCGTCCGCACGCAGCCGGACGGCATCAAGCTTGAGTTTCTGAAGACCGCCATTTCATCCGTGACCACGGAGGAAGAGGCGGAACAGTAAGTTCTGGTGAGGAAGCCCATCTCTCAGAAGCGAGATGTGGAGCACTCACGGCCTTAGATAGATATCCATGCAGAAGAATCTGAACGGCAAAATCGCGCTTATCATCGCCATCCTGGTGGTGTTTCTTTACGGCATCTTCGGTATCCCGCACGGCGGGCTGAAGGAGTCGATCACACGGCGCATTCATCTAGGCCTTGACCTTCGCGGCGGTACGCATATTGTGTTGCAGGTAAAGACGGCGGAAGCCGTGGCTGCCAGCAGCGACAACGACATGGTGCGCGCGCAGGATGCGGTTACCAAGCTGGCTCCCGGCGCACGTGCGAACAAGCCTGATCCAGCGCAGCCGGTCATCGTGGTGAGCGGCGTGCCGCAGACCAATATGACCGCCGTGCGCGATGCGCTGAGCGCAACTCAGTTCTCCGCGTACGATCTGGCCTCGACCAGCGACGGCTACAAGCTGACGATGAAGCTGGCCGAGGTGAAGGACCTGCGCGAACGCACGCTGGAGACGTCGATTGAGACGATCCGCAGCCGTGTGGACTCGCTGGGTGTGGCCGAGCCGGTGATCCAGAAGTATGGATTGGGCGAGGACCAGATCCTTGTCGAACTGCCCGGCATTGATAATGCCGACCACGTTCGCGATGTGATCCAGTCGACGGCGCGCCTTGAGATTCACGAGGTAACCGGCGGACCGTTCAACACGGAGCAGGACGCACAGATGCAGCTGCAGCCGGACTCGGTTCTGGTGCAGGGCGGCAACGCGCTGGGTGACCAGTCGTGGTGGTCGTTGAAGCGCATTGCTGTGGTGCAGGGACCGGATTTCCGCGATGCTCGTGCGTCGCAGGATGAGGCCGGACGCCCGGACGTTTCCTTTACGCTGACCACCGGCGCAGGCGACCGCTTCTATGCGTACACCAGCACCAACATTGGCAAGCAGATGGCCATTGTGCTGGACAACAAGGTACGTGAAGTGGCGAACATCAACGGCGCCATCCGCGACCAGGGCCAGATCAGCGGCGGCGGCTTCACCAAACAGACGGCAAGCGACCTGTCGCTGATGCTGCGCACCGGTTCGCTGCCCGCGTCGATTGTCTTCCTGGAGACGCACACGGTCGGGCCTTCGCTGGGCGCCACCAGCATTCGTCAGGGTGTGATCGCATCGGTCGTCGGCATGATGGCCGTGATGATCTTCATGCTCATCTACTACAAGGGTGCGGGCATCAACGCGGACCTGGCGCTGATTCTGAACCTGGTCATCCTGCTGGGTTTCATGGGCTTCACGGGATCAACGCTGACGCTGCCGGGCATCGCGGGTGTGATCCTGACCATCGGTATGGGCGTGGATTCGAACGTGCTGATCTTTGAGCGCATTCGTGAAGAAATTCGCGTGGGCAAGAACGCCAGCGCGGCCGTCTTCGGCGGATTCGATCATGCCTGGACCACCATTCTGGATACCCACGTAACGACCATCGTCTCTGCGCTGATCCTGTTCTTTGTGGGAACGGGCCCGGTGCGTGGCTTTGCCGTGACGCTGATGTTTGGTCTGTTGGCCAACCTGTTTACGGCAGTGTTCGTTTCGCGCGTGATCTTTGACAGCCTTCTGCAGCGCAAGACGCGCGGCGAAGCTCTGTCAATTTAGTTTCTGGAAACACCGAGGTTTCGCAAGTGGAATTATTTCGCGATAGCAACATCGACTGGCTCAGCAAGAAGTGGCTGTTTCTTGGCTTCTCGCTGATCTTCTCCGTGGCGGGCGTGCTGAGCATGCTGTTCTGGCACCACATTCCCGTGGGCATTGACTTCAAGGGTGGCACGCAGGTGCGCGTGTCGTTTCCGCAGCCGCCGAACGAAGAGCATCTGCGCACGGCCATGGACCGCGCCGGTATTCACGACGCCAGCATCCAGCGCCTGAACGGCGCCAATGGTTACGAGGCTGTGATCACGCTGCCGGAGACAAGCGACAGCAACTCTGACTCCGCGCGCGCGACCGTGGTGAAGGCTCTGGCCACCAACTACACCGACTCCCCCAGCAAGGTGGAAGACGCGTACACCGTGGGGCCCACGGCGGGTAAGCAGCTAACGCGGCAGGCAGGCTGGGCCATTCTGTGGTCGCTGCTGGGCATGCTGGCATACCTGTGGTTCCGCTTTGAGTTCATCTATGGCGCGGCGGCCGTGATCGCTGTCTTCCATGACACGTTGATCACCATCGGCGCGTTCTCGCTGACGAACCAGGAGATTACGCTGACGGTGATCGCGGCCATCCTGACGCTGGTGGGTTACTCCATGAACGATACGATCGTGGTCTTTGACCGTATCCGCGAGAACCTGCAACTGATGCGTCGCGCCACGTTGAGCGAAGTGGTGAACAAGAGCATCAACCAGACGCTGTCGCGAACGATTCTGACTTCAGGCCTTACGTTCCTTACGGTGCTGGCGCTGTACCTGTTTGGCGGCGAAGTGCTGCACGGCTTCTCGTTCGCGCTGGTGGTGGGTATTTTGATCGGTACCTACTCGTCTATCGCGGTGGCTGCGCCCATGTTGGTGGCCTACACCGACTGGCGCAGCAGCAAGGGTAAGAGCACAGGTCTTCAAACAGGACGCAAGGCCACGGCCTAATTTCTGTTTGCAATGCTTTGCAGAGATGGACGCTTCGGCGTCCGTCTTTGCTTTTGAATCCCCTTGCCGCAGAGCGAATCTTTTTCTTACGCTACGTGGATAACACCTCTCCTTGTGTCATCCCCGAGAGGACCGAAGTTGAAGGATCTGCCCGGGTTGTCTATCGGATGAATACTTCTGTGCGCTCTATGTAGTCTGCGGCCCACGTTCCGGGTTTTTCTTTGGCAGCGCAGTTGCATGAAAAGAAAGCAGATCCCTTCGGCTTTGCGCAAGACGACGGCTTTTGGCCGTATGACCTCTGCTACGAACGCCGTAAAACGACAACGCTCGATGAGTTTCCGTGTCTGTACGCTTATAGATGGGCAGGATTCGTCCATTCCCCAGGGAAGGTTTTACGCCGAGATGCTACAGCCGTCACAACTTGAGGATGTGTCCGTCCGTTACGCGGATGAGATCGCGGAGATGTCCGAGTTTTTCACCACGGCGGGTATTGCTGTGGAAAAGCCCCAGGCGCTGGCGCAAGTAGCCCAGCGGTTGCGCGAGGATCGCGGGTTTCATCGCGACCTGACGTCGCATGTGTGGGTCATGCTGCATCGCCGTGGCAGCGCAGTTCGTTATGGCGAAATGCTGGGTGTGGTGGCGCTGGCAGCGGCAGGAAAACAACTGGCCGCAGAGGCCGATGAAAATGTGGCGCACGATCTTCTGCGCTTTGTCATGGAAGCGCATGACAGGCTGCATCCATCAGCAAAGAGCTCCGTCCCGACTTCCCAGCCAGGTATTCCCGAGCCTGTTGTTTCCCGGCAGCCTACGCCTGGTGTAGTTGCGATTCCGGTTGCGACCGATCTGCCTGCCACGGATGTGGTGAAAACGCCCGTCGCGCCGTCTGTTGCTCGGTTCCCTCCATCCGGTTCGCCCGTTCGTGTGGCTTCTGAAGCAGAAACACTGCTCCCTATCGAGACTGTTGAAGCGCCCTCCGTACGGCCGGTTCTGGATACGCCGATTCGGTTCTCGCGTGTGGACGTGGAGACTGCCGACGATACCCGGCGAAAGTCCTTTGTATGGGTCGCATTGGCCGCCGTGCTTATGCTGGCGGCGCTGGCAGGATGGTGGTTCTATCGCAACACTTCCGCAGCGCCCGAAGCTGTTGCAACGCCCGCTCCGGTGATTGAAGGGAATGCCGCAACGCCTGCGGCGGAAGCTCCGTTTGTGAAGCAGCCTGTGCCGGAAACCCCTGTTGTGGAACAGCCCGCGCCCAGCGTCGCACCGATCCGGCCCTCGGCAGCGCCGAAGAATAGCCATTCCTCACGCACTGCGGTGTCCTCGCATCGGCAGCCCGCCCCTGCACCGCAAACCCACGTCGCTCACCTGGCCGCGCCATCCGCTCCGCAGCAGGTGGCCTCCGTTGCGCCCCCGCCAGCGGCAGTCTCGCGTCCTTCTGCTGCATCACCAGCGCCGAATACGTCCGCGCCCATCGTGCGATCGCCGGCAAGCACGTCGAAACCAGCGGCTCCCGCAACTGTCTCCGCAGGCACGCTGTCGAAGCAGCTTGACCGGCCTGGTCTGACGAAGGAGCAGGAAGCTGAGTACGACAGCACGGGGCGTCGCTATCCCCGGTTGCTGCGCCGTACTCCGCCTAACAACAACGATGTCTTGATGGCCAAGGCTAATGTGCCGCCGCCTCTTGGCGCATCGAATACCGCGGCTGGATCAGCGCCTGCGGGAATAGTGAGACCTACATCGCTGGGGGTGATGGCCTCAAACCTCGTCTATAGCCCAGCGGCCACCTATCCTCCGGCAGCATCTGCGGCACATGTGGCAGGCGCGGTGAAGGTGGAAGCCGTGGTGGATACGTCTGGCAATGTCGCTGCGGCGCGCGTGATCAGCGGTCCGGTGCAGCTTCGCGATGCCGCATTGAACGCGGTGCAGCAGTGGCGCTATAAACCGTATGTTCTGGGCGGCAAGGCGCGCACGTTCACCACGCAGGCAATGATGGAGTTTGAGCTGCCGTAACGTGCATTCCGCGGTATTCGAATCAGTATGAATTTGCGGCATGGACAGGTTTCCTCCCATGCGTTGGCGGAGATGCTGGTCGCTCCCGGCTGATAAAAAAATCTTTTCTTCACAACAGAAACTATTTCTGTAATGATGCTCTGGTTTTCAAAATAATTTCCTTTCCGGAGCCTGATTTACCATGCGCTACCGTTCCTTCCATTTCTTTTTATCCCGTACATTACTGGCCGGTCTCGGCTTGTCTCTGATATTGCCTGCTTTTTCCGCGCAGGTGAAGACCATTGTGCCGCCCGTTGTGGCCGGTGCCAGGCCGGTTCGCGTGGATCGCATCAAGATTCATGGGGCTTCTCTGGAAGGCAATCTGGAGGGCGACGCTGTGGATCGGGACGCACTGGTGTTTCTGCCGCCCGGGTATGACAAGGCAAAGAACAAACGATATCCCGTGGTGTACGCGCTGCACGGATACTCCATCGGGGCCGACCAGTGGAGCAAAGAGATTCGTGTGCCGCAGACGATCGAAGGCGCATTTGGCCTGGGCGCGCAGGAGATGATTGTCGTTCTGCCGGATTCGAAGACCCTGCATAACGGTTCCATGTACTCCAGTTCCGTAACCACGGGCGACTTTGAAAATTACGTAGCGCGTGACGTGGTGGCATACGTGGACGCGCACTATCGCACGCTGGCAAAGCGGGAGAGTCGCGGCCTGGTGGGGCATTCCATGGGCGGTTATGGTGCAAGCCGCATCGGCATGAAACATTCCGATGTGTTTGGCAGCCTGTACATCATGAGTCCCTGCTGTATGTCGCCGCGCGTGGCCGGTGGTCCGGCACCTGCCAACGCTCCGGATATGGAAAAGATTCTGGCAGATATCAAGACACCAGAGGACATGGCGAAGCTGCCGTTCGGCGTGCGGGCGCAGTTCGCAACGGCTGCCGCGTGGTCGCCCAATCCGAAGAACCCGCCGTATTACTTTGATCTGCCTGTGAAGGATGGCAAACCGCAGCCGGAGGTTCTGGCAAAGTGGGCCGCAAATGCACCGCTCGCTTTTGTGGACCAGTACATCTGGGCGTTAAAGCGCTACAAGGCCATTTCCATGGACGTGGGCGATCAGGATGGTCTGCGTGTAGACGCGAAGAAGTTTCACGAAATCATGGAAACCAACGGCATTGCGAATGGCTTCGAGATCTACGAGGGAACGCATACCAGCGCCGTCGCCGACCGTTTTCAGAACCATGTGATGCCATTCTTCAGCAAAAATCTGTGCTTTACCGCAGCACCGTGCAAATGACGATGGCTATGGAATGGTGACCACCATGCGCGGCTCGCCGGGCGCCTGCCATGCTTCCGCAATCTTCTCCAGCGGCAGCGTGGCCAGGGCGATCTGAAATGCTCCCTGGGCTGCGCCTTCGAAGATATGTGCAATGCCTTCCATCAGTTTGTTCATGGGGACAGATTTCAGGCCGCTGCCCATGAGTTCAATCGCGGAAGAACGCAGTGCCGCGGAGGGAAGGTCAATACTGTTTTCGCCCGATGCAGAGCCAATCTGCACAAAGCGAACGCGGTGAGCTTCCGCGGAATACCGGGCAATGGCCGCGATGATGGCGCGTGCGCTGCCACCCCACAGGTAATCCAGCACCACGTCGATACCGCTGCCGAAATGCGGTTTCAACGCCTGCTGGAATGTGTCCGCGCCGTCGGGATGATCGGCGTCGATGGTGAACGGGATCACCTCGTCTGCGCCGAGTTTGCGTAACGCTTCCAGCTTCTCTGCGTTGCGACCACTGACCAGGATCCGCCCTGCGCCCAGATACTTTGCCACCTGCACGGCCATGCTGCCTGCGGAGCCGGTCGCACCGTTGATGAGTACCGTTTCGCCGCGGACGAACTTTGCGCGCTCCACCAGCGCCGCCCAGGCAGACATGCCGGGATTGGCCATCGCCGCAGCGGTAATGTCGTCCAGATTGTCCGGGAGAGGGATGCAGAGTTTCTCCTCCACCAGCGATTGTTCCGCCAGCGCACCGAAGGGGGTTTCGGGCAGGGCAAAGTACACGCGTCTGCCATCCTGCGTGATGCCTGTACCATCCACGCCCGGGACCGAGGGGAAGACGCCCTCAGAGCTGTAGTGCGCGCCGGACGAACGCATCTTGCTGAGCTGGCTCAGGGCAGAGGCGTGCACATTCACGATGACCTTGCCCTCAATAGCAGAAGGTTCGCGAAATTCACCGAAGACAGGGGATGCGCCTGCTGCTGGAATGATGACTGCTTTCATGGTGTTCCTTGTCCTCACGATCACGGGCGATATGGGGATTGGATGAGGCGAAGGCGTGGCGCGACGCGGCATGGTTGGTCGCTAAATATTCTTTTCTATGCCGAATCCTTCGACATGGAAGTGTCATCAGAAAGACCGCACGACCGAAATCCATTTCTCGTTCCGGAGATTTTTCGCACATGGCATCACTTTTGAAGATTGACGTCAGTCCGCGCGGCGGCCATTCGTACTCGCGCCAGCTTGGACAAACCTTTGTGGAAGGCTGGCAGGCAGCGCACGCAGGCGGCACCGTGGTGGAGCGCGATCTGGCGAAGAATCAGCCCACATTCGTTGACCTGCCGTGGATTGCCGGTGCGTTTACGCCCCCGGTTGAGCACACGGACGAACACAAGGCTGCGCTGAAGCAGAGCGATGAGATCATTGCGGAAATTAAGGCCGCGGACCACATCCTGATCACCACGCCTCTGTACAACTTCCAGGTGCCTGCCGTGCTGAAGGCCTGGATTGACCACGCCGTGCGTAAAGACCTGACCTTCGACTACACGGAAAAGGGACCGGTGGGGCTGCTCAAGGGCAAGAAAGTGACCGTGATTTCGGCCAGTGGGGGCCTCTATGTGCAGGGTGAACCCAGTGGAGCCTATGACTACCTGACGCCATACATCAAGTTCATTTTCGGTTTCATCGGCATTACCGATGTCACGGTGTTGTCTGCAGGTGGCGCGTCCAATATCCGGTACGGCAAGATCAGCGAAGAAGACTGGAAGAAACCTTTTGAAGCGCAGGCGCTGGAACTGGCCAAGGCGTAACCAATTTTCACTCTCAAACAACAACTGCCCTTTTCGGAGGGCAGTTGTTGTTTCTGCGTTTGCACGAAGTTGGCGATAATGGTGGGTGCTATGGCAAAACAGGAATTTCAGACAGAAGTATCGCAACTCCTCCAACTGATCGTTCATTCGCTGTATTCGCATCCGGAGATTTTTCTCCGCGAACTGATTTCCAACTCGTCGGACGCGCTGGATAAGCTGCGCCACCTGAGCCTGACGGACGAGAAGTTCAAGGCACTGGTGGGCAACGGCATTGACGCACCGCGTATTGACCTGGAACTGGATGAGGCGAACAAGTTGCTGACGCTTTCGGATACGGGCGTTGGCATGAACCAGGAAGATTTGATTTCGCACCTGGGCACCATTGCGTGTTCGGGAACGAAGAACTTCCTCTCGCATCTTTCCGGCGATGCGCGTAAAGACTCCAACCTGATCGGGCAGTTTGGTGTTGGTTTCTACTCTGTATTTATGGTCGCGGACAAGGTCGATGTTTACTCGCGCAAAGCTGGCGAAGACACCACGTGGAAGTGGACCAGCGACGGCAAGACCGGCTTTGATCTGGAAGAAGTTTCCGGTGAGCACGCTCGCAGCGCAGCGGGAACGACCATCGTGATCCACCTGAATGACGATGGAGCGCAGTATGCCAACGGATATCGGCTGCAGGAGATTGTGAAGAAGTATTCCAATCACATCGCCTTCCCCATCTTCCTGACGTATGACAAGAGCGAGTGGAACGCGGAGAAGAAGGAGTCCATCAAGACGCGCACCACGGAGCAGGTGAATGCTGCCAGTGCGATGTGGCGTCGGTCCAAGTCGGAGTTGAAGGACGACGACTACAAGGAAATGTACAAGTCGTTGACGGGCGACTGGGATGATCCGCTGTTCTGGTTCCACACCCGCGCGGAAGGCACGCTGGAATACACCACGCTGTTTTACATTCCGTCGAAGGCGCCGCTGGATCTGTATCAGCAGGATTACAAGGGCGGCGTAAAGCTGTATGTAAAGCGCGTCTTCATCATGGACGACTCGAAGGACCTGCTGCCGCCGTATCTGCGTTTTGTGCGCGGCATTATTGATTCAGAAGACCTGCCGCTGAATGTGTCGCGCGAAATTCTGCAGCAGAACAAGGTGCTGACCAGCATCAAGACGGCCAGCGTGAAGAAGATACTCTCCGAGTTCAAGACGATTGCAACGAATGACAAGGAGAAGTACGCGCAGTTCATCGCGGAGTACAACCGTCCGTTGAAGGAAGGCGTTTACGGCGACTATGCGAATCGCGATACGCTGCTTGACCTGGTGCGCTTCAAATCAACGAAGGTGGAAGGCCTGACCTCGCTGGCTGACGCGAAAGAACGTATGCAGCCAGAGCAGAAGGCGCTGTATTACATCACCGGTGGATCGGAGAGTATGCTGCGCAACTCGCCGCTGCTGGAGATCTACAAGAAGAAGGGCATTGAAGTTCTGATTCTGGATGACGAGATTGACGAGATCGTCTTTTCCGCTGTGCCGCAGTATGGCGATGTGGAATTCAAGGCGGTGAATAAGTCGTCGACATCGGAAGACCTGAAGGATGAAACGGCTCCGGAGAAGACGGAAGAGTTGAAGCCGTTGCTGGAGAAGATCAAGGCCACGCTGGGCGATGCGGTGAAGGATGTGCGTGCGTCGTCGCGGCTGGCGGATAGTCCTTCCGTCATCGTCAGTGATGAGGATGAACCTTCCGCGCGCATGCGCCGCATGATGGAAGCGATGGGGCAGAAGGACCTGCCCGCAATGCAGCCCACGCTGGAGATCAATCCCGATCACGAGATCATCCGCAAGCTGCTGGCCGATCCCAGCAACAGCCGCGTGGACGATGCGGCATGGTTGTTGTTTGATCAGGCGTTGTTGCTGGAAGGCGTGCCGTTGAAGGATCCGACGACGTTCGTGCAGCGTTTGAATCGTGTGTTAAATCAGTCAATCTAGCTCCTGTTCTCTATTTGTTTGTCATCCTGAGTGAAGCGAAGGATCCCTGCGAGTTTGTGCGTGCCGCTACAGCTGGAAAGTTTCTGCGAGAACCTCCAAGCTTCTTAGTGCGACCGAAACATCGTTGGGATCCTTCGTCGCTTTGCTCCTCAGGATGACGGCACACATAGAGGTCTTAAATCAATAAATTTCGTGGCATGTAAAAAAGAATTGTTTTTGCGATAGCATCGTACCGCTTGGAGAAACCCATGTTCACAAGACTCTCTGCTCTTGCACTCACTGCTGTGCTGACTGCTTCTGCTGCCCATGCGCAGGCCACGCTGACCATCCAGGCTGATAAGCCGGTGCATCCCGTCAGTCCCATGCTCTACGGCCTGATGACGGAGGAGATTAACTACTCCTACGACGGCGGACTGTATGCGGAGATGGTGCGCAATCGCACGTTCCATCATGACTGGAGCGGCATGCAGCACTGGATCGTGGACAACGCGGGCGATTCAGCAGCGACCATCAAGATGGCGGCGGGCGATGGCCCGTCTGAAGCGTTGCTGGACAGCATGCGTGTGGATGTGACGACGGCAAGCGATGCCGCGCCTGCGGGTGTGCGCAATGATGGATGGTGGGGTATGGCGCTGAAGCCGGACACCACGTATAGCGGCTCGTTCTATGCGCGGGGCGATCTTGACTCTATCACCGTTTCGCTGGTGAACAACACAACGGGCAAGGTGGCTGCAAGCACCACGGTGGACGGCATTACAGGCGATTGGAAGCAGCACACATTCTCTCTGCACACGGCAAGGATTGAGGCCGGTGCGAACAACCACCTGCTGTTGAGCTTCAAGAAGCCGGGCAGTGTGATGCTGCAGCTTGTGTCGCTGTTTCCGCCCACGTACAAGGGGCGTGCAAACGGCAATCGTGCAGACCTGATGGAGATGATGGCCGGGATGCATCCGAAGTTTCTGCGGATGCCGGGCGGCAACTATCTTGAAGGCGACACGGTGGAAGAGCGCTTTGACTGGAAGGCCACGCTGGGGCCGCTGGCAGATCGTCCGGGGCATCGCGGCCCCTGGAATTACACATCGACCGACGGCATGGGCCTGCTGGAATTTCTGGAATGGACAGAGGACCTGAACATTGAGCCGGTGCTTGCCGTATATGCAGGCTATTCGTTGAAGGGAACGCACATTGCCGCGGGCGCGCACATGCAGCCCTTTGTGGATGACGCGCTGGACGAGATTGAGTTTGTCAGCGGCAGCACGGATACAAAGTGGGGCGCGGTGCGCGCGAAGCTGGGTCATCCGCAGCCGTTTCCGCTGCATTATGTCGAGATTGGCAATGAGGACAACCTCGATCATTCCGGCAGTTATGACGAGCGTTGGCCGCAGTTTGCCAAGGCCATCCGCGACAAGTATCCGAGCCTGAAGCTGATTGCCACCGCGCCGGTGAAGCGCGGCCTGCAGCCTGACCTGATTGACGACCACTATTACAAGCGCGCGGAAGAGTTCTACGCCATGACCGATCACTACGATCATGTGCCGCGCACCGGGCCGAAGATCTTTGTGGGAGAGTGGGCCACGCGTGAAGGTTCGCCAACCACGGACCTGGGCGCTGCGCTGGCTGATGCTGCCTGGATGACCGGCATGGAGCGCAACAGTGACCTGATCGAATTGTCTGCGTATGCGCCGCTGTTCGTGAATGTGAACCCCGGCGGCATGCAGTGGGAGAGCGACCTGATCGGCTATGACGCCGCGAAGAGCTACGGCTCGCCCTCGTATTACGCGCAGAGCATGTTTGCGCAGTACCTGGGCACTGAGGTTTCGCAGACACAGTTAAGCGGTGGCGTGCATACGCGCTTCTTTACGTCGGTCACGCGCGATCCCGCGAAGGGTGAAATCTACGTGAAGCTGGTGAACGGCTCCACCGAACCACAGGTGCTGGATGTGAAGGTGCAGGGAGCTGCGCCGTCGGGCAGTGCAACGCTGGTTACGCTGAAGGGCGACGCTCGCACGGCCACCAACAGCATCACCGATCCGGAACGCATCACGCCGCAGGTGTCCCGTTTGCATGCGTCTGGGTCTATCCACCATACGGTGCCACCGCTCAGTGTGCAGGTGCTGGTGCTTTCGGCGAAGTAGCCGCCTGAAGCCCCGTTTTTGCCCGGCTGGTAGAATCAAACCTTATTCCCGGAGCCTCGCTGCCCATGGCGCGACCTGGCCGCGCTCCCCGATTCCTATTGCCTGATTGGAAGCCTCGCTATGCTCGACATTACGAAGAAACTCGAAGAAGAGATCAAACTCCTGGAACATGAGTTGACCACGGAACTGCCTGCAGAGATCAAGAAGGCTGTGGCGCTGGGCGATCTGAGCGAGAACGCCGAATATCACTCTGCCAAGCAGCGGCAGGAGTTCGTAAACGCACGCCTGGGCCAGTTGAAAAAGCGTATGGGCGAGCTGTCGCTGGTGAACCTGACGAACATTCCCGCGGACCGCGTCGGCTTCGGCTCGACCATCGTTGTCTTCGACAACACCAAGGGAGAAGAGATCACCTACCGGCTGGTGACCAGCGAAGAGAGCGACGTCACCCAGGGCCTCATCAGCACCACGTCGCCCATTGGCAAGGCATTGGTGGGTAAAAAGGTGGGCGATGAAACCACCGTGGTCACACCGAATGGCAAACGAGAACTGGAAATTCTGAAGCTGACGACGATCCACGACGCCGCGTAACTCGTTTTCCAATTCCAGATCAAAGAGAAAGCCCACCTGCTGATTGCGCAGGTGGGCTTTTCTGTTGTGGTTTTGATGGGTTACTTCTTCTTCTTGCCCCTGGCTGCGACCGGAGCTTCAGCAGGCTTCTGCGTCAGCTTGATCTGGCCAGCCTTCTCGCGTGCGTGCAGCACTTCCATCAGGTCGGCCAGCGGAAGCGGCGTGAATTCGCCGGAGAGGAAGTCGCGGATTTCCAGCGCGGTCAGGTGCTTCGGCAGCAGGAGTTGGAACTCAGCGTTCATCTCCTGTGGAAGCTGCGGTCCGGTCTGTGGTCCACGGCGTCCACCGCCGCCGCCACCCGGTCCACCTGCGGTGCCGGTACGCGCAACGGGTTCGACGAGGATGCCTGCGGCTTCCTTCTCTGCCGCTGTCTGTACAGGCTCGCTGGGCGTGATGCCGCGCTGCGCCGCCTGAAGCTGGTAGGCAGCCTTCACTTCGCTCAGCAGCGTCGCTGCGCGCTGGTCAATCAGTGGAGCAAAGGAAGAGGTGCTCTTCTTGCCGGTGTCTGCGTTGGTCCACAGAACGCTGGCGGAATCCACCACATCCTTTTCGACTGCTGCCTGATGCAGGATGGCGATCTTCGCTTCTTTGTATGCCGTGTTCAGTGAAGCTGCATCCGTTGCGTCGGCAATGTAGCCGAGACCCTTGGTGTGCGATTCGCCCATGCGGGCCAGGCCACGGCCCAGGTTCTCGTTCAGGATGCGTGCGGCTTCTTCATCCGTACCGGATGCCAGCACGGCAAGCGAACCTGTCGCCACTGCGGCAGCGCGCTTGTACTGCGTGGAGTCCTGCTTGTCCGGGGTGTCCTGCGACGAGTGATACCACATGTCCGGCCAGGTGATGAACATGATGGCCGGGATGCCGTGCTGCATGTACGTCACGTGATCGCTGGAACCGTAGTGCTTGTCGACCTTGATATAGAAGGCGTCGTTGCTGCCGTTGGGTGATTCCACGGGCTGCGATGCGCCGTAGCCCGTGGCACGATAACGGACACGCTCGCGCGAGACTTCCGCAATGTACTCCAGCATGCTCTGGCCAATGTCGTTGATGTACGACGGGAAGGTATCCGGCGTGCGCTGCATGATCCAGAGGCTGCGGCTGGCGGTCAGGCGCAGGGCTTCCATGTCAAAGTTCAGGTCGCCGATGATGACCTTCGCCTTTTCAGGGTGCGCGTTGAACCATGCGTTGGTGCCGCTGATCTCCTGCACCCACTGGAAGTTGATGGTGCGCTTTGGTTTCGGCAGCTTGCCCTCGGCGATGAGCTTCAGGTATGCGCGGCCCACTTCCAACGTTAGTGCAACGCCGGAGTTATCATCGTTGGCGCCCTGCTTGATGTAGGCCTCGAACAGATGGCCGCCGATGGCCACTTCCTGCGTGGTGCTGCCGTCGCCGGGGATTTCGGCGTGGACCAGCTCCTGTTTGTTCGGCACCTGCTCGCTCTTAGTGATGGAGCGGATGGTCACCTTCTGGCCGCGGTTCAACTGCGTTTCAAGTTGGCGTGCCACACGCGGCGATACAGCCCATGCAACGGTGCCGGGCTTGGCGACCACGGTGGTCCAGACCACTTCATTCGGGTAGTCCACCGCGCGGTCACCCGCGCCAATCGCGCTGATGCCCACAACGCCAATGGCGCCTGCATCGACGGCGCGGTTGTAGATGGCCGCAAGGCCGCTGGGAGCCAGGGACAGGACAAACTTGCCCTTGACGTCCTTGCCCTCAAAGTCCTTCGCAGTGCCCTGGCCCACGTCGACCAGGTCGGCGCTGAGGTCGCCGTTGGCGTTGGTGGATGCCAGAACTTCCGGGATGTCGTGAATGTCGTAGATCTTCACGCTCTTGGGCGAAGTCGTCCACAGTTCACCCACGGTGGGCTGATAGGTGGTGCCGCTGGGATAGTCCTCAATGGAGATCTTGCTGAAGCCGTATTCCTTGGCCATCTTGGCCACAGCTTCGGCTTCGCGGAAGTGTCCCTGATACTCCGACGGCGGACGCACAAACTGGTACGGCACCTGCTCCAGCACGTTGTGCATCGCTCGCTCGCCCGACACTTCGTTGATGATGGTCGTCATCTGCTCCTGCGTCAGCAGCGTGCGGTCTTCCTTTTCCTGCGCCATCAGGGCTCCGGCATGGCAACCCAACAGGGCCATGCCAGCCACAGCCGCTATCCATCTTGTCTTCATACTTCTCCCTTGCTTCTTCTGTAAGGGCGCGGCGGAGCCACGCCCTTACGAAATCCATCGCGCTTATTTCTGCGCCTTCTGCAATTGCTTTGCTACCTTGTCGACCTCGCCCCACACGCGCAGCAGGTTGCCGCTCCACAGCTTGCCGATCTGTTCTTCGCTATAGCCGCGGCGCACCAGTTCCAGCGTTACGTTGAAGGACTCAGCGGTGCTGTTCCATCCGTCAATGCCGCCGCCGCCGTCGAAGTCGGAGGCAAGACCGACATGGTCAATGCCAATCTTCTTCACGGCGTAATCCACGTGGTCAATCAGGTCCTTCACGTTGGCACGTGGCGCAGGCGGATACTTCGCATCAATCTCGGCCATGCCCTTTTCGTACTCGGCGCGCTTGTCGGCAGACAACGTGTTCAGGAAGCCTGCCATTGCGCCACCGCCACGACGAGCCTGCGGCCCGGAGGCGCTTTCGACCGGGCACGAGTGTGCAGCGCCTTCGGCACCGCCACGACGGCCACCGCCACGCGCCATGTCGCCAAACACCTGCTCGCGCAGCTTGGTCAGGGCTTCGGTGCGTTCCGGCGAATCCGGCTTCAGGTAGCTGGCGAAGCCCACCACCTGGATCACGCCGCCATTCTTCTTCAAGGCCAGCAACTGTTCATCATCCATGTCGCGGCTCACGTTGGGTGCCAGCGCGCGGATCGCCGAGTGCGATGCGATGACCGGAGCCTTCGACAGCCGGATGGCTTCGAGGTTGGAGCCTTTCGCGGGATGCGAGAGGTCCACCATGATGCCCCACTTATTCATCTCTGCGATGACTTCGCGGCCCTCTGGCGACAGGCCGTTGTTGTAGGAGTAGCCGTCCTTCTCGCCGGTGTTGGAATCGGCAAGCTGGCTGTTGCCGTTGTGCGCCAGCGACATGTAACGCGCGCCGCGGTCGTAGAACTCCTTCACGCGCTTCACATCCAGGCCGATGGGATAGCCGTTCTCCACGCCAATAACGGCAATCTTCTTGCCAGCCTTGTGCAGGCGGATTACGTCTTCCGGCGTCAGCGCGAGGCCAATCTTGTCCGGAGCAATCTGTTCCGTCAGGCGATGGATCGCGTCGAACTTCGCAATCGCCTGCTTGTAGGCATCGTCGTAGCCTTCCGGCGTCAGCGGGCCCTGTCCCACGTAAACGATCATGAACGACACGTCCATGCCGCCTTCGATCATCTTGGGAATGTTCACCTGCGTGGTCAGGCGCATGGTGTAGTTGCAGTCTGCCGTGAAGTTTGAGGGCTCAATATCGTTGTGCGTGTCGAGCGTGATCACGCGGTCATGAATCTTGTGCGCTTTGGCAATCAGGGCAGCGTCGTTGGACTGCGCAAGGCTGGCCTGCGGTGTGATCAGCAGGGCCGCACTCAGGGAAAGAGCTATCAGGTGTTTCAAAGCGAACTCCCAGCAAACGTGGATGAAACAACAAACAGACTGAAGCGGAATTCCCCAAATACGGGGAAAGCCGGTGGAAAACTGTGCGAGGTAGCGCTCATTGTAACCCGGCATTTACGGGCTTAGAACGCCAAACGCTGGCAAATTTGTAGATAAAGAAGAAGACGTAACAACAGGTTCGTAAGACGCGCGTGTTCTCGTTCGGAAACGCTTGCGGGAACCTTGTTACACTCCTCCTGCCTTGTGCCACAGGCATTCCGTCGTTACGAATCTCATTTTTCTGGGAGCAATTCCTGATGCGTCGTCTGCTGCTTTCCGCTTCGCTTGTACTGTGCAGCCTTCCCGTGGCTGCTGAAGTTCGCCTGCCACATGTATTCAGTGATCACGCCGTCATTCAGCGTGACCGTCCGGTGCGGGTGTGGGGATGGGCGCGGGCCGGGGAGAACGTTTCCGTCAGCTTTCATCAGCAGAAGTTGAGCGTTACAGCGAACGCCCGGGGCCAGTGGGAGACGTGGCTTACGCCGGAGTCTGCAGGTGGCCCGTACACACTGAACGTCAGTGGCGATGCCACCGCCGCGCCCATCACGCGCAGCGACATTCTTGTAGGTGACGTCTGGATTGCCAGCGGCCAGTCGAATATGGAGATGCCGCTGAAGGGCTTCAACCCGGACACGCAGATCAAGGACCATGAGAAGGAAATTGCGGCGGCTAATCATCCGAAGATTCGCCTGCTGCTGCAGCACAGACGCCCCGCTGCAGTGCCCTTGTCCGATACCGACGACACATGGACCGTCTGCACTCCTGACACCGCGACGAACTTCTCTGCTGTGGCCTACTTCTTTGGCCGCGACGTTCAGGAGCATGAGAAGGGCGTGCCGATCGGACTCATTGATACCAGTTGGGGTGGTACGCCGGCTATGGCATGGATGAGTGCGGAGGGTGCGGGTTTCCTGGGTCAGAGCAGCTTGTTCACCAATGGTGCGAGCATGATCACCGACCAGGGCGTAACTGAAGAGATCAAGGCAAACTTTGCGGCGCAGGACGAGGCAGATAAAGCAGCCGGAAGAACGCCGGTGCCGCACGCGAAGCTTAACGACCGCAACAGTTCATGGACCCCCGCCGCGCTGTACAACGGCATGTTGGCGCCGTACACAAAGTACGCCATCCGCGGCGCCATCTGGTATCAGGGCGAAGCGGATCAGGGAGCGACGTACGCGCCGTATTACGGTCGCATCTTTGGCGGCATGATTCAGGATTGGCGTCGGCAGTGGGCGCAGGGCGACTTCCCCTTCCTGTTTGTGCAGCTCTCCAGCTGGGGCAGCAACACGCCGGACGGATGGAGCACGGTGCGGGATGCGCAGCGCAAGACGCTGTCGCTGGTGAACACAGGCATGGCCGTCACGCTGGACGTGGGACATCCCACCAACATTCATCCCGGCGATAAGCAGACCGTGGGCGCGCGACTGGCTGCGATTGCGTTCGACATCAGCTACGGGGCCAAGGCAGAAGGCTTCTCGCCCTTGTTTGAGCAGGCCACCACGGAACCCAACGGCATGCGCGCCTGGTTCACCCATGCGGGAGGGCTTGCGCCAAAGGCGGGTGCGGTCGGCGGATTTGAAATTGCCGGTGCCGACCACAAGTTTGTGCCAGCAGAGGCACGCGTGGAGAAGGTCGGCGATCACGTAACGGTGGTGGCGACCTCGTCCACGGTGAAGGAGCCGAAGTACATCCGCTACGGCTGGGCCGCCGTGGTGACGGATTATGTGTACAACAGCGCAGGTCTGCCGCTGGGCACGTTTACGTCGGAGCCATAGGCCTTCCGGCGTAAACTTGAGAAATGCTCAGGTTTGGTTGCGCGGCGATGTCGGACGGGGATTTTCTGCGTGCCTTTCAGGATCGCGACATCGCCCCCAGCCAGTTTCACCACGGCGACCATCTGCGCATGGCGTGGCTGCTGCTGGAGCGTCTGCCGTTTGACGATGCTCTGGACAGCATTCGCAAGGGGCTGCAGAACTTCGCGCTGCGCACCGGCAATGCCGCGCATTACAACGAGACCGTGACGCAGGGCTGGATGCGTCTGCTGGCCGCGCAGGACGCAAAGACCTTTGCCGAAGCGATGGCGGATTATCCCGAAGAGGAAGGCAATCCGCTGCACGGCTTCTGGCAGCCGGAGACGCTGGCTTCTGAGGCTGCGCGGACGGGCTGGGTGGCGCCGGATGTGGCTCCGCTGCCGCCCGTCAGCGACCGCTGGAAGCTGCGCGCCACGGCTCCGCGCACACGCCGGACCATACCGCTGGCGGTGGATGCACTGTCCGAATCCGCGGCTTCCCAGACGCTTCCCCTGCCCTTTGAAGAGGAGGCGGACCCGGAAAATCCGCGCGAGGCGCTGGCTGCTGCCGTCCGCGACACGTTTCGACTACCCGCGCGCCGCCCCGAACGGGCTACACTGGAAGAGGATACGCACGAAGGCATGAGCTCTCGATTCACCTGGACCAGCGCGTTTGGCAAGGGCAGCGGATGGCTGCTGCAGAAGATCGTCAACGGATTGGCGCTGTCGAAAATTTCGCCGAACACGCTGACCTTCATCGGCCTCATCATCAACATTGTGGCCGCGTTCTTCTTTGGTTACGCGCGCGGCCAAAACGCGCACCGCATGTTCCTGTATGCGGGCCTGATCCTGATTGGCGCCGGTCTGTTCGACATGGTCGATGGCCGTGTGGCACGCCAGACGAACCAGGTCAGCGTCTTCGGCGCATTCTTTGATTCCGTGATTGACCGTTACAGCGATGTGGCCATCTTCTTCGGCCTGCTGGTCTATTACGCGCGCGCCAACCGCTTTGTGTACGTGGTGCTGGTGGCGTTCGTCATGACGGCATCGCTCATGGTCAGTTACACTCGCGCCCGCGCGGAAGCCCTGATCGGCTCGTGCAAGGTGGGCTTCATGGAGCGGCCGGAACGCATCGTTCTGGTCATTCTTGGCGCGCTGTGCGACACATGGGGCGTGATGGCTCCGGCGCTGTGGGTGCTGGCGTTCCTCAGCACGGTCACGGTGATCCATCGCATCCGCTTCACTTATACAGAAACCGAACGCCGCAAGCTGGTGCCTGCGCGATAACCTGCCTTCGCAGTGTTCCGCGCAGAGATTTACCAGTCAGTCAGGGTTCCATCCAGCAGCCGCGCCACGGGCAGATAGGCGCGTTGGTACGGATACTTCGCGGCAAGTTCCTCGTCGATGGTCACGCCCAATCCCGGCGTATCGCCCGGATGCATATAGCCATTCTCAAACTTGTAGGCGTGCGGGAAAACTTCGTCGGTCAGCGCCGTGTGCGGCATGTGTTCCTGGATACCGAAGTTATGAACCGCTAAACCAACGTGCAGGGCTGCAGCCATGGTGACGGGCGATAGATCGGTAGCGCCGTGATAGCCGGTCTTCACCTGATACAGATCGCAGAAATCGGCGGTCTTCTTCGCGGGTGTGATGCCGCCTCCGTGTGACACCGTCATACGCAGATAGTCGATCCATTGGTTGCGCACAAGGTCATGCGCGTCCCACACAGAGTTGAAAACTTCGCCCACAGCCAGCGGCGTGGTGGTGTGCTGGCGGATGATCCTGAAGCCCTCCTGCAATTCTGCGGGCGTGGCATCTTCCATCCAGAACAGGTCGTATGGTTCCAATGATTTTCCAAGACGTGCCGCTTGAATCGGCGTAAGCCGATGATGCACGTCGTGCAGCAGATGAACATCTTCACCAACGGCATTCCGCACTGCGTCGAAAAGCCTCGGCGCAAACCGCAGATACTTTTCCGTGGACCAGAGGCTTTCAGAAGGTAGACCACGCTCCGCGGGTTCATACGGCCTGCCCTTCTTTGGCACACCATAGCTTGAAGCAATCCCAGGAACGCCAGCCTGCGCGCGAACAGCGATGTAGCCTTCCGCAAGATGTTTCTGCACGGAGTCCACGGCCTCGGCAATATCTGCACCGTTGGCGTGCGTGTACACCATGCAACCATTACGGCTTGCACCGCCCAGCAGGTTGTAGACAGGTGTGTTCAGCACCTTGCCCTTGATGTCCCACAGGGCTACGTCGACGGCTGCAATCGCAGACATCGTAACTGGCCCGCGACGCCAGTACGCACCGCGATAAAGATACTGCCAGATGTCCTCTGTCTGAAACGGATCGTGGCCAATGAGGCATGGAATCACATGCTCCGTCAGATAGCTGGCAACGGCAAGTTCGCGGCCGTTCAGTGTGCCATCGCCAAGGCCGTAGATGCCTTCATCCGTATCAATGCGCAGCGTGATGAAGTTGCGGTCCGGCGAAGTGATGATGAGGCGTGCGCCTGTGATCTTCATTTGGGCTCCAGCTTACTGCGGTGTGATGAGGCCCGCGGGGCCAATCACGATATAGTCTACCGGCGCAAATTCACGATAGTCGCGCGCACGGATCTGGCTGTTGGCTTCGGCAGCCGGCATCACGTTCTGTAGCTCGGGGCGCACATCTGGCACGGCGCGCAGTGTGATGACTGCGCCGGGATGCAGAGCCACATCGTATGCGGTGAAACGCGTTGCGGTCTGGCCGTCGGGGTTGGGGTCAAACTGTGCAGGCGGCAGCTTGTCATCGGCTGCAAAGGTCGCAATGGTTTTGTTATCCACCAGCAGCTCGTACTTTGAAACGCCGTTCCACATGTCGTAGTAATTCACGGCAATGTTGTAGCTGCCTGTTGGCTGCTGCGTGGTGGTGGTCAGTGTGCAACCCGCTGCTATGTGGCAGTTCACAGCCTTGCCACCGGATGCTGTTTCCCACGGATTCACATCGATGGTTTCAAAGCCGGTGAGTTGTGAAGCTTCTGCTTCGATGCGGCCTTTGTCATGTCCCACGCGGCCCTGCGCATCGGGAATGCCGGAGATGTGTTGAAACCAGTTGTTCATCGCATCGCGCCACACAATCGCGTGGCCTGCCTGAAACTCAAACAGATGCAGCGTCTGCGCATAGCGTTCTGCGTCAATCTTGTTATTCAATGCACTCCACTGTGGCACATACTCTGCTGCTGCTAACGCGCTGGTGTAATGCGTGTCGTAGATGGATTGCACCAACGTCTTGCCGTTGTGCAGTTTGTAGTCGTACGGCACATGATGGAAGAACAGTAGAAGATCATCGCCCGTGGTGGCGGGGTTCTCATACTTCGCCGCAAGCTCCGGCGCATACTGTTGCGCGTAGCCGGTGCCATGCGATGTGCGGTCCATGCCAATGCCGTCTTTCTCGCCACGGAACCACTGGCCCCATCCATTGCGCTCTGCCGATTCAATGCCCGGGCCAAAGTGATAGCCAAGAATGTTGGTGAGCGTGCCCATGCCGTTAGGGCCGGTGTAGCCTTCGTAAACACGCCAGCTTTTACCCAGCATCGACGTGATGGTGCTGACCACCTGCGCATCGTTGCCCCATGTCATGCGCGTCCAGGTGTCGGTGATTTCGCTCAGCGGTGTATCGGGATTCCACGCGAGTCTGCCAAAGCCATACAGATTGGCAAGCGCCATAGGATGATGCAACCAGTTCGCTTCCACACCGACATTGCTGACAGAGACAAAGCCACTAAGGCGTGGCGTACCATCGGCGTTGGGGAATGTGTGGCCGGTGACGATTTGTTTCACCGGCGTTGCTTTACCGTTCGCGCGTAGATCGGTGTCCAGAACCCACTTCCACATGCTGGGCAGAAAAACCATGTGGCGCTGCTGCCCGGTGTACTCCTGCGCTGTCTGCAATTCAATCGCAACATTGCTTTTCTTCAATGCGCTGAAGAGCGGGCTCACCGCTTCTCGCGCCTGAAAGTCAATCGGACCTTCTTTGATCTGGATGACGACATTTGATTCAAACGTGCCGTCGTTCTTCACAAAGTTGTCCACGCCGGCGCGTGCGCGATCGGCCTTTTTGTCATTCCAATCAAGATGATTGTTATAGACAAAGCCGCGATACAAAACCACGCCACCATGCGGCTTCAATGCACGTGCAAGAACGTTCGCTGCATCGGCTGGCGTGCGACCATACTGCGAAGGCCCTTTGCGTCCTTCACTGTCTGCTTTCACGGTGAAGCCAGCAAAGTCCGGGATGAGTTTATAAATCTCATCCACCTTCTTCTGCCACCAGGCGGCAACGTTTGGATCGAGCGGATCGAACGTATCGAGTCCGCCAACAACCTGCGGACTGGTTAGGTCAACGCTCAACGCCAGCTTCACACCCCAAGGGCGAAAGGCCTCTGCCACCCGCGCAAAGTCACGCAGGTTCTGTTCCGACAACGTCTGCAAATTTGCATTGACGTTGTTCACGTTGCATCCGTTGATACCGACAGAGGCAAGCAGGCGCGCGTATTCCCCAGCGCGTGTCAGGTCCTGTTTGACGTGGCCATTCTCAAAGAAGATGGACGGACCCGCATAACCACGTTCCACGGTGCCATCCATGTTGTCCCACTCATCGCTCCATCGAATCTGTGCAGCGGGCGATTGCGTTTCGCTGACTATGGGCTTTTGTGAGGCAACACGTTCGAGGAAATGAAAGACGCCGTAGAGTTCTGCCGCAGTTGACGAACCCTCGATATGGAATCCGTCCATGCCTCGTCGGATACGGTAAGTCTCCCGTGGCAGATGGGCGTTGGAACTGAGCACAATGATTGCGCCTGTTCCAGTGTTCGACACTACGAAGGTGCGGCCAAGCATGGATGCCAGCCCACGCCTGAGTTCTTCCGCAGCAGCACGCCCGCCGGGGGAACTGTCCACGGACACGATCCGCGTCGGCAATGACTCGTACTGTTTTGTATTTGTGATGGGCGCATAGCGCAGCCACGCTGCCGAGCCATCTTCCGCAGTGAGGTTTCCAGCGCAACCGAGCAACATCGCGGAGATCACGATCACGCGTTGTGCGTTGCGACAAAAGCATTCCCATAAAGGAGAAGGATGCAGGTCCTTTGACTTCGCACTGCGTGCTTCGCTCAGGATGACGGGCTGTGTAGATTGCGACTTCTTCATGGTTGTACCGGCAGTGGTCCCGCGGCGCGCCATTTGTCGGCCCACTCAATGAAGTACGGAACGTTTGGCAGGTCTGTGTGGCCGCCATCGTGCTGTCGCCATGCAAGCTGACCATCCAGCAATCCTTGCAGCACCGGCGGCATCTGCACCTTGTCTGCGTGATAGTCGTTGGGTACTCCGAGAGTCTTCGCGCCCAGCAGTTGATACACAGGCTGCGCGGCCACTGTGGCCATGAAACTGCCCTTCTGATCCAGCCACTTTGCATCACCCTTTTCCGGCACACCGTAACTGATGAAAAGCAGACGCGGTGCGGCGAGAGCGATAAGGTCGTGTGCATCGACAGGGATGTCGCCCGGCGTCTTGCGGCCGAATTTGCCGTCCTCTGCGCCGTACTTCATGAAGTTGCCGGCCATCCAGTAATACTCGCCACCGGTGAGGCTTTCGACGGCTTCGCCGAAGTTGCGACGGCTGAGCTTTGCGCCGCCTTCGCCGCTTGATCCAATCAATCCCATCGCAAAACGTGGCTCAAAGGCCATCGTCACCAGTGCTGCCTTGCCATAGCGCGAGACACCTTCAATGCCCACCTGCTTTGTATTCACCGCAGGATCAGTCTCAAGATAGTCCAGCACGCGAGCCGCACCCCACGCCCATGCACGCAGCGCGCCCCACTGTTCCGGCGTGCGTGGCTGACCGTGATTGATAAGCCCGATGATGCCGCGTGTAATGCCCTGGCCGTTGTCCGCCTGGATGCTTGTCGTGTTCAGCGCAACATAGCCCCATCCTGCGGCAACCAGCTCATTCGTCGCAGGAAGCGTATCTGCCGTGTACGCAGGCAAACCGGGGACGCGGCCCGTGAAGGGATTTACAGCCTGCGAAGCAATCGGGTTGTAAGCCGGGTATTTGTCGAAGATTTCTTTGAGCGATGGATCCTGTTGCGCCAACAATTTACGCAACGCTTCATTCACACGTTCCAGTTCAGGAGATGTCGGTTGCGCAGGCGATGGCAGAACACTTTGCCCAAACATCACCAGTACCGGCACAGGCCCCTTCACGTTTATGGGAATCACTTCGGTCGCTTCAATGTCGACACTGATTGCGGGATACGCAGAGTTATCCACGTGACCCACAAGCCGTCTGGCAATTACAGGTGTGCGCCCAACCATCTCTTTATCAGTGAGCACCACGCGCCACGTCACACCGGGAATGTTCTTTGGCAGTCGGCCATACATCTCGCGTTCCACATCTTCCACAATCTGCGGGCGGCGTTCCGTCCACCACTGCTGCGGTGTGGTGACCTTCTTCCCATTGTTCAGCGTCAGCGGATCGGGAAGATCAGGATATGGATTCGCCTTCGACTCGTCGTAGTTCGCGTGGTTCGGTGCTTTCTCGTCACCGCTTGGACCGGGCCGCAGTGTCTTGATGCCTAGCTGGTCCATCATGTTCTGGTGATCCTGCTCAGCAGTAAAAGTTACAGGGGCCTGTGCACGCACAGCCGCGCAGGTGACCAACAGTGCAAGTGCGGCCAGACAACGAATCGTCTTCACGAATTTTCTCCTAGGCGTGTTGCGGCATGAATGCGTATTTGGCGCGCTGCGGACGCGAGAGCCACTTGTTGGCTGCGTCGTTGTTCAGGAAGCGCTCGTTCACAGGATCCCAGTGCAGATGCTCGTTGGGCATATGCATCGCAATCTGGTGCACCAAGCAGGTGGAACACGCGCGATGCCCCATCTCAACCGGCGAGATATTCAACTGCCGTGTATGAATGCAGTCCAGCCAGTTGCCGTGCTGGTCTTCACTCACATAGAGATGAATCTCATCCGGCCCAATGACTGATTTCAAAATCTCCGGATCGCTTGCTTCAAGCCCGGTCGCCTTCACGTCTGCCGCTTTGCCCATGTCGGTTGGTGTCAACTGTTCCGTCCGCGTAACAAAGACCCATCCTTTGGTGCCGATGAACTTGATGCCATTGCGGAAGTCGCCGGAGATGTCCATCGTCACGCCATTGGCATAGCGCGCATGTGTCAGGAATTTGCCATGCACATTCCACAGCCCGCTCTTGGGAAACTCCGCCGTGCCCCACACTTCCACAGGCCCTGTGTATTCCGTGTTCATGCCCCAGTGTGCGGAATCAATGTGGTGCGCGCCCCAGCCCGTGATCATGCCCGCGCCAAACTGTTCGCAGCGCAGCCATCCCGGGCGGTCAAAACCCTTCTGCGGATGCACACGCATCTCTGTGTAATACACCTCGGGCGTGGTGCCCAGCCATGCGTCGTAATTGAAGCCGTCGGGCACGGGCATGTGCGGGGCCTCCGGGCCTGCAGGGTCACCCGGTAAGCCCACTTCCACATGTTGCAGATCGCCAATGCGACCATTGCGCACCAGCTCTGCTGCGTAACGAAACTGCTTCCACGAACGCTGCTGGCTGCCCACCTGCACAATGCGCCCGGATGCATTGGCAACATCGGAAAGATAACGCCCCTCCGCAATCGTCAGCGACGCGGGCTTCTGCATGTAGACATCTTTGCCCGCACGCACGGCAGCCACGGCGCAGGCTGCATGCTGGTGATCCGGCGTGCTGATCACAACTGCGTCAATATCCTTGTTCGCCAGCAGCTCATGGAAGTCGCTGTAGCCCGCCACGCCGTTGTAAGGTGCGCCGCCACGCTTCTTGGAATACACGCCATTAATTAGCTGCTTGCCCTCTTCCACACGGTGCGCATCCAGATCGCAGACAGCCATGATGTTGGCCTTGTCGTATTGCCAGATGCCCGGCAGATCATGCCCGCGCGAGATGCGGCCAACGCCAATCGCACCCACGTTGATGCGCTTGGATGGAGCGTATTGTCCAAAGACCGAAGATGGAACAATCGTGGGGAAGCCGACGGCAGCACTTGTGGCTGCGGCACTCTTGAGGAAGCTGCGACGGGAGACCTGCATGGGCACAACACCTTATCCGTCAGTTTGCGGCATGGTGCGTCCTTTTAAAGGCCGCTCTGACAAGGAATAATCCAGCCCACGAACTATATCCGTGCATTTCTGCTCCTGTCCAGATGCGGATGCCGCCATTTCAAGGCTTCTTTATACGGCGTTGCGCCTTGCGACGTTTTTTGTGTTTCCGGGCGTGACGTGGAAACGGCTCAAACGCCACCGCCTCCATCGCTTGAATCAGTCCGGGCAGCGCCGGATCGGGATGCGGGTCCATCAGAAACCACTTCGCGCGTACCAGCTTTGCCTTGCGGTCATCCAACCCGTTTTCGCCACCGTTTACACGATGTGTAATAGCGCGAATGTCATCCGCATCCGCCAAAGGATTGAGATCGTGCTTCGTCCAGAACCACGTCGCCACATCCACTGCAAGACGCGGATTGTTTGCGACCAGTTCCGGATGCTTCAGCAGATCCTGCCCAGCGAATTTCCCAAACGCCGCATAGTTGCTGCGACCGGTCAACTGCATCAGCCCGCGGCCTTTGAAGCGAACACCGTCACCCGGCTGTGTGTTGCCAAGATCCTTGCGGCCCTCATACGCAGCACCGCTGGCAATCTCTTCCGTGTAATGCAGTTCTGCACTTTCATGTCCTGCTTGCGCCAGAAAGTGTGCCTGCCGCAGCGCCGTGTCGATGGATGCAGACTGCATCGCAGCCAGCATCGGCGCGAAGAAACGCGCAGTATCGGCGGCTGCGGCATGAATCAGTATGCCTTCCAGCTTTTCCTCTATAAATCCCGGCGGCATACTGCTGCGCAAGGCACGCAGCGTAGAGCCATGTGTAGCGGTGCTGCTGTCCGGCGTAACAAGGCCCACCGTGTCGTTGCCGCCAATCACGCCCTGCTGAAACTGCTCGATCAACGCAATGGTCGCCGCACCGCAGACGCCATCGGCCACCAGCGGTCCGGTCACCTGAGCATGATGCATGTTCAACAGCAGTTGCACGGTGCGAACGTCGTCGCGAAGATTCCTTCCGCCTCTGCCAACACTCGCCGCGATGCACATCAAGGCACGTTAGCACATCGGCCAAACTTCCTCCGCACAGGCTGCGCGAAAACGATACATTCAACATCACACACATCCACCAACACGGAGTTGAACCAACCAGAAACATGGCACGATCGCACGCGCGCAAACTGAAGCTGATCCCGCTGCTGGCGGCGACGTATTTCATGGTGTCTGGCGGTCCATACGGACTGGAAGACATCATCGGCTTCGCCGGTTATGGGCGCGCACTTCTGCTGCTGTTCTTTCTGCCCTTTATGTGGAGCTTGCCCACAGCCTTGATGCTGGGCGAACTCTCTGCCGCCATGCCGGAAGAGGGTGGCTTTTACGTTTGGGTGCGGCGTGCCATGGGGCCGTTCTGGGGATTTCAGGAAGCATGGCTGTCGCTGGCCGCCTCCATTTTTGACATGGCCATCTACCCGACGATCTTCGTCGACTACCTTGGTCGCGTAGCACCAGCTATGACCAGCGGACATCGCGGCCTGGCGCTTGAGATTGGCGTGGTGCTTCTCTCGGCACTGTGGAATCTGCGTGGCGCCAAGTCGGTGGGTGACGGGTCGGTCTTCATCTGGCTGCTGGCGCTCAGTCCGTTCGTCGCGCTGGTTGTTCTTGCGGTCTATACCGGATCGCACACACCGCACGCGGCGATGAGCGCGCCTTCGCACATCGATCTCCCCGCTGCCATCCTTGTGGCCATGTGGAATTACATGGGGTGGGACAACGCAACCACCATCGCCAGCGAAGTGGAAGAGCCGCAGAGAACGTATCCGCGCGTGATGCTGCTGGCCGCAGGCATGGTCATGCTCACGTACCTCATTCCGATTGCGGCAGTGGCATGGGCAGGCATTCCCGCGGATCGCTTCTCCACCGGCGCATGGGCCGATGCAGCGCATCTTCTCGGCGGTACAGCATTGGCAGTGGGTGTGGTGCTGGCAGGATCGCTCGACAGCATGGGTACATTTAACGCACTCACACTCAGTTACACTCGCCTGCCTTACGCGATGGCATGTGACGGCCTGCTACCGCGCGCATTGGCAAAACGCAATCGCAACGCTGTGCCATGGGTTTCGCTGATCGTATGCGCCACATGCTGGGCGCTGGCGCTGAAGCTTACTTTTGAACGCCTCATCACTATCGACGTGCTGCTATGGGGGCTATCGCTGATCCTGGAGTTTGCCGCACTGATCATCCTGCGGCGACGTCAGCCGCAGATGCCGCGCCCTTTCCGCGTACCCGGCCCCACGTGGTTCGCAGTGGTGCTGGGGTGCGGCCCTGTCGGTCTGGTCTTCTTTGCGCTCTGGGCCGCGCGGGGTGAACATGTGGGCAGCATCCCCGCGGTGCTATTCGCGCTGATCATCGCAGCCTGCGGTATTCCCTTGTACCTGCTCGCGTCGCGGAGTATGCTGCGTTCGCGTCACCGCAAAGCTTCGTAAAAAAATCTGCACCTTTGCTCCATGCACCAGAATCCGATAGATGTAGTTTATTTTGATATCGAATTATTTCACGCAGGGGATTTCGCAATGAAAATCGCAGCAACTATCGCCCGTTATCTGCTGGGACTGATCTTTACGGTCTTCGGCCTGAATGGATTCCTTAACTTCATCAAACAGCCGCCACCCGTGGACCCGAACGCCATCCACTTCTTTACTGGCGTGGCCATGTCGCACTATTCGTACATGTTTTTTGCCTTCCAGCTTGTGGCAGGTCTCCTGTTGCTCAGCGGATATTTCGTTCCCCTGGCACTGGTCATCTTGGCGGCGGAACTGGTGAATATCCTCACCTTCCACGCCACCATGAACCCGGAAGGCATTGCGCCTGGATTGCTGGCGACCGTACTTTGGATCATCGTCTTCCTGCAATACCGCGCCAGCTTTGCACCTCTGTTCGCTGCGAAGCCGCCCGTAGAGTAAGCATCACCGCGTTCTACAAAAAGAAACTGTGGATAGCGCATACGTTTTCCGCGTATAGAGAGACGTATGCGCTTCCGTTCGTTGTTCTCCGCCAGCTGCGTCGCTCTTTGTTTTCTTCCGCTGTCTGCTCTGCCACAAACGGCGCAGCAGTCCTCGCGCATGCAGCAGGTCGTGCAGGGTTATGTTCATGAAAACCACTTCATGGGCGTGGTACTGGTGGCAGAGGGAGACCGCATTCTTCTGCAGCAGGCCTATGGCGAAGCTGACCTGGAGTGGCATACGCCACACACGCTTGATGGCCGCTTTCGCATCGGCTCGCTGACCAAGCAGTTCACCGCAGCCAGCATTCTTCTTCTGGTGCAACAGGGCAAGGTGCATCTGGATGACCCCATCCGCACTTACTATCCCGATGCTCCCGCAGCATGGGACCAGGTCACCATCCGCCGGCTGCTGAACCATACAGCAGGCATGCCGAACTTCACCAGCCTGCCCGACTATGCCAGCACACAGCGCCTTCCCGTAACCCCGCAGCAGTTGATCGTGCGCTTTCGCGACAAACCTCTGGACTTCGCACCCGGCACGAAGATGAAGTACAGCAACTCCGGCTACGCGCTGCTGGGATGGGTGATTGAAAAAGCAGGCGGCATGCCGTATCGCGAGTTCCTGCAGAAGAACATCTTCGCGCCGCTGAACATGACGGAAACCGGATATGACGATGCTGCCACCATCGTTCCCAAGCGCGTTCATGGCTACGCTCTGCAGGATGGAAAATTTCGCAACGCTGACTTCATCGACATGAGCATTCCTTACGCCGCAGGTGGCTTCTATTCCACGGCGGACGATCTGCTCAAGTGGGAACGTGGTCTCTACGGCGGTAAGGTGCTTTTACAGGAATCGCTGCACATCATGCTGACGCCCGAGGCAAAGCAAACCTACGCTTTCGGCATTTCCGAACACACCGTTGCTGGGCACAAGCGTTATGACCACGATGGCGGCATCGACGGATTCAACGCCGACATGATCCATTACCCCGAGAAACAACTCAGCGTGATTGTGCTGTCGAACGTCGAAGGCATCATCGCAGATCGTATTGCCGATGCGCTGGGTCGTTTCGCTATGGGCGAAAACGTAATCCTGCCGTTCGAGCGCAAAGAAGCATCCATTGCACCATCGCTGTTGAACGAGTACGCCGGAGCCTACACCGAAGCCGATGGAACACAGGATGTCATCACGGTGGAAGATGGCCATTTAGTGCTGACATCCGGCACGCGGAAACGGCCTCCGCTCTTTGCAGAATCGGAGACACGCTTCTTCTCGCGCACAATGGACTTACAGGCAGAGTTTCATCGTGATGCGGGCAAAGTTTCTTCCCTCACCATCACGCTCGGCGGCAATCCGACAATCGCCATACGACACTAAGCACTACGTCGTGATGCGCAGCACATAAGCGTAGGGATTCGGCTTGTCCGCAGGCATCGTAACTTCCAACGCATCCGCCGTCTGCGTCCACTTCAGCGGCGCAGCGTGCGGCAATATCTCCACGCGATGAATCGAAGTTGGCGTATGTTCGCCGCCACGCCGCATCGACTTGATACGTACCTTGCCATCCGTCGGCCACGCCAGCACAAACGCGTACACAAAATTGCCTTTCGCGGTGAAGCGAATGTCTTGCGCCGTGTGTGGCCGTGTCTTCTCGCTGAAGTTTTTTTCAATCGGCTCCGGTGGCCCTTCACCAAAGACCTTCCACGGACGCGTGCCATAGATGGCTTCGCCGTGCACGGGCACCCATGAAGCGAGCTGCTGCAGAAATGCGTGCTCATCTTCGTCAAGGCTGCCATCGCCACGCACCGGAACGCTCAGCAGCAGGTTGCCATTTTTGCTGATCACATCAATCAACAGCGCAATGACCGTATCGGCGGATTTATATTTGTGCTGCTCAAAGATTGAGCGTTTGTAATGCCAGTCGCCAATGCATGTGTCCGTCTGCCACGGCTCCGCAAGGATTTCCGTAGAGCGTGAGCGTTCGATGTCCAGCGTGAATCCGCCCATGTGGTTCGGGCCGGGCTTCTTCGCAAACACGACAGCCTGCTGCGATCCATGCCGCGCAACGCTGGTGTTGTACAGATGCGCCGTCACGCTTAAACCCTTATCGCCAAAGGGCAGTTCCTCATCGTCAAAGTAGACAAGGTCAGGGCTGTACTTATCGAAGAGTTCCTTGCAACGTAGAAACCATAGTTCAGAAAAATGCGGATTCTGCGGCGGATCTTCTTCATGCCACTTGCCGTCATGATCTTTATGCCACGCGTTCTGCGCGGCAATGGTACTCACGCCATCCGGCATGGCAAGATCGGTGCGCCCCGCATACAGAACCTGCGGGTCATATCCCTCCCACCACTTGCCTCTGCCATCGGCCTTGGTCAGCGTGGCCGCATCGTAACGCTGATTCGCAAGCGGGCCAACGGCGTCATATCCATACGCCACCTGGAACCAGTGCCACGCATGCGAACTGTGGTTCGACACACCGAACTTCATCCCATGTGCACGCGCAACCTTTTCCCACGTGCCAATGATGTCGCGCTTCGGCCCAATCCGCGTGGAGTTCCACGGATGATATGTCGACGCGTAGTTATCAAAGTTGTCGTGATGATTGGCAAGAGCGAAAAAGTATTTCGCACCCGCAGCCTGATAAAGCTGCATCATCTGTTCCGGCTGCCACTTCTCCGCCTTCCACAGGTTGTCAATCTCCATGAAACCAAACTTCGTGGGATGGCCATAGTTCTTGATGTGCCACTCATAGATGGGATCGCCCTGCATATACATCCTGCGGGCATACCAATCGCCCTGCTCAGGCACGCACTGCGCGCTCCAGTGCGCCCAGATGCCAAACTTCGCGTCGCGAAACCAGTCCGGCGTTTTGTAATGCGCCTTCAGCGAATCCCACGTCGGTTGAAACGGGCCGGAAGCAATGCGCATGGCGCTCTGTGGCCACATGGAAGCAGCACGTGCAGCAGCCACCGTAGCGGCGCTGCCCTGAAGAAAACGACGGCGGGATAGATGCGAGAGCATGGCCAACATCCTCTCACATCGCCTTGCACTCACGCATTGGGACAGGTGAAGAACGAACGCCGCGTCTGCTGCGGTCCGCTGCGACGCTGCGTTCGCTCTTAGCTTTGTAGACCGAAACACATCCGACACTCTGGTCGCGTTGTGGCAATGAAAAAGGCCCAACAAAAGCCGGGCCCTTTCAACGTTATGAAGAAAACCAATAATTACGAGACGGTAACGATCTTCGTCTTCTTACCCAGCTTCACCAGCAGTTCAACACTTCCAGCAGTAAGCGCAAGTCGCGCATCTTCTACTGTGGCGTTGTCCACCTTCACAGCCTTCTCGGCACGTTTGCGACGCGCCTCGCCCATGCTGGCGCAGAAGCCAGCGGCCACCATCAGCCTGTCTGTGCCGATGGTGTTCGTCGCTTCTTCAAACGCAAGGTCAACCTTCGCCAAAGACACGCGTTCGGTGTCTTCGCTGGTGCCGCCCTTCTGAAACTGCGTGGCCCAGTTCTCTTCCGCGCGCAGCGCATGTTCCGGTGATGAGAAGCCTGCGGTGATGGTGCGCGCCATGGCCTTCTTTACCTCCATGGGATGCAAAGAACCATCGGCTATCTTCTGCTTCATCGTGTCAATTTCGCTGGCCGGAACGTCGGTGAGCAGCGTCCAGTAGCGCCACATCAGATCGTCGCCCACCGTCATCAGCTTGCCGAACATCTCAAACGGCGGCTCATTCACACCAATGGCATTGCCCAGCGACTTGCTCATCTTCTGCACGCCATCCAGGCCTTCAATGATGGGCATCATCAGCACAATCTGCGGCTGCTGTCCGAAGTGCCGTTGCAGATCGCGTCCACGCATCAGGTTGAACTTCTGGTCCGTGCCGCCCAGCTCCACATCGCTTTCCAGCGCAACAGAGTCATACCCCTGCGCAATGGGGTACATCAGCTCATGCAGCGCAATGGGTTCTTCGCTGTTGAAGCGTTTGTGAAAGTCCTCGCGCTCCAGCATCTGCGAAACGGTGAACTGTGCCAGCAGTTTTACAAAGTCGCCATAATCCAGCTTGTCCAGCCACTCGGAGTTGTACCGGACCTCGGTCTTGTCCTTGTCCAGAATGCGGAAGACCTGTTCCTGGTACGTCTTTGCGTTCTCTTCAATCTGTTCGCGGGTCAGCGGCTTGCGCGTCTGCGACTTCCCGGTGGGGTCGCCGATCAGCGCCGTCGAATCGCCAATGAGGAAGATGACCGTGTGGCCAAGCTGCTGAAAGTGGCGCAGCTTACGCATCAGCACCGTGTGGCCCAGGTGCAGGTCCGGCGCGGTGGGGTCAAACCCCGCTTTGATGCGCATGGGTTTGCCGCTGGCAAGGGAAGCCTCAATGCGCTTCGTCAGGTCGTCCAACGGAATGATTTCGGCAGCGCCCTTGGTAATCAGGTCAAGCTGCTCGCTGAGTGGCGGGAAATTAGCCATAACCTTCTAAGTGTAAGTCAGCGGAAGGTTATGGCAGAAGAGAACCAGACAGGGGAGAAGAGGAGCGGGGGAAATAGAAAATTACAAAGTGGAAAAGAGCGTAGCGGGCAAATGCCTCGTGTCGCTGCGAAGTTCTATCGGAACAGTGTTTTCGTTTGCCAGGGGCAACCAGGAGAAGAAGGGCAAAGGCAACAAAGGAGCGCGATTGCGCTATCTCCCGTGTGCCGGTCCAGTTACGCTTCGGTCTTGCCGGCAGTGCTGGCAACGAGGCAGGGAGCGAGCATCATAACGAGGAAAACGGCGCCAACAATCAGATCGTGCATTTCAGAGTCTCGTTTCTGTGGGAGGGAGTGAACTTCCCTCTCGACAGGTTGAGAATCTCGCTTTTTGACGGAGCGGAACATCCATCGAAAGCTGCTTTTGAAAATCCTTGGTGGAAGACGGTAGTCACCCGGCGCAACCTGCGGATAACACCCCCGGGGCATTACTGTGGTCCGATCACCCAAGACCCCAATGCAGCAAAAACCGTGTTCAGGCAAACATCGCATGTTCTTTGCGCAACGCATTCGCCAGCGCATCGCTATCGGCAAAGGTGCTGTACAGCCCCGGTGTCACGCGGATGACCGGCCCCTTCGCCACACCCTTTCGCCATACCGTATGCACGCGATACTTCTCAAACAAGACCTGTTGCAGATGCTGCGCCTGCTCGTTCGTGTGCATCCCCTTCAACCGGAAACTGGTGATGGCGCAGTAACGCGCAGCATCATCCGGCACGCAAATCTCCACGTTTGATAGATCTGCCACCGCATGCACCCACCGATCACGCAGGCTGCGCAGATGTTTCTCTTTCGCAGCACCACCCACAGCAAAATGAAAATCCGCAGCGGTTGGAATCGACAGCAACGCGGCAAAGTTTACTGTTCCTGCAGGCACGCGGGCTGAGATGTCATGCGGCGGAATCTCATGGTTGTCATACGAAATGTCAATGTCGTCAATGCGCGATTTGCGAATGTACATTGCGCCTGTGCCCAGCGGCGCAGAAGTCCACTTATGCACGCTCCAACCGGCAAAGTCACAGCCCAGATCGGCAATCTGAAAATCAAGGCACGCTACGCCATGCGCAATATCGCAGATGGTGTCCACGCCACGCGTACGCGCCATCGCCACAATCTCCTTCACCGGCGTAACAAGCCCGGTGCGATTGGAGACCTGCGTCACCAGCAGCAGCTTCGCATTCGGCGTGCGCTTCAATACATCCTCATAAGCGGCAAGAATGTTTGCCGTCGTCGCAGGTTCCGGCATGTCGAACTTCACCACCTGCGCGCCGCGATGATCGCCCAGCCAGTCCATGCTGGCAATCATCGCGTCGTAATCCAGATCGCAGTAGATCACCGCATCGCCCGGCTTGATTGCCTTGTAGTTGCAAATGAGCGATTGCAGCGCATCGGAACCGCTACGTGTAATTGCTACTTCTTGATGCGCCACGCCCACCATCTTCGCAATGGCCTCACGCGCTTCACGTCCACCTGCGGCAAGACAAGCACCACCGGGCAACACATTGCGCGCCCAGATGGAGTTGTTGCGATTCACATACGCCGATTGCTCCGCATACACCTGCGCCACCGCGCGCGGCATCACGCCCCAGTAGCCGTTCTCCAGGTTGTGAATGCCCGTTTCCACGTCATAGTGTTTCGGCAGATCGGCCACGGGAATGGAGTTGGGCGTCAACTTCACGGCAATAGTCGCTGCGGCCTGTGCATCAGCACTTGCAGAAGTCATCATGGCAACAGGTGCGCAGGCAGCAGCCGATTTCAGAAAGGTACGGCGATCCGGTCTCATGAAGCGTTGAACCTCAAAATGCGTAGCGGTGGCGTTATGCTATCGCACTTCGAGGCCGCACCGTATCAACCTATGCCTTCTTTGCCGCAGCATAGATGCGCGTAATCGCTTCGATGTCGCGCAGACCTTCTTCGCCATTCGGGCCGGGTTCCTTGTTATCCAGAACACAGCGCGAGAAGTAATCGCTTTCCACCACGAACTGATGCGGGTCTTTGTTTGTGTCCGGCTGCGGCTGTTCCACCTGCTGCCTCGACCGCACACTCATGTGGATGCCGTCGTATCCATAGCCGAAAATCTCCAGCACACCCTTGCTGCCGTGCAGTCGGGTAAAGCCTTCCTGATTTGCGCCATACGTCGTATTGCAGGTGGCAATGGCGCCGGAAGGAAACTTCATCACCCAACCGATGGTCTCTTCCACACCCTTAAAGCGTGGGTCGGCAGGGTCAACATAGCTATGCGCGCTGATGTCCTGCGGTTCTTCCTGCAGCAGCCATCGACATGCGTTCAGCGAATAGATACCCACATCCATCAGCGGGCCGCCGCCCGCATACTTCGCATCGCTGCGCCACTCATTTGGGCCAATGTTGAAGCCGTTTGCCGCTTCAATGGCCCATACCTTTCCAATCACACCGTCCTGAATCATCTTGCGCGCCTGCAGGAACGTGGGCTCCAACTGGCACCGATACGCGATCATCAGTTTGCGGTTTGCCTTGCGGCACGCGTCGATCATCGCTTTGCAATCGGCGGGTGTGTTGGCCATGGGCTTCTCACACAACACATGCTTGCCTGCCTTCGCCGCGCGGATGGTGTACTCCGCATGCATGTTGTTCGGCAGGCCAATGTACACGGCATCAATCTCGGGATTGTTCTTCATCTGGTCGTACGTTTCGTACGTATAGATGTTTTTCTCCGGCACGCCATATTCCGCGGCAAACTTCGCAGCTTTATCCGGATGGCCGCTGACCAGTCCGGTGATCTGGCCAAACTGTCCCAGGCGCGTACCCGGCATAAAGTGCTGGCATGAGATTCGGCCAAGGCCCACCGCGGCATAGCGAATCTTTTTCGGTGCCTGCGGCAGCATGGTTGCAGGAAGCGATGTGGCTGCAGAAGCAGCGGCAGCAAGACGAACGAAGTCACGACGATTCAGCACAACGGCACCTCTCAGCAAAAAACCATAGCAGGGTTCGATGGCTGAGAGGACCTAAGTGATTTCCTGACAGCAAGAAAACTTAAGCGGCACGCCGTCTTCTGCCACTCATGAAGTTGGAGCCGATGGGCAGTCGTTAATAGTGCGGCGGCGGCTCGGGGTCGCGGATGGGTTCCGGATCATCCTTCACCGCATGCGCATCCTGGCTGACGTTGTAGATCAGACCAAAGGGATCGCGCAGATACAGTCGTGGAATCGAAGGATCGTCAGCAATCACCGTGCATCCGCGATCCAGCAAATCTCTGCGTGCATCGGCAACGTCATCCACCAGGAACTCCAGCACCGGGCCAAGCGCTCCCGCGCGATCCAGATACAGCGAGAACGCGCCTGCATCCAGGCCCACCATGTCTGGTGTGTTCAAAAATACGCGCAGACCCAGCACATCCCGATAGAAGGCCGTGGCCTCTTCAAGATGCGGGGTCTGCAACAGAACGTCTTTTGTGGCGCGTGCTTGCATCCTGCTTCCTAGTTTCCCGCAGGAGCAGCGGAAGTGGAAGTGGGCGCCGCCGGCGTTGCAGGTGCAGCGGTCGGCGTGGGGGCAACAATCTTCAGCGCCAGCCGAGGGAAAGTGAATGTTCCGGCAGTGTCATCTACCACATTCACCTGGCAGATATACGTGCCCGGCTTCAGCGTATCCAGCGGCACATCAAAGCTGAAGCCCACCGCACCGCGCTCCGGCTCATTCAGCGTGTCCGCCGCCACCAGCGGCGTCTCAAACACCTTCGCACCATTCTGCAGAAACTCAATGGATGTCAGCACATGGATGCCGCCGGATGCGGGGCGCGCCTTCATGCCGCTCTGTTTTGCATTCGCTTCGGTAGAGGCCTGTTGTTGCGCCGCAGCGGCAGCTTTCGCCGGATCATACAACTCATACAGCAGATACAGGTGCGCATCCTGACGGAAGACATGCGGCACATTCGGCACAAACTGCTGCCCATCCTGCACCAGCGGATTCACCGGTGCCTGCATCCCCGGAGGCATCGGGCCGGGACGCCGTGGCTGCTGCGCCGCAGGCGTGCGTTGCGAACTCAGCACCACGCTGGACAGCTTGATCGTCTGCTTGCGCTGATCCGGAACCACAAGGTCCGTTTCAAACGAACCCATGTTGCCCGTCTCATTCTCTCGTGCCACAAACTTCACGTGATAATGTCCCGGTGCCAGCGAGAAGCCAGTGCTGTATTGGATATTGCGCCGCGCCGCGCCCAGGTTGCCATCGACGGCTAGCTTGATGGTTTCCCGTGCATTGCCCACCGCGATGCCCTGCGCATTCTTCACCTGGCCAACAATGTCCAGCGTCGCCTTGTCCTGATCCTTCGTGCGCGTGAAGGGAATCTGCGATCCCGGCACAATCAGCGACATCGAAATGTAATACTCATTCGGCGAAACACGGAAGTAGAACGCTTCCAGATACATCGAAATGTCAACGGCAGGAAGATCACTCTTCAACTGTTCATTCAGAGCGTATTCACGGTCTTCCGTCTTCTGATGTTTGAAGTCAGCCGGTGCGTAATAGCCGGGACGATACTCCAGCTTTGCATCCGGATGGTTATTCAACTTAACTGTCAGGTGGCGGAACACGCCATCGCGCCGCTGGTCCGTGGAACGGAAGCCAAGAATGTAATACGCCTCGGTATCGTGCTGAATCTGCGCGAATGCAGGCGCAAAGTCATTCGAGTCCGAGAAGAACTTGCCGCCAGTGTCTGAAGCAAGGGTACCCAGCGTCTCCTGCGAGGAGAAGTTGGAATCCAGCCGCGACTGCATTGCGCGCCCACTATATGCAGAGGTGCCACGCAGCGATCCGGTGCTCGCATCGCCCAATGGCGAAAGCGCCTCCAGCCCGCGTGAATCCACGCTGTAGATAGCCATGTTTGCTTTCACCGCTTCATTCGTGGCGGCACGCATACTGGCCTGGTTCTCAATCCCCTGCCGTGTCAGCCCGCCGCTGAAATACAACATACTCTTGTGCTGTTCCAGCTTCTCCAGGCTCTTCGCAATGGTCTGGATCGCGTACAACTGGCGATCGGTATTCAGGTTGTTGTATTCCGTGTCGTCGGCGGTGAATCCGGTGCCGTCTTCACTGGTTACATCCGTATCGGCAGTAGCACCGTTGGCAAACGCACCGCCTTCATTGGAGCCATTAAATTTGCCCACCGTGCGCAGTAGTTGGTTCTTGTCCGCAGTGAAGTCATGGTCCAGTGAAAGCGATGTGCTCAGGCTGGCCACGGCCACCAGATCGGCGGGTTCCATCTTCTTGTTGATGTAATCCTTCGCCGCATTCACGGCGCGATCAATATCTTCATCCTGCATGCTGGAAAGGTCGAAGAACATCACAATCAAACGATGGTCGCGCAACTGTTTCGTATCCGCGCCCATACTGCGATCCAGAATCTGCGCAATCGTTGGTGCTTTGCCGCTGACCGTGGCCTCGTTCAGCCGTGCTGCCTGGTCCACCGTCTGATAGTCGAATGACGAGATTTTCTGCGCCTTGTTGTTTTCAAGAATGGTGAAGTCCGAAGCCTTCAAATCCTTGATGACCGCGCCGGTCTTCTTATCGCGCACCACCACGTTGGTCAGTACCACGTTGGAATTCACGCGCAGCGTAAAGCTCTGCGAAGTGCTGTCGCCCACCTGCTGCACGCTGGTGCCTGTAGAAGCAGGCTGGCCGGGCAGCGGCGCAGGAGCCTGTTGCACCGGTGTGTTCAACTGCACCGGTGGCTGTTGTTGCTGCTGCGCAAGTGCAACACTGGCGCACAGCGAAAGACATGCGAGCGAACGGAGCGTGTGGGCCATTAGAACCGATACCTCGCATCAAAAGTCAGTTTGCGTGGCGCCGCCACACCCGTGATCTGTCCGAAGGTGGAAGAGTTCAGCACCGAATTCACACCGCTGTATTGCACCGTGTTGAACACGTTCGACGCGGTGATGCGGCCTTCGAAGTTGCGCAGTTCGCCCAGCGGAATGCTCTTCGAAAGCGACATATTCACCGCCACTGTTCCAGGCAGTTCAATGCTGTTGCGCGATGCTGTGCCAAAGACCACGGAAGAAGACGGCGTGGTGAATGCCTTCGGGTTGAACCAGTTGCGCAGTGTTCCAGCACCCGCAATCGGTTGCGAGAAATCACGATCCGGTCGCAGCGTGAAGTTGTTACCCGCAGAGGCCTGCGCCACCGTGTTCTGATACTGCGGCGTGGTGTAAGTGCCGGTGGCAAAAGTAAAGGTGCCACTGAACCCAAAGTTATCCAGAGCCTTGGACAGCTTGCCACCCTTGTTCAGGAACGCGCGATTCGGGCCGAAGGGCAGTTCGTACAAAAAGTTTCCGCTGACCTTATGCCGCACATCAAAACTGCTGTTGCCATACTCCAGGTCAATGCGCTGATCGTTCTGCACGATCGTGTTGTTGCCCACGCCGCCAATCGAACTCGCGTCGTCAATCGAGTGGCCATACTGATATGTGGCCTGTAGCGACACGCCCTTCTGCAACCGCTTGCGCGCATTCACACTCAGTGAATGGAAGCGCGAATCACCAATGGAATCCTCATACACAATCGACTGCGCATTGCCGATGACAGATGTCGCCGTGCGGTTCGGCGAGCGGCGCAGGTCCAGGCTGCTGCCCAGTGATCCGTTGTAACCAACGTTCGTGACAATGCCCATCGGGAACGTGTGCTGAATATCCATGTTGAACACCTGCACACGGCCCAGGCGATAGTTCTTATTCACTGCAAACGTATTCTGCAGAATCGAAGACGAGGTGCAGCTAAACCCATTCGCCAGTGTGAACAGGCTGCCGCTCGCGGAACCCGCGGTCGTAAGGTTGCCGCAACCCTGATCGGTGCTGCCCACCTTTGCGATGTTGTTCTGCGATTGGGCAAAGGGCTGTTGATACGACAGCGAGTTCGCGAAGTTTGCGTACTGGCCCACGTTGAAGTTCAGGCCATAACCCCCGCGCACCACGGTGTTCTTTAAAAACTTCGGACTCCACGCCACACCAATGCGCGGCGACCACAGCGCGCGATCCGGCGTAATCAGCGAGCGCGGAAACGCGCCTGTATACGGTCCGCTGGCTCCCGATACCACACGCGCATATTGCGTGAAGTCCGCGTTGTGGTCCAGGTTCACCAGCCGATTGTTCTGTTCGATATAGGGCGAAAAGTATTCGTAACGCAGGCCATAGTTCAGCGTGATGTCTTTACGTACGCGATAGTCGTCCTGCACGTAGAAGTCATAGATCCACTCACGCAGATAAATTTTGTTGCTGCCTGCCTGAATCGCTGTGGTCTGCGGCGCACCCAGCAGGAAGTCTGCAAAGGCAGAACCGCTGGTGGTGCCTGTGGCGTTCGATCCTGATGGCGACTGCGTGGCATAGCCCGTGAACGAGAACGAACCCAGACCATTGCTGCCTGCAATCATGTCCAGATGCTGACGGCGTCCATCAAATCCAAAACGGAAGTTATGTTTGCCGTGCCGCCAGCTCACCACATCGCTTAGCGAGAACACTTCCTGCAAACGATCTGAGGGCTGCGTGTCAGAAATGCCGGTGAAGTTGGTGAACGAAAGCCCCGGCACACCGTAGTACAGGCTCTGCTGCGCTGTGGTGGGTTTGGGAATGTTGAGGCCGGCCGCGCTTGCGGGGTCCACCGTGCCGCTGCTGAAGTTGTTGGTGGTGATACCGCGGCTGCGGTTCCATCCCAGCGTCAGGCTGTTGCTCAGCCGTCCATAGCTCAGCTGGTATCCCGTACCCAGGTTGTAGCCATTGCTGACGGTCTTGCCATCCAGCGCAGCCATCAACCCGCGTGCATCGCTGGCGCTATGCGAGTACGCAAAATTCGCGCTCAGATTCTGACGCAACACCGCAGGTCCCTGCTGGCGCTGATTGCCACCGCCACCCCGCGCTCCACCTCCGCCGCGAGCGCCGCCACCAAAGCCCTGCCCCGTGCTGGATCCAAGCTGTCGCGTAAATCGCGCTGAAATCTGCGAGGTGTTATTCCCAATCGTCGCAATGCGTTGGTAGTTGTAGTTTTCGTTTGTATTGGTAGTGCCGTTGGTCGTGGTGTTCGGCGTGGGAATGTACTGCAGCAGCGCCTGCGCCTGCGCACTCAGCGGCGTGGTAATGATGTTGCAGCTTGCGTTGGTATACGTGGAGCAATTGCCATACGTTGTGCCGGTGTAGGGGTTGTAAAGAATCACCGGCGTCGCCACGCCACTTACCGTCTGCATCAACCCGTTGAAATCACCATTGCGCTGCAACAGCGTGGGCACCGTGCCATAGATATTGGTCGGTGTAGAGACGCGCTGACCCGTCCAGTTCAGAAACAGGTTCTGTTTTGTACTTGGCTTGAACAAGCCTGGAATATACGGTGATCCGTTCAGCGCCACACCATACCGATTGCTGCTGTATGCGGGCTTCACCGGATTGCCGGTGATGGAAAATTGTGTGGCATCCAGCGCGGCGTTGCCTGCGGTGTAATACACGTTGCCATGAATGGCTGAGGGATTGAAGTTGCGGAAGCTGCCGCGGCCAAATCCGCCGCCACCGCCAAATCCGCCGAACCCACCGCCGCCGGGTCCACCCAAACCGCCACCGCCGCCCGGACCTCCGGGTCCACCACCCGGTCCGCCAAATCCTCCGGGCCCGCCCTGCATCATGCCGCCCACCATACCCACAATGGCATTGGCAATATCGCCCTGCCCGCCGCCATTGCGTTGCGCATTGGCAATGGCATCCTGAATGCGGTTGCGCATGTCGTCTTCATTAAATCCGGCAAGGCCGTTGATCTGCCCGCCCTGTCCGCTTACCGCAACAGAATCGGCGCCGGTCGCATCCGCGCCGCCAATGGAAGTCAGGGTGGGAGCAGCTCCGCCTCCTGTCGATGCATCTTCTGTATCCACTGCACCAGACTGTGCGCCGCGCAGTGATTGCAACCCGCGCGCCAGCGTCTGCGCTGTGACTCCTGCTACTGCTGTGCCGCTCTCCTGCGTCGTGCGTGCGGCCACACGCGATGCCAGCTCCAACTCCAGTGCAGCCTTGCCTTCGTGCTGCGTTGCGTTAAGAACAACCTCTGCGGTGGCCGGTGCAAACGCGGCAAACTCCGCGCGGATCACATAACGCCCATTGCGCGGAATGGTCATGCGGAAGCCGCCGGTGACGTCAGTCGCGGTGGAGTATTTTTTGCCGGTAAGCGTATTCGTGGCGGTGATGGTCACGCCGGGCAACGGTGTTCCCGTGGCCTTCTTACCGCTGCTGTCTGCCGCTGTGGCCGATGTCACGGTGCCAGTAATTGTGCCGCCCTGCACCTCCTGCGGAGCTGTCGCAGCCTGTGGCGACGCGTCTGCAGCAGGTGCCGGTGGAGCTGTTTGCGCCTGCAACATGGCCGCTCCAAGGAACGGGGCGGTCAGAGAAAGACGCTGCCATGAAAGGCGCATAGGCACGAGAAAAACCTCGCAGAAAATCCGCGAACGGATAAGTAAGAATCTGTCTCTAAAGACGCGACCCTGGAAGAAAATGTTTCGCGGGAAATTAGTTAGGACTGTTAACCATATTCGGTCGCGGTTGAATCGTTTCATCATCATGGATCAAACCGGCTCCGTGCATCGGCCCTCGCTTTACACACAGATCACCGTCCTGTGTTGCAATAATCCGCGAAACAAATCGCGGAGGCAACGCGTCGTGAAACAACTTCTTGCAATGCTTCTGCTGGCGGCAACTCCGCTGGCAGTCGTTCGTCCCACATCGGCACAGGAACGCAAGCCAATGGTGGTGGTCATCAGCCTGGACGCATTTGGTGCATCGCTGCTGCACGACCCCTGGCTGCCCACGCCCACGCTGCACAGCCTGATGCAGTCCGGCGCATGGGCCACCAGCATGCAGCCCGTAAACCCCACGGTGACGTGGCCCAACCACACCGCCATGGTAACCGGCGTCACACCGGCAAAGCACGGCCTCATTGCCAACGGACTCATCCACGGCCAGCGCACCGGCGGCCCCATTGGTGTGGAGTTCCACGCAGACAAGTCAAAGCTGGTGCATGTGCCTACTGTCTATGACGAAGCCAAGGCCAGGGGCCTTGTCACGGCAGAGATGGACTGGGTCGCCGTAGAAAATGCAGGCATCGACTACAGCTTCTTTGAGCAGCCCGTGGAATCCAGCAAGCTGATCCAGGAGATGATTGCCTCCGGCGATCTGAAGCCCGAAGAGCTGAAGAACTTCAATCACGGCCCATCGCAACCCTACCGTGACCGCCTCTACACACGCGGTGCGGTCTATGCCATCAAGCACCATCACCCCAGCCTGACGCTGCTGCACCTGCTCACGTTGGACGGTACCGAACACGCTTACGGTTACAAGACACAGGCAGGCGATAACGGCGTGGCCTTTCTTGACGATCAGGTGAAGGAAGTCGTCAACGCCGTGCGTGAGGCGGGCGACCTCGATCGCACCACCTTCCTCATCGTCAGCGACCACGGCCAGTCCAGCGTGCACCACACCGTGGACCCGAACACTGTGTTGAAGAACGCAGGTATTCAACCCAGCGAAGCAGCCGCGCTCGTCGAAGGCGGAGCCACTTATCTCTATGAAACACACGCGAATGCCGCGTTAACAGAGAAGATCAAGGCTGCCTTTGCCGCCAGCCCGGCGACCGATACCATCCCGACCGAGAGTGAGATCATCGCACAGGGATGGCCGCGTCCTGCCAACAACGACACCGCGCCAGACGTCATCGTCTACGCGAAAGAAGACTGGAAGTTCGGCGGCGTCAAGCCGGGCGCACCTGATCCAGAACCGCAGACCGGCGCGCATGGTTACCCCAATACGCGTCCACTGATGCAGGAAATCTTCATTGCCAATGGCGCGGCCATCAAGCCACACGCGGGCGAGCAGCCATCGTTCCCCAACCTCGATGTCGCCGCGACCATCGCGAAGATTCTCGGCCTCTCCTACAGCAACATGGATGGCAAACCGCTCACCAGCATCCTGAAGTAAGCGTGGTGGCGGGCGTCGTGAATCAAACGACGTCCGCCATCCAACAAGACATCAATCCACGCGCAGAATCAGGCACTTCAGATACGCCGTCTCGGGCAGCGTCAGCACCTCTGGATGGTCCGGCGCCGCGCCGCGTGTCTCCAGCAGCCGCACATGGCGTCCCGCATCCGCCGCAGCTTCCGCCACGGTAGCCGTGAACATCTCGCGGCTCACATGGTGCGAGCACGAACACGTCACCAGCACACCACCCGGACGCAGCATCCGCATCGCACGCAGATTCAGCTCTTTGTAACCGCGCATCGCGCCCTCTGCCGCACGCTTCGTCTTCGCAAACGCAGGCGGGTCCAGAACAATCGTGTCGAACTGCCGCTTCTCCGTGTCATAGGCGCGAAGCAGTTCAAAGGCATCCGCTTCGATCCACTCCAACTCGGCGGCAATCGCATCGCGATTCTGTTCCAGGTTGGATTCCGCCGTCTCCAGCGAACTCCGACTCTGATCCACTCCCGTCACCTTTGCCGCCACACGCGCCAGGTGCAGTGCGAATCCACCCTGATACGTGCAGATGTCCAGTGCCTCCCCATTGCCGCTGCCATGCGCTTCGACATGCGCTGCGGCTGCGGCGGCATAGTTCAATCGCTGATCCAGAAACGCGCCCGTCTTCTGCCCGGCATTCGCGTCATAGTGCAGGTGAAGGCCGTTCAGCGTGAACAGGGTCTTCGGAGGCCCGCTGACACCTTCACGTACAAACAGCGGTTCCGTAGAAGGCACGGGAAGCTGCTCGAGTTCGCGAATACGCGGATCGGCCCGCTCCACCACTTGATTCACACCGTCCACGGCAAGTTCGCGTGCCAGCACCGCGCGCACATCGTCCTGCGCCGTGCCCTGTGTCAGCAACTGCACCACCACCAGGTTGCCATAGCGATCCGCCACGATACCCGGAAGGTCATCAGCCTCGGAAAAGATCAACCGCGCCGAATCGGTGTTCCCATCTGCCAGCATCTTCTGCCGCAGCGCCAGCGCCGTGCGAACACGCACAGCCATATCTTCCAGATACTCACCGCGTCCCACACGCGGTTCCGCAGAAACTTTGCGCAGTGCAATCTGCGAAGCCTCCGAATAAAACGCTGACCCCAACGGAATCCGCCGATTATCCAGCAGCGTCACCAACCCGCCCGGAGTTATCGCGGTGGCTCCCAGAGCCGGAATCAGCGACTCCACATCGCTCCGGTAAACCCACAAATGCCCCGCGCGCAGACGATCCGCCGCCCGCCGCGACAGGATCGCCGCGGGCCCTGCCTCGTCCGCTTCCAGCAGTTGCGGTTCGGTGGTTACAGGCCGGCCGCCACCGGAAAACTTCTTGCGTGCGCCGGTATCGCGCCGTTCTTTGCGTTTCACAGTCATCCTTCCCATCCTCGCACGATGGCGATTTCCGCAAAGAAAAGGGCGTCCGCATTTCGGACGCCCATCCATCGCGGAGATGGAATTTACTTTTCCGCCACACGAATCACTGGCCGGGTAAATCCGGGCAACACGCTGAAATACACCAGCTTCGTGGGAGAGAGGATGAAGCCGTTGTAGAAGACGCCATCGGCATTCAGCGTAAAGCGTCCGGTGCTCGCTTCCACGCCCTTGATCAGCGTTGTGGTCACACCGGCGGCAATGTTTCCGTCCGCCGTGGAATCCTCCACCAGCGTCGCCGCCGTTCCCGTGTCTGCGTTGAGGGTGCCAGAGGCAAACGCAATCGGCGCAGGCGTCGGCGTAACGCTGGTGGCATACAGCCCGGAGAGAGAAGAGGTGCTGAAGCTGCTGCCCGTCTGTCCTTCCAGTTGCAGCGTGCCAATGGGGCCTGTGGTGTTTTCCAATTCGGTGCCCACGCCCAGGTTATTGTCATACAGCCAGAACACGGGCATCTGCGCACTCGGTGCGGACTGGTTCACCAGCGCCACCCGTCCGCTGTCTGACACGGAGTAGCTCACCTGCATCGGGTTGTTCGCAAAGGTCTCGGATGTTCCCGCCGTGTTGTCCGCTTTGTAGGCAGACAGCGTGCCCGCGCCCGTCACCCGCAGCACATAGAACGTGGCAGAGAGCACATTTGGAAATGAAGTAGTGCCATTCCCGCCCTGCACCGCCGACTCCGCCGCAATGATCGTTCCCGACAGCGAAGCCGCGCTATACAGCGATTGCTGTTGCTGATACGCCATACCCGCCATCAGCGATGCACCGGCGTGCGGGTCGATAGACAGGATTGCGATCTGCTTCGCGTTGATAACGTAGTAAACGTAGCGAATGGGTGCGCCCGGATAACTGCTTCCCACCGTGCTGATCGTCAACGTGCCGCGCCCGTGACTATCCGGTGCGGTATAGCCTCCCGTCAGTGAAATCTGAGGATACGCCGTGTTGTAGCTGACGGCATCCTGCAATCCGCGCACGATCACACCGCTTCCATTGAACTGGAGATAGCCCGCCGCTGACAGCGCGCCGAACTGTATCGCAGCCTTGGCCGTCTCGCCGCTCAGCCGGAACACATACTTGCCCGTCAGGGCCGCCAGGCTGAAGTCTGATGCCGTCTGGCGCAGCGCCTCGCCTGAACCCTGCACCTGGCTCGCATCAATGGCGTTATCCGCATCCGCTTCAATGAAACGGAACTTGCTTGCCACACCGTTCGCAATGCTTGAAACCACCAGGTCTGCCGTCACCGTCGTGCTGCCGTAGGTAAAGACGATCTGGCCGCGTTGGTCTGCACCCACCGAGTAGCTGCCCGTCACTGCAACCGCCGTCTTTACCCCCGCGTACGCGTTGTTCTGGTCAATCTCGCCCGTCACCAGCGACGCGCCGTCAAACGTCAGCGATCCTGCCATGTCTGTCCCAAAGACGTTGCCGCTGCTGGCCGCACCCGTCGCCAGCGCGCCATTGCCCACACCGTGAAAGACAAACGCGTAAGACCCGTTCAGCATGGCGTTGTTCACACCCGGCGTCAGCGCACTCGCCACCGTCAGCGTCAGCGGCTGGCTCGTCAGCTGCGGCGTACCTTCCGCATCCGTTACCTGTGCCGTGAAGTTGTAAGGCCCCGCGGTTGCTGCACGTCCTGAGATCACACCGGCCTGGCTCAGCACCACGCCTGCAGGCAGCGCGCCTGCAGACACGGTGAACGTATAGGGCGCCACGCCGCCTGTTACCGCAAGTGTCTGCACATACGGCGACCCCGGCACTGCATTCGCCAGCGACGTCGTCGTAATGGTCAACGGTGCCACGGCAATCGTCAGCGCAAAGGTGACGCTTGCCGTCTGCGAAGTCGCCGTCACCGCACCATTGGAATCCAGTGCAGTGATGGTGAAGTTGTAGCTGCCCGGCGCAGTCGGCGTTCCGGCAAGCACGCCCGCGGAAGACAACGTGATCCCCGCAGGCAACACGCTGCCTGCCGCAATCTGATAAACATACGGCGATGTCCCGCCCGTTGCGGCTAACGTGTAGCCCGCAAACACTGTGTTGGCGGTGGTTGTCGGCAACGTTGCGCCGGAGAGTTTCAGCGTGTCCGCGACGGTTATCGTGCTGCTGTAGGTGGCTTTCTGTCCTGCCGCATCCGTCGCTGTAATGGTGAAGTTGTTGCTGCCCGCCGTCGTTGCGGAACCACTGAGAACACCTGCAGCAGAAAGCGTCAGGCCCGCCGGCAGACTGCCTGCGGTAACGGCATACGTCACGGCACCCTGCGCATACGCGCTCGTCAGCGTGGTCGCGGGATACGTCCTTCCCACCACCGTATTCGTCAGCGTAGGCGGCACAATCTGCAGCGCGGAAATGCCCAGCGTGAAACTCGCTGTCGTGGTCACCGGAGTCGCCGCTGCATCTTTCACACTCAGAGAAAAGGTGCTACTGCCGGAAGCCGTCGGCGTTCCCGCGATCACACCCGTCGCCGCATTCAGCGTCAATCCCGCTGGCAGCGCACCGCTTACCAACGCATAGGTACGTGCTCCCGTACCACCCGTTGAGGTCAGCGCGGCGGCGTACGCAACACCCGCATAGCCCTGGGGCAGTTGCCCCGTAGAAGTGAACGCGGGCAGCGCATTTACCGTAATGTTCACCGTTGCGGATTTCGTGGGATCGACCACGCTCGCCACGGTCACGGCGGCGTTCGTCACAGCCGTCGTAGGTGCCGTGTAGGTATTCGTCAGTGCCGTCGTTGCGGTTACGCTGCCCGCACCTGCGGCCACGCTCCACGTCACGCCTTTGTTTGACGAATCGCCGCTCACCGCTGCAGTCAGCGCAACCGTCTGCCCCGCATCAATCGTCGTGGTACTGCTTGCAGACAGCGTCACAGCAATACTCGCTCCCACACCGATAGATCCATTCCCATTGCTGGGAGCAGAAGTTGTCGCGTTGCTGTTTCCACAACCACTCAACAGGAGCGCAAAAAGACTGGCAGAAAAAAACTTCAATGCAATACGCATGTACAGAGACCTTGGGAAAAACAAAGTGATTCAGTCGCCTGATCCGCCGGGGAAGAAGTGAGGGCAAAAAGGCCGCGGCAGCAGGCGTGATGGTGTCAGACTAGTCCAGCGCGGCCTGTTCGCAGCCAATTTCTTTCGTTGTAAGTACAACGGAGTATTCCGTTTCTCCCAAAATGAGGAGATTATTTGGGTTTCTTACGCGACTTTCTGTCTGTAAATGTGGTCTGAACAGGTCACGGGCGTCGGATACTGTCCGCGCAAAGGGCGGTGCGATGAGGCAACGGTTCGTAGCAATGGCGGTCGCATCCATTCTGGCAACGCTCTTCGCCGTTGCGGTGTGGTCACAGGAACCTCAATCCTCGCCATCCCCTAGCGTCGAACCGCAGCGTTCTGCGGATGGCAGTTACACGCTCCACCGCAGCGCCCGCCTCGTCGTTCTGGATGTCGTCGTAACCGATCGCAACGATAAGATCGTCACCGGCCTGCCGAAATCGGCCTTCCATGTCACCGAACTGGACCAGCCGCAGACCCTGCTCAACTTTGAAGAAGCCGGTGCGCACGCTGTTCCTGCGACTGCTTCCATCCACTCCACGGCAGAGCTGGATCGCGTCGCACCGCAGGCACCTGTGAACATCCTCCTTCTCGACGAGTTCAATACGCGTTTTGAGGACATGGCGTTCGCTCGCTACTCGCTGAAAAAGATCCTGCAGAAACAGCCTGACAAACTCGACACACCCACCATGCTGATCGCCGTCAGCCTCAACAACTTCACCGTCCTCCAGGACTACACACAGGACAAGCAGGCGCTCCTCAACGCTCTGAATCATCACTTCGCCGCCTACCCCTGGCAGGTGCATAACGGCGGTTGGGTCGCCGAGCGCTTCGCCACCGCCTTCGCCACACTCACACGTGTAGCCGAAGCCGTCATCGGTCATCCCGGCCACAAGAACATGGTGTGGATCGGTCGCGGCTTTCCCGCTTACAACTTCATCAACGGCCCCGTCGACACGGAGAACCGCGTCAACAACGCCGTGCAGCAGTGCGTGAACGAACTGCGCGATGCGCGCATCACGCTCTATACCGTGGACCCCGCCGGTATCAAGATGGACCCCGGCGCAGGCTACGGCCCCGACGCGGCCTTTAACGATCCCTTCGGCGGCAACTACCAGTTCACCAAACTCGCCGTGGCCACCGGAGGACGCAGCTTCTACGGCCGCAACGATGTGGACACCGTTATCGGCGACGGCATCCGCGATGGTGGCAGCTTCTACTCGCTCGCCTACCGTCCCACCACCACATCAGCCGACCCCAAGAAATTCCGCCGCATCAAGGTCACGCTGGACGACCCCAACCTGAAAGCCATCACCCGCGAAGGCTATTACGTCGAGCTGCCCCCGGCGCGTGTGAATCCCGTCAATCCATCGCGTCGTCTTGCCTTTGAAGTGCTTTCCGCAGACTCCAGCAACATGGTCTACGACGGTGTGCCGATCACCCTCACACCCGACGCGCAAAATCCCGACGCCTTCAACATCTTCATCGACGGCAATGGCCTCATCTGGTCCAACGCCACAGACACCGACCCGCGCCGCGCCGAAGTCGTCGTGATCGCATCCACCTTCGACAAGAAGAACAAGGAACTGAAACGCATCTCACGCATCATCCGTGTGGCCGCGCAGGACGTCCCACCCGTGGGCCAGATCCACCACAACCTTGACCTGCACTTCATCCTCGATCACGATCCCAAAGCAGTGCGCGCCCGCTTCGTCGTCCGCGTCTCCGCCACAGGCCGCATCGGCACCGCCGACGCAAAGCTGAATCAGCCAGCGCAGGCGAAGGTAAAAAGCACCTCGCCCCAATAGTGAAGCAAAGCACTTCGCCTCAATAGTGAAGCAAAGCATCTCGTCCCAACAGTGAAGGCAACCATCGAAGCCGGTCATTCTGAGCGAAGCGAAGAATCCCGACGAACTCTGATTCTGCCAAGCCCTCTGAAAGTTTCCAGCCACAAAACCAAACCAGCTTTGCGAAAGCAAAGCTCATACGGTCGAAGACCGTCATTCTGAGCAACGCGAAGAATCCCCACACACTTCACCGTGCCAACACGTTCAGTTCTTTCAGCCACAAAACCAACCAGCTTCGCAGAGCGAAGCTCGTACGGTCAGAAAGACCGTCATCCTGAACGAAGCGAAGCGTAGCTGAAGGACCTGCATTCTTCTCCTCGCACTACGATGCGCCAGGAACCCATTCTTGTATCTAAGCGAAAGAACAAACTAAGCGAAAGAACAAACAAAAACGCGGCTCGCATCAAACGAGCCGCGTTCTTCTTGCTTTTTTGTTAAATCTCCTGCGAAGGCGGAATCCCCTTCACATCCGCGCCCAGCGCCTCATTCGGCGTCGCACTCATCACAAACGTCAGCGTGCCACCATTCGCAATATCGCTATGCCGGAACCACGCCTTGTCCTGCACCGTTCCATTCAGGCGGAACTCCTTCACATAAGCATCCGAGGCATTCGTGCGTTGCACTTCAATCTTCAGCACACGCCCCTTGCCCATATCCAGCGTTGCGCCCGTCGTCACCGGCGAGCCCAGCACATAGATGCCGCTCACTGGATCAACAGGATAGAAACCAAGCGCACTCAGGAAGTACCACGCTGACATCTGGCCCACATCCTCGTTGCCCTGCATGCCATCCGGCTCTGCTTTGTACATCGTGTCCATCAGGCTGCGTACGCGGCTCTGTGTCTTGTGCGGCGCACCGGCATACACGTAGAGATACGCAACATGGTGCGAAGGCTCATTGCCATGCGCATACTGCCCCACCATACCCGCAATGTCCGGCGGCGCATACGACGGTAACGTGCTCGGCTGATTGAATAGCGCATCCAGCTTCGTTACAAACGGCGCATTGCCGCCAATCATGTCGATCATGCCGCCCGGATCGCACTGCACCGTAAACGTTGTCTGCCACGCGTTGCTCTCGGTGTAGTCCCACCACTTCTCCCAGTGCCGCATCTCAATCGGATCAAACGGCGTGGTCCATTCGCCGGTCGACAGCTTCGGCCTCAGGAAGCCAACACTCGCATCCCAGTTGTTCCGGTATCCCTTTGACATCTTCAGCCGCTCATCGCGTTCCGTCGTCATGCCCAGCCGCGATGCAATGTTCGCCATCGCCCAGTCGTCATAGCAGAACTCCACATGCTTCGAAACCGACTCACCCTCAAGATCAGCCGGGATATAGCCATGCTCCTTGTGCCACGTCATGCCCTGCACATCATCCGCACGGCCCTTCTGCAACATCGCATACGCACGCTTGTAATCCGCGTTGAATCCCTTCTTCTGCGCCTCGGCAATGACTGACGAGCAGTGAAAGCCCGTCATGCACTCCGTCTCACGACCCCACAGCGGCCACACCGGCGCACCCGCAGGACTTTCCTCTCCCATGCGGATCAACGTATTCACAAACTGCGGCACACGCTCCGGCTCAATGATCGTGTAAGCGGGATGCGCCGCGCGGAACGTATCCCACAGCGAAAACGTGGTGTAGTTCCGTTCACCCGCAGGCAGCGATTTCACCGTGTTATCCATCGCACGGTAGCGGCCATCCACATCGTCAAACAGCACCGGCCCCAGGCTCATGTGATACAGCGACGTGTAAAAGATCGTGCGATGCGTATCGTCAATAAACGAAGCGCGCACCTTACCCAACTGCCTGCGCCACGCCGCCGCCGCCGTCATGCGCGTGCCATCAAAATCAAAGCCTTTCACTTCTGCAGCAACGTTCTTCGCAGCACCCGCGGCATCCACCGCGCTGATGCCCGTCTTCACGATGATCGTTTCGTTGGCCTTCGTATGGAAGTAGAGAACCGCTTTCAGGTTCACACCCTCAGCCCTCTTGCCGCTCACCGGCTGATCGTCTGAAAAGATCTCCACCTTCTTAGGCTTCTTTGAGAACTGCATGGAGAAGTAAGCATGACGCCCATTGCCCCATCCATTCGTTACATGCCCACCCTGCAACGTATCCGCGGCGGTCAGCTCCACTTCGCTGCTCACCACCGTGGTGCCATGTTTCGTCAGGTGCGCATGATGCAGGTCCACAATCAGATAAGCCTCATCGCTCTTGGGAAACGTGTACCGATGCACACCCACACGCTCCGTCGCCGTCAGCTCAGCTTTGATCTTGTACGTGTCCAGCATCACGGAGTAGTAGCCCGGCGTCGTCACCTCTGTGCTGTGCGTAAACCGCGAACGATATCCCTCTTCCGGATTTTTCCGGTCACCCGGCTGCAATTTCGCTTTGCCTGTCCCCGCCATCACCAGGAAGTCCAGCAGATCGCCCACACCCGTGCCGCTTAAATGCGTATGGCTGAATCCCATAATGCTGTCATCGGTAATGTGGTAACCGCTGCTCCAGTCCCAGCCATCGTTGTACGTATCCGGCGAAAGCTGCACCGCACCAAACGGCATACTCGCACCCGGATAGCAGTGTCCATGCCCACCCGTTCCAATGCGCGGGTCCACCCACTGCAACACATCATCCTTCGCAACAGCCTTTTGTGAAAGCGCCATCAACGAGCGCGATTCCATATGAGCAAGCGTGGCAGCAACAGCAGCGGATTCCAGAAACCTACGGCGAGTAATCATCAACATCTCCAACTGCCGTCATCCTACCAAGCCATCAAGTGACAAACCACGTACAAAGTCTGCCACCAGCGAAGCTCCTACGCACGAAGCGCCACAACGACGGATGAAATTGCAAGCGAAGCTCCTACAGTCGAAGACCGTCATTCTGACCCTGAGCTTGTCGAAGGGGAAGAATCCCGACAGACTCGAACGTGCCACAACCGCTCGCCTTTTCCGGCCACAGCTCTATGCTAGCTTCGCGAGAGCGAAGCTCATACGAACGAAGTTCGTCATCCTGAGCGAAACGAAGTGAAGTCGAAGGACCTGCTTTCCTCTCAACCTTCTACAACGCATCAGGAAACGAACAGCGTATCGACAGTTCCAAATTGCCACAATATGTCTCATGCAAAAAGGCACAGGCCACGCAGAAGTTGTCTGCGTGGCCTGTTTCCATTCGCAAGGAAAGTTAGAACGAGTACTTTGCGGAAAGCTGCAGCATACGCGGTCCGGAACGCGTGTCGCTGATGCGTCCAAACGTGCCGCTGGAAGCATCCTGCGCCGTGCCATCCGGGTTGCCGTAGCTTGCAATGTTCAGCACGTTCGAGGCATCCACGCGGAAGCTGATCTTCTGGCTCTCCGTGATGTTGAAGTCCTTGAACACTGACGCGTCATACTGCTGGTAGCCAGGCGTACGTTCCGTGCCGGGGCGCTGCGGGCTGATCACACCATCCGCAGGCAAACCGTACGCACACACACCGTTGTCCACGCCGGCCGTAAGGCACGGTGTAGCCGAAGCGTCCGTACCAAACCAGTGCTGCACGCTGCGGTTCACAATCTTCAGCGGACGGTACTTCACCATGCGCTGTTGATTGCTGTTCACGCCAGAGTTGATGTTGTTGCTGGTAATCGTGACCGGAAAGCCCGTGTACACAAAGCCAGAGGCAGCCACACGCCATCCACCAACCACTTCATCTACCAGGCGCGGCATGTTTCCACCAAACTTGCGGCCACGTCCAAACGGCAGTTCATACGTCGCCGTGAAGTTCACGTTGTGGCGCACGTCCGTGCCGTTCGGTCCGTATTCCAGCGAGTTGTTGCGGGGATCCGCAGCATACGCGCTGGCGCCGTTCACCTTCGACACACCATAGAAGCCAATGCTGTTCGTCAGTGCCTTCGCATATGCGTAGTTCGCTGTGAACTGCAGGCCACCACGCAGCCGCTGACGGAACGTCGCCTGCAGCGCGTTGTAGTTCGCCATCGCTTGCGATGCAGTCAACGGCACCGTGCCCGACTGACCCACCACCTGGTAGTACGGAGACTTGTTCACCGCAAAACAGGAAGCAGAGTTATAGGCCACCAGCGATCCGTTCACAAAGCAGGGAGCGGTCAACTGGTTTGCAGCCACAGCCTGGATCAGGTGGTACGCATACTGCCCCACATAACCCACCTGGAATGACGAGTAGTTGTTCAACTGGTACTCCGTCGTCAGGCTGTATTCCGTTACGGTAGAGGGCTTCAGGTTCGGGTCCCACGCACGGAACTTCGCGCTGCACGTTGGATCGGTCGTGTAAGAGCAGGTTGCATTCGAGTTCTGTGTGAATGCAGTCTCAGCCGTGGTGTACGTACCCGCACCCGTCGTCGTTGGAGCACTGCCGGTGTACGAAATCGACGTCTGGAACGGCGGGTTAATCGTCAGGCGAAGGTTCGCGCCCGTGCCTTCCAGGTACGTCGTGGTTCCAAAGCCACCGCGGACCACAAGCTTCTGCTTCGGGTTCCACGAGAAGCCAACACGCGGCATAAAGTTCGTCCACGTTGGGTTGTACAGTGCGCGACTGTTGCCGTTCTGCCCTGCCAGTTCAATCGCACCGGTGGCCAGGTTCAGGTTGGCCTGCTTGTTATTCACTTCGTAGATAGGCTGGTCATACTCCCAACGCAGACCCAGGTTCACGGTCAGTGTGGGCATCAGCTTCCAGTCATCCTGAACAAACCACGCATCGCGCCACTGGCGCTGGCCCGTGTGGCCTGCCAGCGTTCCGCGGCCTGCGGAGCTTGCACGGTCCAGGTAGAAGTCCGCCACACCAAAGCCGCTGGCTCCGGAAACAGCCGTGTTCGCGGTGTAGTTGCCGTTGTAGGTCATCTGGCCCTGTGCGCCGTCATTGCCGGTGTACAGGCTGTTCTGTTGGTAACGGATGAACTGTGCGCCCATTTTGATAACGTGATTGCCCTTCTGGATCGTCAGGTTATCGCCATAGGTAAAGTTGTTCATCACGTTGTCGGAATAAATGCCGGAGTTGCCAAACGCTGCACCGCCAGAACTCGACGCCAGGTTGGTTCCCGTGGATGTGATGTTCTGCGCCGCAAATCCCGGAACGGGGCTGCCGCCAGCAATGCCAACCGTGGCGTTGCCATTCGCGCCAAAGACGCCTGTCGTATCTGTAGGCACACCCTGGTGCCACGCCGTCCGGAAGAAGCCAGCGCGGAACTCGTTCTGGATCGTCGGCGTGAACGTGTGTACGTAATTGATCGCCACACCCTTCGTCGGATAGGTCGAAGCCGTGGGGAACGCCAGCGCAATCGGAGCCGTGTTCGTGTCGCCCGCCGTGCTCTGGCTGTAACGCACAAACATCGTGTCCTTGTCGCGGTAGCGGTAGTCCACCTTCACGTCAAACTGGTCGTTGTAAATGCGCTGCTTCGTCACACCGCGATAGTTACCCGTGGTGATCGTTCCTGCCTGCGCTGCCTGGTTCGGCAGCGGATACAGTTCCGGATGCGCGAACAGGTAACGCGCAACAGGGTTCAGCGCCGTCGTGGGCAATTGGTTGTTCACAAACGCCGGCTTGCCTGCAGCCTGCGCGTCGTACAACTGGAACGGCACTTCACCAAAGTCGCCTGCACGCATACGGGCTGTCGCCACGTTCACATCGCTGTAGCCGCCCTTGTGGTACCGGTTGCCGGAATAATCCGCAAAGAAGAACAGCTTGTCCTTCAGCATCGGCCCGCCAATCGTTCCACCAAAGATGTTGCTCGTCTCGCTCGTCTTCGGAACTGGCGTCGCGCTCAGGCCGTTCACCCACGTGTTCGCGTTAAAGCTGTCGTCCGTCACGTAATAGAACGCGCTGCCGTGAAACTTGTTGGTGCCGCTCTTCAGCAGCGCAATCACATCGCCGCCGTTCACGTTGCCGTACTCGGCCTGCGCGTTGCTGCTCACGGTGCGCACCTGGTCCAGGGCATCCGGGCTTGGGTTATAGCCAATCGTGTTGTTGATCGTCTCGTTGATCTCAATGCCGTCCAGCAGATAGTTGTTCGCCTGCTGTCGGTTCCCGTTCACTGACACCTGCGCGCCGCCATCCTTGCTGCGCTCAATGGCATTCTGACCCGTGAAAACCGTGGGATCGGTCGCCACCGCACCCGGCGTAAAGATCGTCAGCGATGAGAAGTTACGGCCCTGCAGCGGAATGCTGTCAATGGCATGCGTGTCCAGCGTGGTGCCCAGTTCGCCGCTTTCAGTATTCAGCAGCGGCACCAGGGACGCCTGCACGTTCACCGTCTGGGTACCACCTTCGGCGCCCAGCTTCGCGTCAAACTTCGCGTCCTGGCCTGCTTCAAGAGCGAACGGTCCCAGTGTCTGTGGCGCAAATCCCTGCGCCTCAATGGTTACTTTGTACTGGCCCACCTGCAGAAAGCGGATGTTGTAGACACCCGTACTCGTGCTCTGGGTGGAACTGCTTACGTTGGTCTGCACATTGGTGACAGTCACCTTGGCATTCGGCAAAACGGCACCAGACGCGTCCGTCACGGTGCCGTTCACACTGCCGGTAATGGTCTGGGCGTAGCTACAGGTTGAAACCGCCACAAGGGCGACGGGAAGCATTCGAAACATCGACTTCAAATTGGCACTCCTTACAGCGTTGGGGGAGGGTGATCGGGATGAAACGGGCTCGCCAGACAAGGTTTGTCTGACAGCTCACGCTCACGGCAAACGGCTTTTAGCCGTAACTTGCACCCTAATCAAAGAAGCGATGTGATTCGATACGGAAATATTTTCCGTCCTGTAACAATTCACGCCATCTCAAAAGCCATCTACGGATGTGTCTTCCTGCATGGCGATTCGAATATCGCCCATATTGGCCCGATATCGGACAACTCGCCATCATCCAGACGCAATCTTCCGCCATCCAGGCCTCAACACAGTCGAAGTAAGGCAACACTTCATCAAAACTGGAAAAATATTCCTTTATCGGATCGGCCCCAAATGGCGTATTCACCAAGACACCCCGAGCTTCTTCACCTGACACCAAAGTGGTATGCACTGTGCCGTACCGTGGGATTCGCGTTCCACTCATGTGCAAGGTACCGTAGCAGCTGTTCGATAGGGGCCTAACCCTTTCATCCAACGCACTCAGCCTAAGGTGAACAATCCGGCGGAGTGAAAAATGAAGAACACACCACCTATCACGCCTGTTGTTTTTTGATTGCTGCTTACTCGGTTTCACTCACTGCCTAGGAAAGGGACTTTCCGTACCATGCACATTGCACTGCTTTTCGCTGCTGGCTTGTTCATCGCTATCGTCGCAGGCTTCGCCAAGGTTGACGACAGCGCCTACTAACCCAGGCGCATTCACCAGCACCAAACCTCCCGAGGCGGCCCGCAGCCGCCTCTCGTAGTCTCTGCAAGATCGCATCGAGAAACCGCACGAAGTGCCTGCCCCTGTAGAATCAAGGGTGAGCATGGACCCCAAATTCATTCGTAATTTCGCGATCATCGCGCACATCGACCACGGCAAGTCGACCCTTTCTGATCGCCTCCTCGAACTCACCGGCTCGCTCACGCAGCGAGAGATGCAGGCGCAGGTCCTCGACGCCATGGACCTCGAGCGTGAACGCGGCATCACCATCAAGGCCCACTCCGTGCGCATGATGTACCAGGCCCACGACGGCCAGACCTACCAGCTCAACCTCATCGACACCCCCGGCCACGTCGACTTCTCCTACGAAGTCTCGCGCTCCCTCGCCTCCTGCGAAGGCGCATTATTGGTGGTCGACGCGTCGCAGGGAGTCGAAGCGCAAACCCTCGCCAACGCCTATCTGGCCATCTCCAACGGCCTCGAAATTATCCCTGTTATCAACAAGATCGACCTCCCCTCTGCGGATATCCCGCGCACCAAGGAGATGATCGAGACCACCGTCGGCCTCCCTGCCGATCACGCCATCGCCGTCTCCGCAAAGACCGGCCTCAACGTGGCAGACATTCTCGAGGCGGTCGTCACGCTCATGCCGCCGCCCACCGGCGACGCAGAAAAGCCGCTCCAGGCGCTCATCTTCGACTCATGGTTTGACCCCTACAAGGGCGTCATCGTACTCGCCCGCGTCATCAACGGCCGCCTCCGCAAGGGCCAGCGCATCAAGCTCATGAGCAACAACAAAGTCTTCGACGTGGAATCCATGGGCGTCCTCACCCCCAAGCCCGTTGAAATCGCCGAACTCAGCGCGGGCGAAGTCGGCTTCTTTGTCGCCACCATTAAAGACGTGGCAGACACCAAGGTCGGCGACACCATCACCGACCCCACCAACCCCGCCACCGAAATGCTCCCCGGCTTTGAAGACATCAAGTCCATGGTCTTCGCCGGCCTCTACACGGTAGAGAGCCACGAGCACGGAGCATTACGTGAGGCGCTGGGAAAACTCAAGCTCAACGACGCGTCTTTCTCCTTCGAACCGGAATCGTCGGTAGCCCTCGGCTTCGGCTTCCGCTGCGGCTTCCTCGGCCTCCTCCACATGGAGATCATTCAGGAGCGCCTCGAGCGCGAGTTCAACCTCGACCTCATCACCACCGCCCCCGGCGTCGGCTACAAGGTCCACCTCACCGGCGGCACCACGCTTGAAGTGCAAAACCCGTCGCGCTGGCCCGACCCCACAACCATTGACTCCATCGAAGAGCCCGTCATCATCGCCAAAATCCTCACCAACGAGGAGTACGTCGGCAACATCCTCAAGCTCGTCGAAGAAAAGCGCGGCAAGCAGCAGAACATGGAGTACGTCTCCGCCAACCGCGTCATGATCACCTACGAGCTCCCGCTCAATGAGATCGTGCTCGACTTCTACGACCGCCTCAAGTCCGTCAGCCGCGGCTACGCCTCACTTGACTATCACCTCTCCGGCACCTGGACCAGCCCCATGGTGAAGATGGACATCCTCGTCTCCGGCGAACCCGTCGACGCACTCAGCATCATCGTCCACCGCGACTTCGCCTACGACCGCGGCAAAGCCCTCGTCCACAAGATGAAGGAGCTCATCCCCCGCCAGATGTTTGAGGTAGCCATCCAGGCCGCCATCGGCAGCAAGATCGTAGCGCGCGAGACGGTATCGGCCATCAAGAAAGACGTCCTAGCCAAGTGCTACGGCGGCGACATCAGCCGAAAGCGCAAACTCCTCGACAAGCAAAAAGAGGGCAAAAAGCGCATGAAACGAATCGGCAAAGTAGACATCCCCCAGGAAGCCTTCCTCGCCGTCCTAAAAGTCGGCGAGTAGAACACTCAACCCGTTACAGCTTGTAGCGGGTTGAATATTTTGATCTATCTCGCGAATTTGAACCGGTGACAAACTGTCACTGGTTGAAGCAAAATCCAACGTCAAAAACTGATTCACTGGGTGCCCCAGGTGCGCGAAGCTCACCTGGGCATTCGCGCGCGAGCGCGAACTTCTTTCGGAAGGGCACGGCTTCAGCCGTGCCGTAAACACCCGTCTCGAAAACAAGCGCGGCCCACCGCATTTAGCAGGAGCAAGTATGTCTCGCGCCGCGCCTCCTAGAAGCGCGCGGCTGGCCATCCCGACGATCAGAACCCGCTAGGTGCTACGGAGGCGGCATCAGCCGAAAGCGCAAACTCCTCGACAAGCAAAAAAGAGGGCAAAAAGCGCATGAAGCGAATCGGCAAAGTAGACATCCCTCAGGAAGCCTTCCTAGCCGTCCTAAAAGTGGGCGAGTAGATTATTCTGAAATTCCTATGCGTAATCCCGTTTGGAGAGAAGACGAAATCGTTCTTGCGCTCGACCTGTTCCACGAACTTCCAAGTTCACATATCTCCGCCGCCAATCCGAAAATTCAAGCACTGAGCGACCAGTTGCGCGCTCTTTCCCCAGTAAACGCTTTGAACGCGACATACCGTAATCCGAATGGCGTAGCACTGAAGCTGCATAATCTCGCGAGATTTGATTCCACTAGGACAGCGAGAGGGATGAGTCGTGGAGGAAAGCTTGAAGAGAAGGTCTGGGCAAGATTCAATGGCAAGCGGACTTTTCTACGGGAAGAGGCTGCTCGTATCCGCGAGCATGCAAAACAAGGCTAGTCAATAGCCCTCGAACTGGTTACAAATTGTAACCAGTTGCTTCCTCTCGTTTTCGCACCTGATAGCCATTTCCTTCAACGGAACCTTTGGAAAATCGAGCCGCTTATGAGCCGTTCTACAGCTAAACTTGCATCAATGAAATCTGGCCTCACAACCTTGGAACTCTGCGCAGGCGCAGGGGGAGAAGCACTCGGTCTCGAGCAGGCGGGCATTGAACATGCAGGACTCATTGAAATTGATCCGCATGCCTGCAGAACGTTACGTTTCAACCGACCGAAGTGGAATGTTATACAAGGAGACCTTCGGGAATTTACGGATGTCTCCGCGTTCAAGGGGGTCGACATCGTATCTGGTGGGCTTCCATGCCCACCATTCTCGAAGGCTGGCAAACAGTTAGGTGATCAGGATGAGAGAAACCTTTTCCCTACGGGTATCCACATCATCGACCAACTTCGTCCCAAGGCCGTCTTGATTGAAAACGTCCGTGGAATCCTCGATGCGGTTTTTGCAGATTATCGAAAATATATTGCTGGTGAACTGAAAAAGCTTGGCTACAAGACAGGATGGCACCTGCTGAACTCTTCGGATTTTGGCGTTCCGCAGCTAAGGCCCCGAGTTGTATTTGTGGCATTACAAGAACGCTACTTCGATTCATTTGGATGGCCAATCCCATCAACCATGCCTCCTAAAACTGTAGGAGAGGCGCTGCACGACCTCATGGCAGTGAACGGGTGGAAAGGTATGGATGCCTGGAAAGCCGGAGCGGATGAAATCGCACCCACCTTGGTCGGAGGAAGCAAGAAGCACGGAGGGCCCGATCTGGGACCGACGCGTGCCCGTAGAGCATGGGCAGCCTTAGGCGTAAATGGAAGCACCTTGGCAGAGGAAGCTCCAGAACGAGATTTTGTGGGGATGCCTCGCCTAACCGTTCGCATGGCCGCACGTATTCAAGGATTCCCTGATGAATGGCAATTCGCCGGGGCAAAGACACATGCCTATAGACAAGTCGGCAACGCATTCCCTCCACCTGTAGCCAAGGCAGTTGCAACGCAAGTTGTTTTAGCGCTTACTGCAAGACGGCTTTTCAAGGTGGCAAGTTGAGCGATATCGTGCCGGTCCCTTCCTCCACCGAACTGCAGAAAGCACCCTCGTTTTTTGCAGAAGCAAGACGCACATTTCATGCAGCGTTGATGGAACGTGTGCTCTTTACAGACGAAAAGGGAATTCCTGCTAATGCCGATAGCTCAAACCGTGCCAGCGTTGCTATAGCCATCGGCATTCTCCAGCGGATCGGAACTGAAATTAAGGGAGAACGTCTAGCCGGACAGATGTCCGGTCGCAAGTTTGAAGAGATAGTTGCTAACTACATCAGGGCGACATTTGCTGAACTTGCTCATTTGCGGCCAGGCACTTGGACAATCGAACAGATCACAGCACGCAACCAGGCAGTGTTAGCTCGCTTCGAACAGTACGGTCACCTTGCAGCACTTGCAAGGGCCTCCGCGAAAGACCCTGAACTACGAACAGCCTTGGGAAATGACTACACTATTGCGCCGGATATCGTTGTGGTGCGGGCTCTTGAGGCCGACGCAAACATCAATCTCCCGAAAGAACTGGTTGATGAGGATGTTTGCAGACTCGCGAGTCTGCGGGAAGTCAACGGTGGACTGCCAATCTTGCACGCCAGCATCTCGTGTAAGTGGACTATGCGCAGTGACCGCGCACAAAATGCTCGTTCTGAAGCGTTAAATCTCATCCGAAACCGGAAGGGGCGTCTTCCACATGTTGTTGTAGTGACGGGAGAGCCAACTCCTAGCCGCCTCTCTTCACTCGCACTTGGTACCGGTGACGTGGATTGTGTTTACCATTTCGCACTTCCAGAACTGGTAGCTGCAGTCGAAGAACTTCAGCAGAGTGAAAGTGCTGACCTGCTCCGAATCATGATCGAGGGAAAGCGTCTGAAGGATATTTCTGACCTTCCGATGGACCTTGCCATCTAAACAAGCATGGACAGTCTCGATGCAAGGCGACGCAGCGAGAATATGAGGCGGATTCGTAGCAAGAATAGCAAGCCCGAAATTTTTCTGCGTTCTCTTCTACATAAGGCTGGTTATCGCTTCAGACTTCATCGCACAGATCTTCCAGGAAAGCCAGATGTTGTCTTTCCTGGCCGCCGCAAAGTGATATTTGTCCACGGCTGTTTTTGGCACCAGCATTCCGGTTGCCGGGAAGGTCGGCTACCTGGAACGCGTCCGGAATACTGGGTTCCCAAGTTACAAAGGAATGTAGCCCGTGATCTTGCAAATAGTGTCAGCCTCGAAAAACTCGGTTGGCGGATGCTGATCATTTGGGAATGTGAAATTGAATCCTCGCCGGGCTTACTTTCTAAGGTCGAAGATTTTCTCGGAAGATAACATTAAAAGACACCGCTTCGTCAAACCAAAATTGTTGTCAATAGCCGCTGCGGATTATCCATAACAAACCAAAGGGAAATACAGTTGGCATGGTATTTCCTCTGGATAGCTACAATAGAAGTAGAAGCTCTTAACGGCACTAGCCACGCAGCCGTAAGTCCCATAGAAAGAGGATTTTGCCTCTAACCCCCATGGGCAGGCGATCTTACAGGCACCAGCGCTGTAAGTCCTTTCGCAAGACGATTTTGCAAAAACAGGGGGGAGGGGGTACCCTCCCCAATCCCATTGCGGAAGGTTCCGCGCAAGAGCAAATGGCCGCTCCGGAAGGAGCGGCCATTCGTTGTGGTGATTGTGTTGCGGATGGTTTAGTGCGCGGGTGCGTCGCCTTCCGCGTGAGTGGTCTTCGGCACAATCCACACCAGCGGAACCATAATGGCCGTGAACACCGCCAGCACCGCGATGATGTCCAGATAAGCCAGCATCGACGCCTGGTTGTGCAGCATGTTGTAGATGTTGCCCTGCGCTGCGGAGATCGCATCGGCATGGTTGCCACCTCCGGGACCGCGACTGCCCTGCAGGAATCCGGCAACGCTGTTCACCCGGTCGTTGAAGGCCTGGCTGGTTGGTGTCAGGTTGCGGATCATGTACCCCTGATGCGCCTGCGAGCGGCGTGACAACATCGTCGCCACGAACGCCGTACCCACGGACCCACCCACATTACGCGCAAGATTCGAAAGTCCGCTGACATCGTTGTTCTGCGAACGCGGAATGTTGTTGTACGCGATGGTGTTGATGGGAATGAACAGGAACGCCAGCGAAGCCGCCTGCACAATGCGCAGCCACATAATATCCGCGAACGACGACCCAAGATTCATGTGCGAGTGCATCAGGTACAGCGAATACGTCAGCAGCGCAAAGCCAAACGAGATCATCACACGCGGATCAAGACGCGTAATCAAGATGCCAACAACCGGCATCATCAGCATGATCGTGACGCCGCCCGGTGAGATGACAAGCCCCGCAAGCTCCGCCGTGTAACCCAGCAACGTCTGCACATACTGCGGAATCAGCACGGTCGACGCATACAGCGAGAAGCCCAGCACAAACAGCAGCGTGAACGACACGGCAAAGCTACGCTGCTTGAACAGTGTCAGGTTCAGGATGGGTTTATCGCCCTTCTTCAACCGCCACAGCGACCACACGATCAGGCTGATCAACGACACCGCGCACACAATGGCGAAGATCGTAATCATCTGCGAACCGAACCAGTCGTCTTCCTGGCCCTTATCCAGCACAAACTCCAGCGACCCGAAGCCAAGTGCCAGCAGACCGAACCCAATGTAATCCAGGTTCAGACCCTTGAGCTTGTTCGCAGCCACTTCCTTGGTAATGTGCGGAGGATCTTCCACCATGCGAGTCGTCAAGACCAGCGACAGGATCGCCACCGGCACATTGATGAAGAAGATCCATCGCCAGTCATAGTTGTCGGTGATCCATCCACCCAGCGTTGGTCCAATCGCCGGAGCCGCAACCACGGCCAGACCGTACAGCGCGAATGCCTGCCCTCGCTGCTTCGGCTCGAAGGTATCGGCAAGAATGGCCTGCTCGCTGGGCCCAAGTCCGCCGCCGCCAGCACCCTGGATCAGCCGGAACAGGATCAGGATAGGCAGGGTAGGCGCCAGTCCGCACATGGCTGACGAGATGCCAAAGATGACCACGCAGATCATGTAGAACTTCTTGCGCCCGATGAACGTGGTCAGATACGCAGAAGCCGGAAGGATGATGGCGTTCGCCACCAGGTAACTGGTGATGACCCACGTGGCTTCGTCCTGCGACGCGCCGAGTCCTCCTGCGATATGTGGCAGCGCCACATTGGCGATGGAGGTATCCAGCACCTCCATGAAGGTAGCCAGGGTTACTGTGAGGGCAATCAGCCAGGGGTTATGCTTCGGTCGCCACGGCTGTTCTGCCGCGTGCATCACCTCGGCTGACTCGCCGAACTCTTCCATTGTGGTTGCAGCCATACCCGATTTCAGATGGCGGATTCCGGCAGCGGATGCAGAGAGTTTGCATATGCACCGTTTTCAGTGCAATGCGGCATTTCATTTTCTCCGTTGCGTCATGCTACGGTCGAAGAATGGCCAGAATTTGTGTGGACATGGACGAAGTCATGGCGGACACCGTCGCGGAACACATCCGCCGCTATAACGCAGACTTCCGCTGCGAGCTTTCGATAGATGACATGGACGGCAAATGGCTGTGGCAGTGCGTGCCGGATGCGCACCATACGGCGTTGGAAGGTTATCTGAGCGAGCCGGAGTTCTTTCGCCATCTGGAACTGATGCCGGATGCGCAGCGCGTGCTTGAGCGGCTGAACCGTGACCACGAGATTTTCATTGCTTCTGCTGCGATGGAAGTGCCGATGAGTTTTGCAGCGAAATTCGCATGGATGGAGCAGCATTTTCCCTTTATTCGGCCTTCGCACATCGTCTTCTGTGGCGACAAGGGCATTCTGTCTGCCGATTACCTGATCGACGACAACCCACGGCAACTGCGTTCCTTTCAGGGCAAGGGGCTGCTCTTCTCCGCACCCCATAATAAGTTTGCGAAGGAATGGACACGCGTCGAGGACTGGAACGCAGTGGAGAAGTTCTTTTATTCGAAGCCCTGATCCGGATTGAAGCCCTGATCCGGATTAATGTGTGGTGGTGCCTTCGTTTGACCCGGTTTCTTTACGTTGCCACCTGGCAGTGCGCCGCCACTCTGTGAAGTGCTCGCATTGCTCTGCAGCGTGACGATGAGTGCCTTGGCGGGGGCCTGTCCGGCATTGGCATAGCTGTGCGGCGTATTCGCATCGAAGTAGACGGCGTCGCCCGGCTCCAACCGGTGCGTGGCCTCTCCATGCGTGATGTCCATTTCGCCTTCCAGAACGTACAGGAACTCGGAGCCGGGATGTTGATGCGCGCGCCGCGGCGTTACGTTCGGCAGGAACTCTGCGAAGTACGGGTCAAGCTGGCGATCCGGAATTAGGTAGCCTAACGATTCAAAGTAGTAAGCCGGATCATCTGTGCCACTCTGCGGAAGGCGAATGCGGTCCTTGCCACGCTGCACGCGGAAGAGCGTCTTCGGTTCCGGTTCGAAAAAGTAGCTCAGGTCCTTGGAAAACACCAGCGAGATGCGGGCCAGGTTACGCAATGTCGGCACCACGCGGCCCGTTTCGAGCTGCGACAGAAAGCTGGCACTGAGGCCCGTGTGACGGCCAAGTTCAACGAGGCCCATGCCTTTCTTCAGACGAAGCTGCTTAATGCGTTCGCCGAGCTTCTTTTCCGCGATGAAGCTCTCTGCGGCTTCTCCAGCTACCGGATCACCAGTTTTTGTGGGAGGAGGCGGACCGTCTGTAATGATTGCGTCCTTTGCTTCTCCGGATGTTGCCATCAGCCGATCTCCCTTGTTTCGACACTTTACGTAGCCAAAAGATGTTGAATTTGGACGGAAAGATGTCCGCATGGCAGCGAAGTAAAAAAATCGTGTTTCTTTGCAAAAGGTTGCCAGTGGACTTTAGGCTCGTGAATGTGATCCAGGCCGTGTTCCGTAACAGACAATCCATTGCACCCATTGCGGTGCTGCTACCGTTGCTCATCGGCTGCGCCAGTCAGGGGCCGGTGCGTCCGCCATCGTTGCACTTACCTGCTGCGGTACATGGTCTGGCTGCAACGCGCGTGGGAAATGTGGTCGATCTGGCGTGGACAAATCCGACGCGTACTACCGATGGTGTTTCGCTGACGGGGAAGCACAGCGCCGGGGCGATGCAGGCTGAAGTTTGCCGTGCGGAGGCGTTCACCAGCGCCAGCTGCACGCCCATTACGCATCTCGCGGCAACGGCCGGTGCGCCCGGTGGTTATCACGATGTGCTGCCCGCGACATTGGCAGAGGGGAACGCACGTACGCTGGTGTATCGCGTGCGGCTGGTGAACTCCGCTGGGAACGGTGCGGGATGGACTGAGGTGAAGACGGCGGCTGGAGCCGCTCCTGCAGTCATCAGTGGTTTGCGCGCGGAACCTGTGGCCCAGGGCATTCTGGTGCGGTGGCAACCGGGTGAAGACGGCGTAATGCTGCGCGTGTCGCGTGGAAAAGACACCGCCCGCTCCACCCTGCTTTCTGCGTCGGATGTGGCCACAGGAAAGCAAACACATGAAATTTCTGACGGAACACTGGATACGGGCGGCCATGTTGGTGAAGAACAGCGCTACACCGTCTTCCGTCGTCGTACGGTGTTGCTGGGTGGGGAATCGTTCCTGATGGACAGCGACTCGGCCAGTGTGACCGTCGCTGCCTCGGCAAAGCTGCCGCTGCCGTTGCCGCCGACAAGTCTGGAGGCGCTGGCCAACACGCTCTCCACGCCGGAAGTTGACCTGGTGTGGCAACCGCCGAATGATGCAGGGGTTACGGGGTATCGTGTCTACCGCGAGGAGTCCGGAAACACCACGTTGCTCACGCAGGAACCGCTGCGCGGATTTACCTATGCAGACAAATCAGTAGTCAGCGGACATCGCTATCGGTATTGGATCGCCTCGGTGAATGGCACCGGCGAACAGCGCAGCACGAGCGTCAGCGTCGCGCTTCCTTAAGCCGGCAGCTAAACGCCGTTATCCTGGGCAAATCCCATAGTGCGCAGCCGAAGGAAACTGTTTCATCACTTGTGTCTGTAAACTCCTTCGCCTTCGCTACGCTCCAGGATGACGGATGGGCCGGAAGCTGCGCAGAATGACAGTCTGTAAAGTCATCCACCCCGGGGCCGAGACAGTGTGATCCTCCAGTGCACGGCATCCAAATAAGAGTCAGGAACAGGCGTAAAATAGAGAGTGAAACGAATTTTTTGCTCAGGGACATTCGAAGGAGAACGCAAATGGCGACGCTTTTGGACCAACTCAAGCAGTACACCACCGTGGTGGCCGACACTGGCGACATGAAGTCGATGGAGAAGTTCAAGCCGACCGACGCGACCACCAACCCGTCGCTGATCACCGCTGCGGCAAACATGCCGGAATACAGCCACATTGTGGACGACGTGCTGAAGGCCGCAAAGCAGAAGGCCGGCGCAAACTCTGACGATAAGGCCGTTGCCGCCGAAGCCTTCAAGACGCTGGCCGTGGCCTTTGGCCGCGAGATCCTGAAGATCGTTCCGGGGCGCGTCTCTACGGAAGTCGACGCCCGCCTCTCCTACGACAAGGAGAAGACGATCGCAATGGCAAAGGACATCATTGCGCAGTATGAGGCTGCTGGTGTCAGCAAGGACCGCATCCTCATCAAGATCGCTTCCACGTGGGAAGGCATTAAGGCCGCCGAGGAGCTGGAAAAGGAAGGCATTCACTGCAACCTGACGCTGCTCTTCGGCTTGCACCAGGCCATTGCGTGTGCTGAGGCGAAGGTTACGCTCATTTCGCCGTTCGTTGGTCGCATCCTTGACTGGTACAAGAAGGACACGGGCAAGGATTACACCGGTGCGGAAGACCCCGGCGTCATCTCTGTGACGACCATCTTCAACTATTACAAGAAGTTCGGCTACAAGACCCAGGTGATGGGCGCTTCGTTCCGCAACATCAGTGAGATTGAAGAGCTGGCCGGTTCTGACCTGCTGACCATTGCGCCGAAGCTGCTGGATGAGTTGAACAGCAAGGAAGGCCTGCTCGTAAAGAAGCTGGACGCCGAAAAGGCGAAGTCGCTGGACATCCAGAAGATCACGATCGACAAGGCTACCTTCGAGAAGATGCACGCGGAAGACCGCATGGCGCACGACAAGCTGAAGGAAGGCATCGAAGGCTTCTCCAAGGCTTTGGAAGAGCTGGAAACCCTGCTGGAAAAGCGTCTGAAGGAAGTTGCGGAGCCGGTGGGCGCGTAACCCTACTGCTTTCGAACGCAATGCAAGAGGGAGCCTTCGGGCTCCCTCTTCTGTTCATCCAGTCCTAAAGGAAAGCGGTGGATTCCCATAGGAAATCCACCGCTTTGTTCTGTCTCTACTTTTGTCGCGTTTACTGTGGCAGCGCAAAGGTATAGAGCGTATCCGCTACGCCGAAGACCACGTACTGCCGTCCGTTGCGTTCGAAGGTCATGGGGCCGTTGGTCAGGTTTCCGCCGGGACGCGCATGCCATAACGATTTACCCGTTGCTGGGTCAAGCGCGTAGAGGTTGCCATACGCATCGCCGCCGAAGAGCAGATGCCCTGCCGTAGTCAACAGGCCGCTGTAATTGCGGGTGTTGCGGCCGGTGTCTCTGCGCCAGACTTCCTTGCCCGTCTTCGGATCCAGCGCCAGCAGGAAGCTGTTTTCCTCCAGCGAAATGCCCGAGCCTCCCTGGTGATCCTCCGGCTTGCCGCTGGCATCCAGAGCGGAGTACCAGTACGACCATCCTTCTTCCGCATTTACGTAAAACAGGCCGGTCTGCAGGCTGAATGCGGGCGGAGGCCAGTTGGCGCTGCCGTTAGCCACACCGCGGATAAGGACGCCGCCGGGCGTCTCTTCCTTGGCAGGATCGGGGATCGGCTCACCCTTGGCATTGACGCCTTTGGCCCAATTCAGCGGGACAAACGGCGTGGAAACAAGGGACTCGCCCGTTACGCGATCCAGCAGGAAGTAATAACCATTACGGCTGGCGTGCGAGAGCAGTTTGCGCGGCTTGCCGTTGATGGTGGCATCGAACAGGATGTTGGTTTCCACCGCGTCCCAGTCGCGCGTGTCATGCGGGCTGGGCTGGAAGTACCACTTGATCTTGCCAGTATCGGGGTCAACGGCCAGGATGGTGCAGGTGTACAGGTTCGCGCCTTCGCGGACGTTGCCTGCCAGCACAGGATGCGGATTGCCCGTGCCCCAGTACATCAGGTTCAGTTCCGGGTCATAGGTTCCCGTAACCCACAACGGTCCGCCGCCATGTTTCCGCGCCTCTTCGCTGGGCCATGTGTCCGCACCGGGTTCGCCCGCGGAGGGAATGGTGTTCAGTTTCCACAACTGTTTGCCGTTGGCAGGATCCAGGGCGTAGAGCGCGTGTGGCACGTCGGATACATCGCCGCTGGTGCCCACAATCAGCTTGTCCTTCACCACGAGCGGCGCAACGGCGATGTAATAGCCAAAGGTGACATCGCCCACTTCTTTGTCCCACACCACCTTGCCGGTCTTCGCGTCCAGCGCGATGACGTGGGCGTCCGGTGTGCCGAAGTAGACCTTGCCATCCAGATACGCGACGCCGCGGTTGGCAATCATGTTGCCGGGCGACTTGCGTTCGTAGTTCCACAGCTTCAGGCCGGTGACAGCATCCACGGCCCACACATGGTTGGGCGAGGTGACGTACAGCACGCCGTCCACAACGACGGGCGTACCCTTGACCGCCAGGCCCTTCGTTGGCAGCGTCCACGCCAGCGTCAGGTTCTTCACGTTGGTGCTGTTTATCTGCGACAGCGTGGAGTAACGGCGGCCAGAGTTATCGCCGTTGTACTGCGACCAGTCCGCACCGACGCTGGGCAGGCTTTGCACTGCGGCCACCGAGGCTGTCGCAGGTTTCTTCTGCGCACCTGCGGTCAGGCACGCCAACGAGAAAAGAACGGCGCTACTTGAGCGTTTCCAGGTACGAGAAAACATCATGAATTTCCTTATCGGTGTAAGTGGGCAACAGCGCCTTATGGCCCTTCAGTGGGTCGGGGACGTTCACAGTCACGTGATCGGTTTCCCACGTATGCGAAACGCCATCAGCGGTTTGCAGCGTCACGGTAAAGCCGTCGCGATGCAGGAAGCGGCCTTCGTACTTCTTTCCTGCGGCTGTCACGGAACCCGTCTCCGGCTTCGCCTTGGGCAGCAGGATTGCCTGTTCCAGCTCTGCGGGATCGCGTTTGGTGGCAATGCCCTTCAGGTCGCCCGTAACGGAGTGGCAGGTGGCGCATTTCGCGGCAAAGACAGCCTTGCCCGCGTTGGCATCACCAACATTCAGAGAACCAGCAAATGCACTGGCACCCAAAGCAGAGGCGCGCGTAAAGGCGTCAATGCGTGCGTGAAGAAACGCGGCAATGTCGGAAACCTGCTCCTCAGTGATCTGTGGGAAGGCGGGCATACCTTTATCCATGCGGCCTTCATGGATCACCGTGCCAATGTCTTTGCCGCCAACATCGTGGCGCACCAGCGCGGACATGGTCAGGTTTGGGCCCATCCCACCGGTGGCGTTCGCCCCGTGACACGCAGCGCAGTTCTGGCCAAAGAGCTTCTGGCCGCGGATGACGTTGTCCTGCTTGAGCACGTTCTGCTTGGAGATAGGAATCTCTTGCGCAGGAAGCGTTTTCGAGCAACTGGCAAGCAGCGCGCCGAGGACCAGAGAGGCGGATAGGAAGGGAAGACGTTTCATCTGACCCCACCTTTGTAACAAAAAGAGGTCAGACCATGCACTGCGGTTTTATCGCGATGTTTTTTTGCTGGCCAGCGGCGGCGGGTAAGCGCTCTTGTGTTTGCGCGGAGCGGGCGCAGGCGGTGGCACCACTTCAATGCCTTTGCGATGCTCTTCCACGGCTGCTCCCAGAGCGAATTTCAGCGCCTCAATGCCCTCGCCGGTAACGGCGGAGATGGCATAGAAAGGCAGTTTGCGGCGTTTCGCGTAAGTCTGCAGTTTCTTCAGCTTGTCCGGGTTGGCGGCGTCGATTTTGGCGGCAACGACGATGACAGGTTTGTCTTCCAGGTTGTGGCCAAACTCTTCCAGTTCGCCCGCTATCACCTTGAAGTCCTCCACCGGGTCTGGGCGGCCGCTGCCATCGGAAACGTCGACCAGGTGGGCTAGAACGCTGGTGCGCTCAATATGGCGCAGGAACTGGATACCCAGACCCGCGCCCTGGCTGGCGCCTTCGATCAGTCCGGGCATATCCGCGATAACGAACGACTGTTCATGCGGGAAATCGCCCACCTTGACCACGCCCAGGTTGGGCTCCAGCGTGGTGAAGGCGTAGTTCGCAATCTTGGGACGAGCTGCGGAAAGGCGCGAAATCAGGGTCGATTTGCCCACATTCGGATAACCAACCAGGCCCACATCGGCCAGCAGCTTCAGCTCCAGCCGCAGATGCTTTTCTTCGCCGGGACGACCCAGTTCATGCTCGCGCGGAGCCTGATGGGTGCTGGTGGCAAAGTGCTGGTTACCGCGTCCTCCGCGACCACCGCGCGCCACCACAATCTGTTCGTCGGGATAGCGGAAATCATGAATCAGGTCGCCAGTATCTTCGTCGAAGACCTGCGTTCCCACCGGCACGGCCAGAATGGTGTGCTCGCCACTGCGGCCGCTCATGTTGGAGCCTTCGCCGTGCGTACCGCGATCTGCCTTGTGTTCCGGGTTGAAGCGGAAGTGCACCAGCGTGTTGTGTTTTTCGCTGGAACGCATCAGGATGTCGCCGCCGTGGCCGCCATCGCCGCCGGACGGACCGCCCCGCGGAACGAACTTTTCCCGGCGGAAGGCCATGCAGCCATTGCCGCCGTCTCCCGCCTTCACCCGAATTCTTGTTTCGTCAATAAACATCAGTGCCTTTATCAGTTTAGTGGATACGCGCTTCCCGTGCCGAAATGGAACGCGTTTCCCACATGCTGCACAAGCGAAATAGCTTTTTTTGCGCGCGTTAATGGGAGAAGATGGAGCCACCGGACAACATACGGTATCCCCCGCGCATTCACGTGCTGTTGACAGTGATCTGCCAGACTCAGAGGGGACTTTTCGCAGAGGGCCTTCAGAGTTTCACTTACGCCCCGCAAAAAAATATCCGAACGACCCTGTCGGCAATCGCTTCGGCAGGCATATGGAACGCGAAAAAACTTCAGGAGACTTTTCGATGCAAATGAAACCCTTACGCAGCCTTGCGCTTGCGGCAGTACTAATGTCCGGGGCGGCGATGGGCGCATTCGCGCAGTCGGCCGTGGACGGTGCCGTAGGCGGCATCATTCATGATCCCAGTGGCGCAGTCGTACCCGGCGCACAGATCACCGTCACCAACAATGGCACCTCGGCTTCGCAGACCGTCAAGGCCGACGATCAGGGCTATTTCCGCGCCATCCATCTTCAGCCCGGTTCCTACACCGTTGAAGTTACCTCTGCTGGCTTTGGCACGTACAAGTCCACCGCTGTCGTGGTGCAGGTCGGTCTGTTGACCAACGTGGACGCAAACCTTGCCGCAGCGGGAACCAGCACAGAGGTCACGGTCTCCTCAGAAGTTCCAGCCATCAATACCACCTCGCCGGACTTCAACAGTGTGATTGAACAGCACGTGCTGCAGAACCTGCCGGTGAACAACTATCGCTGGTCCAGCTATGCGGCCCTCACGCCCGGTGTTGTGTCCAACTCGGACGGCTTTGGCCTGCTGAGCTTCCGCGGCCAGAGCGTTCTGCAGAACAACATCACCATTGACGGTGCGGACGATAACCAGGCCTTCTTCGCGGAAGAGCGCGGACGTACGCGCGCCGGTTATTCCACTGCGCAGAGCTCCATTCAGGAGTTCCAGGTCAACACCTCCAACTACACCGTGGAATACGGCCGCGCTGTTGGCGGTGTTGTGAACTCCGTCACCAAGAGCGGTACCAACCAGTTCCACGGCGACCTTTACTTCCGTGACCGTGACGCTGGCTGGGGTTCCAAGTCGCCGACGACGCAGCTCACCACCGTCACCTCCTCCGGCCCGGTCACGAACGTGATCAAGCCTAAGGATTGGCGCAAGCAGTTTGGCGGCGCAGTCAGTGGCCCCATCATCAAGGACAAGCTCTTCTTCCTGCTTGCCATTGACAAGTTCAAGCGCAACTTCCCCGGAACGGGCGTTGCCAGCAGCCCGGCCACGTTCTTTGCGGCTCCTGACGCCGCGCTGCCTACGGGCAAGACCTGCGGAGCATCCTCCACCATTCCGAATCCGTCCGGCCCTGGCACAATTACCAACCCTGCCCTGCCGTCCACGGTAGACCAGAGCAACTGCACCCTCGCGCAGCTCTATCTGGGGAATTACAACCAGTACGCTAATGCCGTACCTTTGTACAACGCTGGCCTCACGGCGCTGAACACCATGCTCGGTGCTGTTCCGCGTACCGGCGACCAGAATATCTTCTTCCCCAAGATTGACTGGCAGATCAATGGTCGCAACCACGCCACCTTTGAAGTCAACCGCCTCAACTGGGCATCGCCCGCAGGCATCCAGACGCAGGCCACCAACACCTATGGCACGCGTTCTTTCGGTGATGACTTTGTGAAGCTCACTTTTGGCGTAGCCAAGCTGGACACCACCATCACCAGCAACCTCGTCAATGAAGTGCGTTACCAGTACGGTCGCGATTTTGAGTACGAGTTTGCTCAGACCCCGGCCACTGCGTACGAGCAGAACTATATTCAGCGAGCCCGTGGCGGCACATACACCAACCCGCTCGGCCTGCCGCCGAACGTGGGCATTACGAACGGCTTCAACTTCGGCACGCAGACCTTCCTGCAGCGCCAGCGCTATCCCGATGAACGCCGCTGGCAGGTGGCTGACACCGCTAACTGGACGCGCGGCTCGCACAACGTGAAGTTCGGTATGGACTACCTGCACACCTACGACCTGAGCCAGAACCTGCGCAGCCAGTTTGGCAGCTTCAGCTATTCCACCGTAGGCCAATACCTGAGCGACTGGTATCTCGGCCAAAGCACCGATCCAAACGTCTACAACAAGGCAAAGAACTACTCGTCCTTCCAGCAGGCCTTCGGCCCCACAGCGTTCCAATTCGTCACGCACGACATTGGCATCTTCGCGCAGGACGAGTGGAAGGCCACTCCGAACCTCAGCATCACCTATGGCCTGCGTTATGAGCTGCAACTCTTTCCCAGCCCCTATGCAGGCCTGCCGGTCACGGGAGGAAACTTCGGCACCAATGCGATTGCCCAGACCGGTGTGATGCCGTCGGATAAAAACAACATTGCTCCGCGCGTGGGCTTTGCGTGGGATCCTTTCGGCACCGGCAAGACCAGCATCCGTGGTGGATTCGGTCTCTTTTATGGCCGCACCATCAACTCCACCATCTACAGCGCGCTGACCTCCACCGGCAACGCAACGCAGGTGAACGGTGTGCCGGTCTCCCAGCTCACCTTCAACTACACGTCGTCGCAGTCCGGTGCACCGGCCTTTCCGGCGGTTATTGCCAGCGTGGGTTCCGCCGGTGCGGCTCCTGCTTCCACCTACTTCGCTCCGGGCTTCCAGAACCCTTATTCGGAGCAGTTTGATCTCTCCATCCAGCGCTCCATCGGCTGGAAGACCACGGTAGGCGTCAGCTACATCGGCGCACTTGGCCGCGAAATGCCGAACTTCGTGGACGCCAACCTGCCCACGCCGACCACCTCCGTCACCTACACGGTTTCGGATTCCACCGGCAAGGGCCCTCTGGCCAATGGCAGCAAGCTGACCACGCGCTTTTACGCCAAGGGTGCCACGGGCACCGTTGCCGCAGGCGTGAACGGACCCAACGCCTACGCCAGCAGCCAGCGTCCCAACCCGGTCTTCGGTGCGGTCACGGCTATCGTCAGCAATGCCAGCTCCAGCTACCACGGTGTGGTTCTGGAAGCGAAACACCAGGTCACCAACGGCCTGTCCTTCGACGTGAACTATACCTACTCACACGCTCTGGATAACGGTGTTAACAGCACCACCTTCACCAGCACCAATGCCTACACGGATCCGCTGAACACCGCGGCTGACTACGGCAACTCGGACAATAACGTGCCCCAGCGCCTGGTGATGTACGCCGTCTACCAGACGCCGAAGTTTGTGCACGGACCGCTGGGCTACCTCACCAACTCGTGGGAAGTCTCGCCCAGCTTCGCTGCGCAGACTGGCCTGCCGTACTCGCTGGCCTCCACCGGTACACCCACCACGGCTCTCGGCGATAACGGCTCCACGCTGTCCGCCATCGGCGGTGGCATCAACGGCTCCAACGGTGCATTCCGCATCGCCAACATCGGACGCAATACGTACAAGCTGCCCCGCACCATGGTCGCTGACCTGCGTATCTCCAAGCGCTTCGATATCCGCGAGGGCATGAACCTGGAGCTGCTGGCCGAGAGCTTCAACATTGCGAACCACTACAACACCACCGGCGTGACAACCACGGGCTACTCCATCGGAACTAGCGCCACAGCCAACACACTCACCTACAGCTCCGCATTCGGAACGCGTACCTCCGTCAACAGCAATCTGGCATACAGCCCCCGCCAGGTGCAGTTGGGAGCACGCTTCCACTTCTAACGAACCTGCCAACCAAACCAGGAGAGGGCGACGGAAACTCCGTCGCCCTCTCTCTTGGTTTGCAGGCTTTGCCTTTTCCCGTTAAAAACGCTACGCTGCGAACACTCGAATCCTTACGAATAAGAAGTCCTCCGGATTACACAGGTGGACTTCAGCAGCAGCATCTTTTGTTCTCGCAGTGGTGTGTTCCGAAGAAGCCAGCCGCGCGCTTCAGTGTGCGGTTGCGGAGTGCTGTTTCACTTGCTCAGGTTGTTTCGCATCAGAGTTTTTCTCCACTCCCGCAGAACGTTCGCTGCGTTGCTGCTGAGTCTCGCAGCCATGCCTGCTGCACTGGCGCAGGATGCGTCTACAGGCGCACTGAATGGCGTGGTGCGCGATCCCAATGGGGCCGCGATCCCCGCGGTTAGTCTGACGCTGCGCGATGTACACACGGGCCAGCAACGTACGCTGCAGTCAGATCGTCTGGGCGAGTTTTTCTTTCCATCGCTCGCGCCAGGAAGTTACGTGCTTTCCGCTGCGGCAGCAGGGTTCAACTCATTACAGGTCGATGCGGTGGATGTCGCCGTTGGCAAGACGATGCGGCTTCTGCCGCGCATGCAGATGGGTGGAGTGCGTCAGACGGTGGAGGTCAGCGCATCTCCCGCTGTGGAGTTTGATTCTCCGTTGAATGCAAATCTGTCACCGCAGCAGTTGCAGATGCTGCCGTTGGATGGTCGCAGATTCCAATCGCTGGCAGTGCTCACACCGCTGGTTGCAGCGGAAGACGCGGATGTGGTGCTGAATCCTGCCGAAGAAAGTGCACCGGAGGCTGTGGGAGATACCGATAATGCCCGACTGTCTGTGCGTGCGCAGGACCCGGCTCTGAACCGCTTCACACTGAACGGCGCGGACCACACGCGGCAGTTTGACATGCAGCCGCGCGGCGGCAGTGCTCTGCCCTTCGCCATCACGCAGGAGGCGGTGCAGGAATTCGGTGTGCGCGCCGTGGCGGATGCGGATGCCTTGCAACCGCATGGCGCGGGCGGCAGCTTGCGGACCGTCACATGTCGCGGTGGCGAGGATATTCACGGCGCAGCGTTCTTCCTGATCCGCAACAGCGCGGGGAACGCGGCGAATCCTTTCAGCATAACGACTCGTTACAACAATGGATCGCCCACAACGACGCTGGTGAAGCCGCGCGATCAACGCGAACAATTCGGCGGTTCTCTTGGTGGCAGGTTGGGGCTGCGCGGAGCCTATGGCTTTGTTGCCGTGGATGGTCAACGCAGAAGCTTTCCTGCTATGTCCAGCCCGTCAGACAGCGCGTTTTATTCGCTGACTTCGGTGCAGCGCGCGCTGCTGGCAAATCGCGGTGTCAGTGCCGCCGCCATTGCGAAGGGCCTGGCCTATATCGACAGCCTCAGTGGCACGCTGGATCGCCATGCAAACGAGACGTCGCTGTTCCCGCGACTGGATTGGGATACCGCACGCAGCAACACATCTGTGCAATGGAACCGTGTGCGCTTCGATTCTGCAGCGGGGCAGAATGCTCTGCCTGTGGTGGCGCGTGGACGCGGCAGCATCGGCAGCATTCGTACGGAAGGTGACGACGTGCTCTTGCACACGACCACCATGCTGCATCCGCGATGGAGTGTCGATGCGCGCGTTGGCTACAATCGCGATGTTACCTATGCGGAATCGCCGACGCCGTTGCCGCAGGAACCGCATACGGGGCCTGGTGGCAGCGCACCGCAGGTAGACCTGTCGAATGCTTTTTCGTTCGGTAGCGCTCCTGTTACCGGGCTGCGTAGATTGCCGGATGAACGCAATGCAGAGGCCGCGATCACGTTGCGTTTCCATGGACGCGCGCATCAGGTGAGTATGGGCACATCGTTGATCGCAACGGACGAACGCATTGCCGGAAGCGAAGCGAACAATGGCCGCTATCTTTATGCGAACTCCACTGCAGCGGGACATGCAGGTGCGCTGGTGGACTTCCTCACGGACTACACCTACAACGCCTCCAGCTATCCGAATGGCGGATGTCCGTCGATTTACTCGCAGCCACATTACTTCTGCTTTTCCAACTTCACGCAGACGTTCGGCAGCGTTCCAGAAACGCGTTTTCATACAGCGGAGTGGAGCGCGTTTGTGTCGGATCGCTGGCGTGTGACGCCGCGACTGCACATCAACGCAGGTGTGCGTTACGAGTGGGATCGGCTACCTCCACCGCAGCATCCGAACGCCAGTATTGACGCGGTCTTCGGAAGTTTTGTGGCGACGCAGACAATGCCGTCCGACACGAATAACCTCGCACCGTTCGCGGGCATCTCCTATGCGCCAACAAGCAGCACGGTGGTGCGTGTGGGCTATGGGTTTCAATTCTCCAGCATCCCCGGCACCACGATCCAGCGTGCGCTTGCCAACACCGCGCAGACTGCAAGCCAAACGCAGCTTCGCATTACACCGCGTACCATCATCGATCCTGCGTGTGCCTCGTATGGAACAAACTTTGGCTATCCCGCGACGTACACCTGCGCGCCGTTTGGACCGTTGGCTAGCACGGGCGCAGCTTGGGCTTTTTCGCGTTCATTTCAGATGCCAGCGGTGCAGACCGCAGAACTCTCTGTCTCGCAGCAGGTGGCCGCGCGAACCCATGTTTCAGGAAGCTACGTTCTTGCGCTGAGTCGTGAGCTGACAGACACCGTCGATCTCAACATCGCACCATCCACTGCAAACATCGCATTCCGCATTGTGCGCAATGGTGGTGAAGAGGGCGCCCGCGGCGGCGAACTGTTTCATGTGCCGCTGTACACCGCGCGCAAGACGTCCGCGTTCGGCCCTGTGACGGCGATCCTTTCCGATGGCAATGGAACGTATCACGCAATGGCGTTGACCTTGCAGCATCAGACGCCGCGCACACTCACCCTGCGTGCTTCGTGGACATACAGCAAGTCGCTGGATACCGTGCGGACTGGCCCCACGGCACGCAATGAGAACGCGCACTTCGATCCGTATAGTCCGCTGTATGACCGCGCGCCATCGAACTTCGATCATCGACATCGCGTGACCATGCTTGCGGTGTGGCAGCCGCATCTGGATAGCACCCATGCAGCGTTGCGGCATGTTGTGAATGGCTGGTCGCTCTCGCCGGTTCTGCTGTTTCAAAGCGGACGTCCTTACAGCTATAACCTCTCGGGTGGTTCGTCCTTGCCGGGAGGTCGCGAGAGCCTGAACAACTCCGGTGGCGCGAACTATCTCCCCAGCCTGGGTCGCAATACGCTGCGCCTGCCCTGGACGGAGAATGTCGATCTGAGCCTGTCGCGCGCCTTTGCCCTGGTGCATGATCGTGCGCATCTGCGCCTGATGATGCAGGCGTATAACCTGCTGAATCACGTCAACGTAACCACGGTGGAGCAGCGTGCATTTCTTGTGGGTTCTGCGGGCACGGATGGGGTGGTGCCGTTTATGTTTCAGGATGCAACAACCATTGCCGCGGAAGGACTAACGGGAAAGCCCTTTGGCATGGCCAGCCAGTCGGCAAACTCTCCCACACGCGAACGGCGTTTGCAGGCGGGTTTGCGGCTGGAGTGGTAACTGCATTCAAGCATCCGTCATTCTGAGGAGCGAAGTGATGAAGAATCCCGACAATGTTTCTGTAACCACTGAGGGAGAGGGTTTTCTTCCGAAAACTTTAAACTGCCTCGGCAATTGCAACATCATCGGGATCCTTCGCTTCGTTCAGGATGACGGTGTTTAGTGAGCCAACCCAGGGTTTACTTCGAAAAACGCAGCAGCAGCATCTGGTGGCGCTTCAGTGAATACTTGTAGTCGTCCTTGATCGCGCCCAGATCCTTTGCATTCCAGATATCGTGCGCCTTCATGCCCGGCTTTACACCCGCTTCTTTCAGGTGCAGCGAGATGCCACGCACAAAGTTTTCATCTTCGCCAAAGTTGATGACGGCAAGCGCCACACCGCCATCTGCCAGCGGGCGCGACCAGATTTCGATGGGTCCTTCCTGGTAGACACGCTCGGCCTGCTTGCCCAGCTTGTCCTGATTGATCGCGATGACTTCGCGATTCGTCAGAATGCCGGTGACTTCCGGTGAAAGCTGCGTCAGGTTGTTGCCCGCGAGCAGCGGCGCGGCCAGCATAGACCACATGCCCATGTGTGCGCGGTTTTCATCCGGCGTAAGTTTGCCGTTGCCCACTTCCAGCATGTCCGGGTCGTTCCAGTGGCCGGGGCCAGCGTACTTGCCAAGTCCGATCTGCGTCTTCGCAATGAGCGCGATGGAGGCCCAGTTGGCTTGTACGTCGCCCGTAGTGCGCCACAGGTTCGCGCCCACAGACGGTCCCCACTGCCACACGGAATCGAAGCCGTACTGGCACAGGCTGTAGATGATGGGACGGCCCGTCTTCACCAGTGCCTGATGCATTTTCTCGTAAGCATCGTGCATCATCTGGTTCTGCTTCAGCTTGTCATCCGGCGCCTTGCCATTCATCTCCTTGCGGAATCCGCAGAGATCGTACTTGAGGTAGTCGATACCCCACGAGGCATACAGATCGGCGTCCTGCTGCTCATGGCCCAGGCTACCCTCGTACTTCGCGCAGGTCTGGTCGCCGGGGCTGGAGTAGATGCCCAGCTTCAGGCCCTTGCTGTGCACATAGTCAGCCAGCGCCTTCATGTCCGGGAACTTCTCGTTGGTGTGCAGCACGCCGTTCGCGTCGCGCTTGCCTTCCCAGGTATCGTCAATATTCACGTAGACATAGCCCGCATCGCGCATACCGCTGGAGACGATGAGGTCCGCTGCGGCCTTTACGTCGTCCTGCGTCACCTTTCCGGCGAACCAGTTCCACGAGTTCCATCCCATAGGCGGTGTGGCTGCCAGCGTGGTTTGTGCTGCGGGTTTGGTCTGCGCCACGGCAGACAAGGAAAGTGCGGAAGCAAGCAAGGCAAAGACAATACGTCGCATAGAATTTTTTTGAGACCTCATAAATCAGGTGGTCGAGCTGCGCAGAAAGCATACATGGGTTTCCATTACAGAATCGCCACGCTATGCTGCCGAGAGGGGTTGAACGCTTGACATCCGCAATTTTTACAAACGCACCGGGTCGTGTGAACCTGCTGGGTGAACACACCGATTACACCGGTGGGTTGGTTCTGCCCATGGCAATTCCTTTCGCAACGAAGGCCAGCGTGACGGCTGCCGCGGAAGGTTATGTGTTCACCTCAACAGCATTTCCCGGAGAGCACGCCAGTTCGCGCGACGAGAAGGCCATCGGCGCATGGAGCGACTATCCCGCAGGCGTGCTGCATGAGTTGTGGGCGCTGGGTATGGATGTGCCACCCTTCCGCATGGAACTGGACGGCAATGTGCCGCTGGGTGCGGGATTAAGTTCATCGGCCTCCATTGAAGTGGCCACTGCCGTTGCGTTGCTGCGCCATGCGGGAACAATGCTTGAGACGAAGGAGATTGCGCTGCTGTGCCAGCGTGCAGAGAATCGGTTCGTCGGTTCACCCTGCGGCATCATGGACCAGTTCGTTGTGACTGCGGCAACCGCAGGACACGCGCTGCTGCTGAATACGCGCACGCTTACATACGAGCTGCTGCCGATGAACACCGGCAACCTGGCGCAGTGCAGCATTGTGATTGCCAACAGCATGGTTCGGCACTCCGTGGCCACGGGCGATTACGGTGTGCGACGTCGCGAATTGGAAGAGGGACAAGCCATCATTCGCACGCGCTTTCCTGAAGCGGAAGACCTTGGGCGTGCGACGACAGAACAGTTGGAAGCGGTACGCGCCAGCCTGAGCAACAACGTGTACAAGCGGTGCAAACATGTCATTACAGAGAATGCGCGTGTGCGTGAAGCAGAGGTTGCCATGAAGGCAGGCGATGCTGTGAAGCTGGGCGAGCTGATGAATGGATCGCATGCCAGCCAGCGCGACGACTTTGAAGACAGCGTTGCAGAAATTGATTTCCTCGCAGCCACGGCGATCACGCTGCCCGGTTGCTATGGTGCACGACTGACCGGCGGTGGCTTTGGCGGCTGCACCGTGAGCCTTGTTGCATCGGACGCTGTGCCGCAATTCACCGCACAGCTTGCCGCGGCTTACAAAGACCACTTCAACATCGAAGCTGAGATTTACGTCTGCACACCGGCAGATGGCGCTCTGGCGCAACTGGAGCGTGCGCAATGAACCCGTTACTTCTGACAACGCCGCATCGCCGCTGGAATCCGCTTCGTGGAGAGTGGGTGCTGGTATCGCCGCATCGCACGCAGCGTCCGTGGCAGGGACAGACGGAAGACGCCGCTGTGCCGCAGTCGCCGCAGTATGATCCGTCGTGCTATCTGTGCCCCGGCAATCCGCGCGCAGGTGGCGAGCACACGCCGCATTACACCGGCACCTACGTTTTCACCAATGATTACGCGGCCCTGAAGCCAGACGCAGAAATCATCACGGAAGAGGATGGCCTGTTGCATGCCGAGACGGAGCGCGGCATCTGTCGTGTGTTGTGCTTCAGCCCGCGGCACGACCTGACACTGGCAACGATGGATGTGCCTTCGATTCGCGGCGTGGTGGATGTGTGGGCCGCGCAGGAAGAAGAACTGGCTGCGAACCCCGACATTCGCTATGTGCAGATATTTGAAAATCGCGGCGCAATGATGGGTGCCAGCAATCCGCATCCGCACGGCCAGATCTGGGCCACCGAACACATCCCCAACGAGCCCGCAACGGAGCTGCGCACGCAGAAGAAATACTTCGTGAAGCACGGCGAAACCATGTTGCATGCCTATCTGCAGAAGGAACTGGAAAAGGGCGAACGCGTGGTTGCACAGAACGACACGTGGGTTGTGGTGATCCCGTTCTGGGCCGTGTGGCCGTTTGAAACACTGGTGCTGCCACGCGACCCTGTCGCTTCCATGCGCACGCTTACTGAAGCACAGCGCAATGGGCTGGCGGATATTCTGAAGACGCTCACCGCTGGTTACAACCGCGTCTTCGATGCGCCGTTCCCGTATTCGATGGGCTTTCATCCCGCGCCGTGCGATGGCGAAGAACATCCGGAGTGGCAGCTGCATGCGCATTTCTATCCGCCGCTGCTGCGGTCGGCCACGGTGCGCAAATTCATGGTGGGATTTGAACTGTTGGGATCGCCGCAGCGCGACATCACACCGGAAAGCGCCGCAGCCACGCTGCGCAATGTGATGCGCTAAACAGCCGCAATGGAGGACAATGGGAGTGCGATGAGCACTCTCAATCCATTTCGTCTGCATCCGTCCTTTTCCGAACGCACATGGGGTCGACGCGACCTGAAGCCCTGGTATCCCGACTCTGCCGAGCGCGATGCGCAACACAAAGAGCCGATTGGCGAGGCGTGGCTGACCGGGCCGCAGTCCCTTGTAAACGACGGCGATTATGCAGGTGAAACGCTCGCATCACTGGCAGGAAAAGAACCGGACGCATTGCTGGGAAAGCTGGCAAACGAAAAAGAATTTCCGCTGCTGATGAAGCTGCTGTTTCCGGATGACAAGCTGTCCGTGCAGGTGCATCCGAACGACGAAGAAGCCGCTGCACTGAACATTGGTCGTGGCAAGACAGAGTGCTGGTACATTCTTGAGGCTGAACCGGGAGCCACCGTGGCCTGCGGGCTGAAGCATGGCACCACGCTGGAGTCACTGCGTGATGCCATTGGCAATGGCACAGCCGAAAATCTTCTGGAACATATCCCTGTCGTCGCGGGCGATATGGTGTTTGTGGATGCGGGAACGGTTCACGCCATTGGGCCGGGCGTGACCATTCTGGAGACGCAGCAAACTTCTGACACAACGTATCGCCTGTACGACTACGGTCGTCCGCGCGAACTGCACGTCGACAAAGGACTCGCTGTGAGCAAAGTCGTAACGCGCGCAGGAAAAGTCGAACCGAAACGCATCACCGTGGATGGACGTGAAGGCAGGCGGCTGATCCAGGAACAGTACTTCACCGTGGACAGCTTCTTGCTGAAGATTGGCGACACCATCCAGTTTGAGAATCCCGGCAACAAGCCCTATTGCCTGACTGCTGTTCGCGGCGATGCGCAGGTGATGGTGGCCGGTGAGTCCATGACAGAGCTTCCGGCGAGCAGCTCTGTGATTGTGCCTGCGGATGTGGATTGTGTGACGGTGCGAGCTGACAGTGCGCTGGAACTGGTGCGCGCCACGCCGTAAAAACCTGTGTTCAGGAGGCCGTGTTTGCAGATGCTGTAGAGCGGCCACTGAAACGCAACGTAAGAGCGAACAGCGTGGCCAGCACAAGAAGGCCCGCGCTGCTCATCAGCACCAGATGCGCTGTCAGCAGCAGGCACCCCGCGGACCACAGTGCGATGGCCCAGCCAAACGTGCGGAAGATCGACGAGTGAAACACGCCGGCCAGCGGCAGCAGATGCAGCCCCAGAATGATGCCGAATGCAGCCGGAAAATACGGCAGCAGATGCAGCACCGCCAGGATGCAGAATGCCGTGGCTGCTGCCACGCCTCCGATGATGTACACGGCGGCAAGCATCTTGCGGCGGCGCAGGCCGTGGAGGTCGGGTGTTGGCTCGTCAATCATCGGGTTCAAGCTCACACTATCATTCCGTTCGCATGAAGCTTCAGTTCCAGCGTGGATCGCGTGTGATTTCCAGGAAATCCAGCGTGCCGGTGCTGTGAATTTCAATGCGGTCGCCCGGTTTCAGGCGGACGCCGTTGCGGGCAAATCGTTCCGCAGAGACACCGCCGGGCTGGGCACCGCGTACTGCGGACGTCCACGTATCCACCACCGCCCCATTAATGCGAAGCACAAACCGCTGCGATGTCTGCGGTGCGTCGAAGTAGCCCACCTCAACGCGATAGACATTCTCTTCGCCGCGGAACTCTGTGCTGGCGGAGCAGTCGGACAGCGAACAGGCAATGTAAGCGCCGCCGGAGGAGCCTTCTTTATCTTCGGTAAAGACCGTGTGGTAGCCCTTCAGCGTCATGGTTTCCGCTTCGATACGGCCTGCATGCTTGCCTGCAAAGCCCAGCGTGTCGGGTTGGCCGGTCACACGTAGCAGCCAATCGGTCACTGCCTCACGCCATATCTCTGCGCGGCGTGTGTTGTCCTGCAGCAGGAGATGTGTCGGCATCCACCGTTCCGGTTCCAGAAGGTCTCGGGTTTCATCCCAGTCGTCGTCGGCGTTGGCTGCGGCGGATGCGCCGGTGAAAGCAGCGTCATACACTGCCTGCGTTACGGTCTGGCCGTCGCGGATACGGAAGCTAAGCGGTACGCGATGAAGCAGCAGCAGCCATTCCGGCGGTGTGGAGGAAGGGTTTGCATACTCCTGCTGAAATTCCGGCGAGAACCCGGCGGATTGCAGGCGTGCTGCGCCAATGCCCTCGCGGTCTGCCAGCGGATGTGTTGTGTCTGATGACGTCGGATCGGGGCCATGCTCCGTGCCCAGGCGCGGCAGCCCCAGCGGCGATGTGATGCCGGCATAGCTGGCTTCGCTGTCGAGTACGATCTTCTTCGCCACGCCAAAGATGCGGGCGTCGTCACCCCACGTCTGGCGAGCCCATTGGTCCACGATGCTGTCGCGCGACTCTTCCGGGTTCCACGCGAACCGACCGAAGGCATACAGGCTGGCCTGGAGCAATGGCTGTTCCAGCAGCGGCAGTACGGCCTCCTGCGAAAGAGTGCCGACTGCGCCACTGAGATGGGCTGCAACCGGAGTGCGCAAAGTCATCTGCCACGCATGTAGCGGCGTGACGGGCTGGCGAAGGCCACCGGGAAGCAGGAGGAATTGCGCCGCACGGCGTTCCTTCCCGCCGCTCTCGGGCGCAAGGCCGCTCATGGGAGCGTCGGCAAAGCTGCTGTCCTGAAGACGAAGGTTTCGCTCGGCCTCCAGATCCGCAGCGCTGGACCAGACGCGAATGCCATACGGACGGAACAGGCGCGCAGCCTCAGCCTTCTGTTGCGCATTGCAGTTCAGAACGACACCGTTAATGCCAACCGAGGCGAGCAGCCGTCCGTACTGACGAAGTACGCCGTCCTCCGGGGTTGGGCCTTCCATCTGGATCGCTCGAAGCGGGAAGCGGGGCGATTCCGCAAGCTCGTCCGGCAATTGACGGTCTTCCGTGACCAGTGCGGCGAAGCGGAAGGCGGCGTACAGCTCCGCGCGGGGCGATCCACCCTCCAGCACCCACCACTGCCGTATGCCGTTGCGCAGATGGACAATGCGGAAGCCTTCTTCCGGTACGGGCTTGTCCACCCATCCAGGTGCAATGCGGCTCAGGCCAGCGCGGCGCAGAGACTCTGGCGTGCCAAGGATGATGGCGTCGTTGCGCGGGTCAATGCGGCGCAGCAGGATGTCCGTCCCGGCAACCATGTGGCCCAGGCCACGATCCAGCTCTTCAGCAGCAGTCTCTTCCTCTGGTGCGGCATGGCCGTTGGCATCGCCCAGGAGCGCCACGGCATGAGGCATGTCGTGGTAACGGGGCGGGTCTGGCGGAATGACATAACGCAGCCAGCCGACTGCGGAGGGAGCGGGTGTCTGGCCAAAGGCAGCGACGGCAAAAGACAGGCTCGCAAACGTTCCCAGTGCCAGTCTTTGCAGCGTTCGCAACATTCCCCCATTGGACTCCACCCGGACCATTTTGGTGTAGGTCCAAGGGCGCCGTCCGAAGCACAGTTGATGATATCGAGTCTGGGCGGATTTGTGGTCGCGCGTCTCTGAAGCGAAGGCGGATCCTGCGGAATCGTAGTGCCGGATGCAGAATGCAGGTCCCTCGGCTTCACTTCATTTCGTTCAGGATGATGCACTTTGTGTGTTGCAGGCGTTGGACGGCTGAGGGACGAGGACACCCGCATCAATGCGGATCACGCGCATCCCAGCAGCTTCCGCCGCCTCCACGCCTTCGCGCGAATCTTCGAAGACAAGGCAGTCCTGCGGCGCCACCTGCATGCGCCGCGCGGCTTCCAGAAAGAGATCCGGTGCGGGTTTGCCTCGCGGAACATCCTCGCCTGAAACGATCCATCCAAAGACACCGTCAAGGCCCACGGCGCGGAGCGTGGCTTCAATGTTGGCGCGCTGGTTGTTCGACGCCACGACCATGGGAACTTTGCCCTGAAACTGCCGCGCCACATCGCAGACGGGAACAATACGTTCCAGCAGATGCAGACTCTCGGCGTAATTTGTCACCCAGTGCTTCAGAATCTCAGCATGTGGCACGGGAATGGGTCCGTAGGTCTTCTCAATGGCCAGCAACACCTGCGGCGGTGTGGTGCCATACAGTCCGCGGGCCCACTCTGCTGTGGGCAAAATGCCCATAGGGCCCAGCGTGGTCCGCAAAGCGGCAATGTGGGCGGGCAGCGTCTCCACCAGCGTTCCGTCACAATCGAAGATAAGGGCGCGGAAGCTGGCGGGGTCAAGGTGGAATTCCATGCAGGCCATGCTATCAACCCTGCGTGACATGGAAGAGGGCCGTAATGATCGGGAATCGAACCGTGCACAGACGGCAGAACCCGGTTGACATGGTTACGTCGCGGGGCTTACGCTCTCGGAACTGAGACGTCTCATATCCGCCGCAACGCCGCAGACGAACGCCGACTTGCGCACAGGCTGTACCTACAGAACACTTTTTCCTCGAGGATCGACCATGGCAGTGGAACGCAGCATAGTCCAGCAGGCAGTGGAAGCTGGCAAAGGTATTTTGAAGCTTGCCCCTTCGTGGGTTCCCCGCTCGTTCATGATTCCCGGACGACGGCTGAAGCTCCATCCGGATGACATTTACGCGTACGGCGGCCATCGCGGCGGCATTAATGAGCGCTGGTTCTCTTCCACCACCAAGGCCGCGAACGGCCCGGACACCACGGAGTTTGAAGGACTTTCTTTTGTAGTGGCGAAGAACGGCGGCAGGTTCCTGCTGAAGGACGCCGTGGAAGTCGAAGGCGGCCTGCTGCTGGGCGAAGACGTTTTCAAGCGCGAAGGCGGATGGAACCTGCTCTGCAAATTCTTTGACAATGAAGGCCCCATTCCCCACCACATGCATCAGAACGAGGAGCATGCCAGCGCCGTTGGTTTCAAAGGCAAGCCGGAGGCCTATTACTTCCCGCCGCAGTACAACCAGACCTTCAACAATTTCCCCTTTACCTTCATGGGGTTGGAGCCGGGAACAACAAAGGACCAGATTCGTGACTGCCTGAAAAAGTGGCAGCAGGGCGACAACGGCATCACGTTCCTGTCGCGCGCCTATCGTCTGGAGCCGGGTGCGGGTTGGCAGATTGATCCGGGCATTCTGCACGCTCCGGGATCGCTCTGCACCTATGAGCCGCAGGTGAATTCCGACGTCTTTGGCATGTTCCAGAGCGAAGTGGAAGGCCGCATTGTGCCGTGGGACCTGCTGGTAAAGGATGTGCCGGAAGACAAGAAGCAGGACATCGAATACATCATCAGCATGTTGGACTGGGACGCGAACACGGACCCGAACTTCGGCGCGAACAAGAAAGTCTTCCCCAGGGTGCAGCGCGAGGAAGCGGGCAAGTTCGTGGAGAAGTGGGTGGTATACGGAACGAAGTTTTACTCGGCGAAAGAACTTACCATCCTGCCGGGAGCGACCGTGACGATCACCGATCCAGAGGCGTATGGTCTGATCGTGACGCAGGGTTACGGCGACTTTGGCGGTACGCCGGTCAGCACGCCGTCGCAGATCCGCTTTGGTGATCTGACGGAAGACGAGCTCTTCGTCACAGCACCGGCCGCGCGTAAGGGCGTGACCATTACGAATGCAAGTGGCACCGATCCGCTGGTGATCCTGAAGCACTTCGGACCGGGCAATCCCGATGCAGCGGAACTGATCCGCGACTTCGGGCCGTCAAGCTGGAAGAAGTAAGTACATTTCGCGTAGAGTGGGCCGGCTAAATCAAGCGGCCCATCTTTACGCCGCAAAACACCGTTACGAGGGAACTGTCATGTCAGCAACACACAGCAAGCCGCGTCTGCACAACGCAATGTGGCCCGGAATCGTTGGTAAAGGGCCGGATTCCACGGAGCCGTTTATTGATCTGGACACCATGCTGGACCTGACCGCGCAGGCAGAAGTGGACGGCCAGAAATTCGATGGTGTGGACCTGTTTATGTCCTCACCCCACACCTCGATCGACTCCACCGATGATGATCTGAAGGTACTCGCTGAAAAGCTGCAATCGCGCGGGCTCGTCTGCGGATCGTTTGTTGCTCCCGTGTGGGCTCCCACGGGCGGTGGCTCAGCGATGGGCAACGAGATGGAAGTCCGCAGGTTTCTGGAACAGGTGCGCAAGGCATGCGTGATCGGTCGTAAGATGACCGCGCTCGGCGTGCGCCCCAGTGGCGTCATCCGTATTGATTCCGCCACGGGAACCGGAGACTGGTACAAGGACCCGAAGGGCAGCACAGACAAAATTGCAAAGACCTTCACCGAGGCCGCGAACATTGCGGAAGCGGAAGGACAGCGGTTGGCCGCGGAAGGCGAAATCTGCTGGGCCGGTATGCATGGTTGGGATCACATGCTGCGTCTGCTGGAAAAGGTGAATCGACCGAAGACGGTGGGCTTCCAGGCAGACATGGCGCACACCATGCTGTACACGCTGGGCTATAACTCGCCGGAGAGCCGCATTGTGGCCGAGGGATGCAGCACTCCCGAAGAGATCACGGCTGCGCTGAAGAAGGTGACCAAGGCTCTGCGTCCGTGGACGATTGACTTCCACGTGGCCCAGAACGACGGCACCGTGAAGGGCCAGGGCTCGCACGACAAAACCGGCCGCCACTGCGCTCCGGATGATCCGAATGGATTGATGGACATTGTGAAGGTGGCCGGCATGTGGATGCGCGATGACAACGGTGTCCCCACACGCGCGTTTGAGCACATCTGCTGGGATGGCTGCATGTTCCCGAACGATGTCATGACTGATCCGCAGACGTGGAACAAGGTGTTGAAGGTGATGATCGACGTGCGCAATGCGCATGGTTGGAACTGATTCAGAAAGGAACTATGAGCGACTTATCAATTCCTACATACGGATCAGCCGATTCTGGGAGTGTCAGCCCTATTGATTTCGAACCGCTCGCTGGATCTGTGATCGTTCTCGCATACGACAACGTAGGAGAGGTTGGCGGTGTCTCAATCGAAGCGCGTGAATTGCGCAATGACAGAGGCGGTGTCTCACGCGGTGCGCTAGCTGGAGTCAAACAAGATGAGTACCGAAGCAACAACTCCTTCATCAAGGCTGAAGAATTACCAGAGCTACTAAAGGCTTTTTCAGCTTTGCTTGCTGTGAATAGCAATCCGACAAAGTTCTCTAATTTCGAAGTCAAGTACAAGACACACGAAGATTTCGAAATCATTGCCTTCAATTCTCGCAATGGAATTTCCTACGTCGTCAGGTCGGGGACGGCTCAAGTCTTCCTCCAAAGACAACATCTCCTACGGATCGTAGAAATGCTGAATGTTGTTTGGAAGAAAATCGAATCGCTTCAATAAGGTGACAAGTTCGCATGAGCAAGAAGACACTCAACGTTGGCCTGGTGGGCTATGGCTTCATGGGCCGCACGCACTCCAACGCATTTCGCCAGGCGCCAAAGTTTTTTGATCTGCCCTATGAGCCGGTACTGAAGGCGGTTTCCGCACGCAATGCCGATCGCGCGAAGAAGTTTGCGGACAACTGGGGATGGCAATCCGTTGAAAGCGACTGGAAGAAGCTCATTGAACGCGACGACATCGACCTGATCGATATTGCCAGCCCGAACGATACGCATGCGGAGATCGCCATTGCAGCTGCGAAGGCGGGCAAGATCGTCATGTGCGAGAAGCCGCTGGGCCGCACAGCAGAAGAAGCCAAGACCATGGTGAAAGCCGTGGAAGATGCAGGCGTGGCCAACATGGTTTGGTACAACTATCGCCGCGTGCCCGCTGTGGTGATGTTGAAGGACCTGCTCGATGAAGGCCGCTTTGGCCGCATCTTCCATTACCGCACACAGTTCCTGCAGGATTGGACCATCTCACAGGATTTGCCGATGGGTGGCGAAGGCCTGTGGCGTCTGGATGCTTCTGTTTCTGGCAGCGGTGTCACCGGCGACTTACTTGCACACAATATCGACATGGCCATGTGGCTGAACGGCCCCATTAAAGAAGTGAGTGCCGCGACGGAGACCTTCATCAAGGAGCGCAAGAACACGCTCACAGGCGAAGTGGTTCCAGTGAAGATTGATGATGCTTCCGCTTTTATCGCGCGTTTTGAAAACGGCTCGCTCGCATTGTTCGAAGCGACCCGTTATGCACGCGGACACAAGGCGCTGTTCACGCTTGAGATCAACGGCGAAAAAGCCTCTGCATCGTGGGACCTGCATGATCTTCACCATCTGCAGTACTTCGATTACAAGAATGATGGCAAGCTGCGCGGATGGACGGACATTCACGTCACGGATGGCGACCACCCCTACATGAAGAACTGGTGGGTGCCGGGCTTGCAGATCGGTTATGAACACACCTTCACGCACCAGGTAGCGGACTTTGTGGCTTCGCTGGATAGCGGCAAGCCGGCAGGCCCAACCTTCCGCGATGGCTTAATGACGGAATATGTGACGGACGCGGTATTGAAGTCCGCACAGACAAAGAAGTGGGAGACGGTGGAGACGGAGTAAGTCGAACTAACTTCGTATCCACTGTCACATTGATATTTCTTCATGCCGCAGGTTGCGGCTAAGTAGGTCCAGAGAATTTCTGTAACTGAATTACCGGAGGCTGTATCCGATGAAGTATCGCAACTTAATTGCCGTCGCGGGAGCACTTACTCTTTCCGCGACACTCATGGCGCAGGCCCCTGCGGGCGCGCCGCCCGCCAACCCGTTGCGAGCGGGGTTCCAGCGCATTATGCAGCCGCCGCCGATGGTGGACTTCAACGACAATACCGGCTTCACCTCGCTCTTTGATGGAACGCTGAAGGGTTGGAGCTACGACTCGAACCTGTGGGACATCAAGGATGGTTCGATTCATATCTCCGCAACCTGCGAGAAGCCCTCGGGCACGGTCTATGCCGTTTCCACCGCCGGTGAGTTCGGTGACTTCGTGCTGAAGTACGAGATGAAGGGCACCGGCAACATCAACGGCGGTATGCAGTTCCGCAGCTACATCACCGGCGATCCTTCTTCCACCGGCACAAAGTTCCCGCCGGTGGTACGCCCCACGCCGCCGCCGCGTCCGGCAGGTACGAACGCCGCACCGCGTCCTCCACGTCCGGCAGCATGCGCCAACCCCGGCACGCCTCCAACGCGTGAGTACGAGTCCAAGTGGGATCTCGCCGGTCCGCAGGCTGACTTTGACGAAGGCAATAAGTACAGCGGCATGTTCTATGAACAGAGCGGACGCGCCGTCATTGCCACGCCGGGTTACTCCATGTATGGCGATGCCAGCGGCAGCTATGCCCTGGCAAAGATCGTGGAGAAGGCACAGCATGACGAATGGTTTCACAAGGATGACTGGAATCAGTTCATCGTCGTCGCGATTGGTCATGCCACGTCGATTTACATGAACGGCCACCTGATCACGCAGTTTGTCGACACCGATCCCACTTACTTCCGCCCCAGCGGCAAGATTGGTGTGGAGTCGGAATCCACCGGCGATCTTTGGGTGCGTAACATCTCGATCAAGAAGCTGTAACAACAGATAGAAACAAATGCAGCGGTCGCCGCGTACATGCAGCGATCGCTGCACCCGTTTCAGGAGAGAATAACGGCATGCCAAAGACGAGTTATCTGGGACGTCGTACAGTTTCGATTGAAAACGAATTCCTTCGCCTCACCGTGACGGAAGAAGGTGGTCACATTGCCGAGGTGTATAGCAAACGGGCCGATGTAAATCCGCTATGGACACCAACGTGGCAGACGATGGAGCCAAGCGCGTTGAAGCCGGAACAGGAAGCGCTCTACGGCGGCAACTCGGAAGCCAGGCTGCTGTCGGGTATTCTGGGGCACAACCTCTGCCTGGACATCTTTGGTGGACCAAGCGAAGCAGAAGCTGCTTTGGGGCTGACCGTGCATGGCGAAAGTTCGCTGCTGCCTTACACGATTGAGGAATCGGATAATACGCTCACCTGCAGCGCGCACTTTCCATTGGCACAGATTGATTTTGTGCGCACGCTCACGCTTGAGGGTGAAGGCGTTCGCATTGAAGAGCAAGTAACGAACAAAGCCGGATTTGATCGTCCCATTGCCTGGACACAGCATGTAACGCTGTCGCCGCCGTTCCTTGATCCGGCGACAACGGAATTTCGCATGAGCGCGGAAGGCCCGGCAATGACGCACCCGGAGAGCCTGGGCGAAGCTTCCTATCTGAAGTCAGGCGAACCCTTTGGATGGCCGAACGCACCGGCACTCAACGGCAGTGGTGTGGTGAATGTCACGGACATGAAGCCTATCGCACCGGCCAGCAGTTATGTCGCTGTCCTGATGAAGCCGCAGGCGTACTGGAGCGCGTGGTCGCCGAAGTATCGCTTTGCCATTGCCTATGTCTGGGACGGCGGCGACTTCCCCTGGCTCGGCATATGGGAAGAGAACCGCAGCCGCAGCCATGCGCCCTGGCATTACAAGGCCGTGACACGCGGCATGGAGTTCGGCGTGAGCCCGTTCCCTGAATCGCGGCAGTCGATGGTGGAACGCGGATACTCACTGAATACGCCCGGATTCAAGTGGCTGCCTGCAAACGGGACGTTAAGCGCGACTTACTTCATTCGGACGTTTGTGACGAACGAGCCGCCGGTGGATGTGACGGCTTAGCCGTCTTCGCACGATCTTCCGATGTGATGGTCCGAAGCACGCGGCATGGATTGCCAACGGCCAGCACATCGGAAGGAATATCGCGCGTCACTACACTGCCCGCGCCGATGACCGTTCGGTCCCCGATCGTGACACCGGGAAGAATCAGCGCGCCTGCACCGATCCACACGTCGTTGCCAATGGTGACCGGCGCGCCGTATTCCTGCTGACGACGCAGGGATGCGTCCAGCGGATGCAGCGGCGTCAGGATCTGCACACCACTGCCGATCTGCGTGTAATCGCCAATGGTCACGCGGCAAACGTCCAGCACGATGCAGTTGAAGTTGAAGAACACGCGTTCACCCAACTCAATGTTCGCGCCATAGTCGCAGAAAAAGGGCGGCTGCATCCACACGGTGTCACCGCCTTTGCCAAAAAGCAGACGCATCACCGAACGGCGTTCATCCGCATCGCGGTCACGCGTGTTGTTCAGCTGATGGCAAAGGTCGCGAGCGCGTTCCCTGCCTTCCATCAGGTCATGATCAAAGGGATCGTAAAGCTCGCCTGCGAGCATCTTCTCGCGTTCGGTGCGGTTCGTCATCTTTGGTTGGATTGGGTTGGTGCAGTGTGCGTTGTTTGTGTGTGGATCACCTTCCTGTGCAAAAGAAATTTCCCGTTGCCATCCTGAAGCAATGCAGCAGGGTGACAACGGGAAATCAAAAGTAGAGGAATGGTTCGTTCAGAAGCTCAATTTCAGACTGAGTTGCAATTGCCGAGATGTTGCGGCGGCTGTAATGACACCTGCCGTGGGGCTGGCGACGACCGCTGCCGTCTGGTTCGCCGTGGTGCCCTGCGATGGGCCTGAGGAATAGATCACCGCGTTTGGGCCAAGCAGATTGGTATGGTTCAGCAGGTTGAAACTCTCCACACGGAACTGCGCCAGAACGCGTTCGCCAATCGTTGTGGTCTTCTGCAACGAGAGGTCCCAATCCGCATAGCCAGGCGCGTTCAGCGTGTCGCGCCCCAGGTTGCCCACCGTGCCATACGCAGGTGCGCTGAACGCAGCAGGATTGAAGTACTGCGCCACACGCTGCGCGGTAGTGCCCTTGTTGATGAGCTTGCCATTGAAGCCGGGGTTTACATTCGGGCGAACCGGGTTGCGTGTATCACCAGAGCCGGTGGGGTTATAGCCAAGCTGCGGCGAGAATGGCAGGCCACTCTGCAGCGTAAGGATCGTGCTGACGGTCCATCCGCTGACCAGTTGATTGGTCAACGCACCGCTGTTCGAAGCGAACGCATGACCATGACCAAAGGGCAGGTTATATGTTCCATTGAACGCCGCGAGATGACGAACGTCCGTGGCAGCAGGACCGTAATCCAGCGCCGGGTTCTTCGGATACGAAACGAACGCAGGTGTATTTGCAGAGACGCTGGTATTCCACGCGGATCCGTTGTCCAGATTCTTGCTGAACGTGTACACGCCGCGGAACTGCAGACCACTGCCGAAGCTGCGCTTCAGGTCCAGCACCAGGCCGTTGTAATTGCTGTTGCCCTGTGACACCCACGATGTGGTGTTCGCAACCGCGGGATTTACCTTGATGGCTGTCGGATAGTACAGCGTGCCATTGGGAATGCCTACGGGGCAGTTGTTGTTGCAGGTTATGGACAAAGGCTCATTCTGGTTTTCGCTCAGGATCTGGTGATAACCGTGCGATCCGATGTAACCCGCGGTCAACGAAAGATTCGGAGCAAGCTGGCGTTCGATGCGCAGCGTATAGGACGCTACGGTCGGCGTCGCAATATCCGTCTGCACATTCGAAGGCGAGATCAAACCTGCCGCACCAGATGTTGGGTTCGCCACCGTCGTACCGCTGTACGAGAGCGTGGTGTTAAACGGCGCCGCCTGATCGAAGCGGTAGTCCAGGTTATCCAGCAGCGAATGATGCAGACCAAAACTCGCACGCACGGCGGTCTTGCCATCGCCGGAAACGTTCCATGCAAGCCCAACACGCGGCTGCGGCAGGAACTTCGCGCGGTTGTTCAACAGCCCATTGCTGCCAACGGTTGGATTGGTGCTGATCACGCCGTTGGTCAACGTGTACACACCAGCGCGGCCCCGCGCTTCGTTGAAGCCGTTGCTGCTCTCAAAACGCAGACCGTAGCTTAATTCAAGATTGCGGTGCGCCTTCCACGTGTCTTCCACATAGGCCGCACCAAACCAGCTTCGCCATGCCAGCTCCGTCGGCGATGGCACCACGGTAAAGGTCTTGATGTTGCCTGCAAGGAACGTGGACAACGATGCAAAGCTGGCCTGACCGTATTGGTTCTGCGCCAGATTGTCATTCGATTGCAGACGCTGCAACCAGCCGCCTGCTTCCAGCGTGTGATTGCCCAGCGTGATGTAGACATGGTCATCGAACGTAAACAGGTTGCGTGTGATCGCATTGTTCGATCCCACGTTCGCACCTGCGCCGGTGATCTGCGAAGAGCCATTGGAGGCAGTCGATCCCGCAATCACGATCGCGCCCACAGGCTTGCCGGGAACGAACGTGCCGGAGACCGCTGCAATATCCGGAGGCACCGAACCCAGGAAGTAAAAGCTGGCGCGCGAGAAGCCGAAGCGCGCCGTATTCAGCACGCGCGGCGAAAACACATGCTGTTCCTGCACGCTGAACACCTGTTCGCGCAACGCTTCATCAATCAGTGAAAGCGGATTTTGTGTGGGTGTGTGCGCCGTGGAATCGTCCACGGTGTACACGCCAAACAGCAGGTCATTCGCCGTGAGATTCGCATCGGCGCGCGCCGTGCCAAAGTCTTCGCGGATATGCTGCGTCGGCGTGGAATAAGCAATGGCGATACCCGAACCAAGGTCCGGTCCGTTCGCAATGGGCCACAGATTCAGCAGCGGCTTTACTGATGCCACCGCGGCTGCGCGCGATGCCGCATTGGGTACCAGCGTAACGTCGCTCAAGCCAAGGTTCTGGCGATAGCCTTCGTAGTTGCCGAAGAGGAAGACCTTGTCAGTGCGGATGGGGCCGCCCAGCGCCGCACCGAAGTTATTGCGCTGAAAATTCGGCTTCTTTGCCTGATCAAAGTAGTTGCGCGCATCCAACGCGGAGTTGCGCAGAAACTCATACGCCGAGCCATGCACGCGATTCGTGCCGGACGCCGTAACAATGCTGATCTGCGCGCCCTGCCGCTTGCCATAGCTGGCTCCGTAAGTATCAGAGACCACGTTGAATTCGCGCACCGCTTCCACGCCAAGCAACTGGCCGCTGGTACCGCCGGGCGTCACATTGATGAGCGAAGCGCCGGTGTATTCCACGCCGTTCAGCAGGTAGAGATTGTCCTGCGGACGGCGACCAGACACGGAAAACATATTGCCCACAGACGAGTTCGACGTACCCACGGAACCCGATCGTTGCGAGGTGTAATTCACCGTCGCAGGATTCAGCGTGATCAGTTGGTCATAGCTGCGGCCGTTCAGTGGCAGGTCCTTCACCTGGCGCTCGTCCACCAGACCCGAAACCTGCTCGTTGGATAGATTGACGGTCGGTGCGGCATCGGTCACGCTCACCTGCTGCGTGTCCGATGCGACGTGCAGATGCAGATCAAACGCAACCGCCTGCCCCACGGTCAGGTTGATGCCGCTATGTTTTTCCGTCGTAAATCCGGCTGCCTGCACGGAGATACTGTAGGTGCCAACCGCCACGGACGGCGCGGCGTAGCGTCCGGCGGCATCTGAAATCAGGCGACGTTCTGTCCCCGTATCTTCATTGCGCACGATGACGGTAGCGCCGGATACAGCGGCTCCGGACGAATCCGTGACAACGCCATGAATGGTGCTGCCCACCACCTGTGCCACCAGCGACGGTGGAGCAGAGGTTGCGATGAGAGCGAGTGCAAAAGATGCAAGACGATAGCGACGCGAAAGCATGGCGCGGGGAAATCCTTTTGTATGTCGATTCTGTGGAGTGAGAAATACGCGGCGATCTGCCGCAACAGCGAGCGGGGTTTCAGCGACAACAACAACAGGGATTCGCGGAACCAGGATGCACGGGGACCAAGCTCGCTGCCTGAAGGGGATCAGGCCGGAAGAAACGAAAGAGTAGGGGAAAACACGGAGGGGCGAACGCTCAAAAACTTAGCGGCAACAACAGGTACAGGCTGCGAAGGAGCGAATCACCATAGTGCGATTATCGCCTCAATCCCCTGAAATTGCAAAGCAATACATGCCTGCTTCCGCATAAATTTCACGTGTTTCCTGTCAACGCAGGTATAGAGTGGTCGCGTTATGATTCGCTCCTCTCTGCTTGCGCTCAGTCTCATTTCCCTCCCCGTTTCCGCCTTTGCCGCGCAGGATTGCGCATCACTGAAACGGGTTGCGGTGCCGGATGCCACCATCCTTTCTGCCACCGAAGTTCCCTCGCAGCCGTTTGCCGCGCCCATATCCACACCGGGGCTCATGTTGCCGCCGCTGTGCGTGGTGAAAGGCATCCTGCATCCCTCGGCGGATTCCAAAATCCGCTTTGAAGTATGGCTGCCACAGACCGGATGGAACGGCAGGATTGTGGACGTGGGCAATGGCGGCTTCGCCGGCTCCATTGCCTATCAGCAGATGGGCGCAAACGTGTTGGCGGGTTACGCCACAGCCGACTCCGACGCAGGACATCAGGCAGATTCTGAGGATGCAAGCTGGGCCTTCCAACATCCGGAGAAGATCAAGGACTTTGGCTGGCGCGCAGTTCATCTGACGGCAGGCGTGTCGAAGATCATGGTGAAGTCCTACTACGGCAAGCCGCAGGAGAAGGCGTACTTCGATTCATGCAGCGACGGCGGCCGCGAAGCGTTGATGGAGGCGCAGCGCTTCCCGCAGGATTACGACGGCATTCTGGCTGGCGCTCCCGCGAACAACTGGACGCACATGCTGGCCAACGGTCTCGCGATGATGAAGGCTATGGGCGATGACCCAACGACGTTCTTCTCCAGCATGAAGCTGCCTGCAATTCATGCGGCTTCGCTGACCGCATGCGATGCGCAGGACGGCGTGAAAGACGGCATCCTTAGCGATCCGGAACACTGCCGCTTTGACCCGGCTGTACTGACCTGCAAAGGTGCGGAAGACATCAGTTGCCTGACGCCGAAACAGGCACAGACCGCGCGAACGCTGTATCGCGGCAGCACAGACACAAAGGGACAGGTGATCTTTCCCGGCTACGTTCCGGGCGATGAAGCTGCGGGGTGGAAGAACTGGATTCTGGGTACCGCGCCCACCACGGGCAGTGGCGGCGCTTACGTCACCAACTACTTCCGTTACATGGTCTACAACGATCCGAAGTGGAACCCACTCGCTGCCAACACAGACGATGCTCTGCGTCGCGGCATGGAAGGTGCGGCAAAGGACGTCGACGCCACGAACTCTGATCTCTCCGCATTCGCAGCGCACGGCGGCAAGCTGATTCTGTATCACGGCTGGAATGATCCCGGCATCTCGCCGTGGAACACGGTGAACTACTTCAACGCCGTGAAGAAAACGATGGGCGAAGCGAAAGTAGCGCAAACGGTGCGGCTATTCATGGCGCCCGGCGTAGAACACTGTCTCGGAGGTCCGGGGCCAAGTCTCTTTGGTCAACTTGGATTTCCCGCAGCGAACGGCAAAGGCAGCGGTGTGCTGGATCTGCTGCAGGTATGGGTAGAGAGAGGCACTGCACCGGAGCTGATTCTGGCCACCACTCTGAAAGATCCGCGAGCACCGCAGACGGTGCGTCCATTGTGCGCCTATCCAAAACGCGCTGTGTACAACGGCAAAGGCGATCCGAATCAACCGGGCAGCTTCACCTGCAAAGCAGATTAAGCACCCTTCGCGTATTAGCTACAGAGGCCGATCCAACCGGTAGTACGGATGCATGCGCTGCTGCGGACCCCAGGGTTCGCGGTGCGTGTACACGAACCCCAGGCGCTCAATCAGAGCCTGAGAATTTGCATTGTCCGGGCCGTGTCCTGCAACAAGTGATGATGCAGGCGTGTGAGCCCACGCATGCGCCATCACAGCACGTGCGGCTTCTTCACCGTAGCGTCCGCTCCAAAAGGGACGTGCAATATGCACGCCTATTTCCAACATACTGAGAGACGCATGGAAGGGACGAAGCCCCGCGCATCCGGCGTGTTCCTTTGTCTCCAGCGAAAACACCGGCCAGTATTGAAAACCGTACTTCTGCTGGTTGGCACATTCCTCTTGAAAACGTTCCGCAGCCTGCGCCACGGAACGAGCGCCGCCCATGTGATGCATGACATCTTCATCCGTCCAGAGCGCAATGGCCAACGGGAGATCCTCGTCTTGCCAAGTGCGAAAGTGAAGACGCGCGCTATCGGTCGGGAGCATCGGATGCCTCAGCCAAGGGCACAGCAGCGAGTGCCGATTTCGCTCTTCTGCGCAGAACAACATCCGGCAGCGCGGAACGCGTCAACAGCAGCACGACGACCACCACGACGAGCCACGCTCCCGTGCCTGTCGCCAGCCGCAAAAGCGCCGTGGCAAACGTAACTCCCTGCGGCAGATAACGCAGCGAAAATGCTGCGGCACATCCACCCAGGATGGCCGCCAGCAAAGACTTTCCAAGCTCGGGCCATTCCAGGTCTGCAACGCGCACCATCCCCTTGCGATCCAGCAGCACCACCAGCGCAATCATGTGCGCGGCAATGCCAATGTCTGACGCAATGACCAGTCCTGGAAGCCCATGCGTGCGGAACAGCAGCGCATACAGGGGCAGCGCAAGCACCGTAACGGTGGTGCCGGAGATCATGGGCGTAAGCGTGTCGCCTGCGGCGTAAAAGGCACGCGAATACAGATTTTGCGAGGCCCAGAAGGCCAGCGAAAAGCAGAACAGAACGAATAAATACGCCGTGGCAGAGGCATCGCTGCTGTGGAACTTTCCGCCACGCAACGCTACGTCGATGATGGGATGCGCCAGCGCAATCATCACGGAGGTCAGCAGAAGACTGACCGCCAGGAGTCGAGAGACGGAACGATTTACCGAGGAATTAAACGCGGATTTATCTTTCACCCAAAGCGACGCGAAAAACGGCAGGGAAGCCGCGCCTGCTGCAGGCCCGATGATTTGCATGGGGGCGTTAAACAACTGCCGCGAATAGCTCATCAACGAGATCGCACCGGGCGTATGGCCCGCGAAATGGTTTCGTATCCACAGATCCAGCGTCACCAGCGATTGTCCCAGCATCAGCGGCAGACTCAGCTTCAGCCACTCTCGCAACGCCGGATCGCGCAGATTCAGCACGGGGGACCAGCGCATTCCAATGGAACGCGCGCCGATGTAGTTGATCAGAAAGAACCCGAAGAACGCGCCGGCAACTGCACCAATGGCCAGCGAATGAACCCCCAGACGCGCGTGCAGCAAAAGCGCGCCTGCGATAATGCCGCCGTTATATAACAGCGGCTGCAACGCTTGGTAGATAAAGATTTTCCGCACCAGCAGTCGCGATCCGAAGATGCCTCCGGCAAACAGCAGCAACTGGTTCACCAGCAGAATGCGTGTGAGTTGTACGCAGAGACGTGTGGTCTCAGGATCGCGGAGCTCCAGCACATGTCGCACATACCACGGCGCAAAGACCCCGGCGATGGCAAGCGCCCCGCTCAACACAATTGTCATCACATTGAGCACGTTGGAAAGTGCGCGGTCACCATCGGCCTGTCGTCCTTCGCTTTCGTACTGCGTCAGTAATTTCACGAAGGTCGTAGACGCGATGCCACCGATCAACAGGTACGAGACGGTATCCGGCAGCTGGAATGCACCGTTATATGCATCCACCGCAGGGCCAACGCCGAAGAAGTACGCAATGATTTTGCTGCGCACCAACCCCAGCACACCGCTGAGCAGTGCAGAGGCCATGAGCAGCAGCGACGCGGAGAACGCAGACGAAGCGCGCCGGCGCGTGTTCTGAGATGAGGTCGTGTCCGCCAAGCAATCTCTATTTTAGGTGCTTCCGCGATTTCTCTGGACTTTGTATCTGCGTGCAGGTTGCGCATCCTGATGCTTCCATGGCTCACTGAAAGAGATAAGTCGTGGACGTGGAGGAAGTATGCGGCATTGGATTGCGGCTCTGTTGTTGGCAGGCGGAATGTTTGTGGGGCAAGCTCCTGCGCAGAAGAAAGAGGTGTCCGTTCCCTTCCACAATCCCATTCTCTTCGCCGACTACTCCGATCCGGACGTGATTGCTGACGGCGGCAAGTATTACCTTGTTGCATCTACATTTCATTACGTGCCGGGCATTCCTATCCTTGAGTCGACCGACCTGGTGCATTGGACGATTCTCGGGCACGCTGTCGATCGCGTCACGTTGGCGCCGCAATATGACCTTGTCGATGGCAATCGTTATGGCGCAGGCATCTGGGCGCCCGCCATTCGCAAACACAACGGCACCTACTTCATCTACTTCCCTACGCCGGATGAAGGCATATTCGTAACCACTGCGAAGTCGATTCGTGGTCCGTGGTCAAAGCCCGTCGCCGTGATTGCGCAGGCGAAGCTGGAAGACCCATGCCCCTTCTGGGACGACGACGGCAACGCCTATCTTATCCACTCGCGCAAAGGCGCAGGGCCACTGATTCTGCATCGCATGTCGCCGGATGGATTACATGTGCTGGATGAAGGCAAGGTCATCGTGGACGATCCCAAGAATCTGCACACGCTGGAAGGCCCGAAGATGTACAAGCGCAATGGCTGGTACTACATCTTTGCCCCATACGGCGGTGTGGGCACGGGAGCGCAGGCGGTGATGCGATCAAAGAACGTATGGGGGCCATACGACTATCGCACCGTACTGGCGCAGGGCAATACTGAAATCAATGGACCACACCAGGGCGGCTACATTGAAACACCCGACGGCAAAGGCTGGTTCATCCATTTCCAGAAACGCGACTCGCACGGGCGCATTCTGCATTTGCAGCCTGTGCGTTGGGAGGATGATTGGCCCATCATGGGCGATGCCCTCGCAGGCGCAACACAGGGAACCCCTGTCGCTTCTGGCGAAGTGACTGTTCCTCGTGCATCAGTTGGCAAAGGATCGCCACAAACATCTGATGAATTCACCGCGAAGACTCTAGGCCCGCAATGGGAGTGGAACCACAATCCTGACAATGCCATATGGTCGCTGACCAAACGCCGTGGCTATCTGAGCCTGACACCATCGGTTGCAATGGACCTATTCACCGCGCACAACACGCTGACGCAACAGATGCAGGACAACAATCTGGAAGCAACCGTGCGACTGGATGTAACAAAGCTTCCGTCCAGCGGCCATGCGGGTTTCAGCATGTTTGAGAAAGCTGCAGGAGGCGTAGAGATTACTGCCAACGCACAAGGCAAACGTCAGTTGTTCTTCTTCCACGGAACCGATCGCGTCGCCGGTCCTGAATTAACACGCGGCGTAATCGATCTTCGCGTGACTGTGCATGGCGATATGGCTGCGTATGCCTACAGCACAGATAACGGCACGAACTTTCAGCCACTTGGCACAGAAACAAAGATGACGTTCTCGTGGTGGAAGGGTACGCGTCCGGCCATCTTCGCCTATCGCACTTCAGCCAATGGCGATGCAGGCTGCGTGGACGTGGACTGGTTCCACTACAGGGCGCTAAATCAATAGCGATCTATTGATTGACACCGCTGGCAAGAAAGCCTCCATCCACCGCGATGATTTGTCCTGTGGTGAAGCTGGTGGCATCGCTCGCCAGATAGATTGCGGTGCTGACGAGTTCCTCCGTCGCGCCAAAGCGATCCATGGGCGTACGCATTTTCAGCTCCTGACCACGTGGGCTATCAATGATCTTGCTGTTCAACGCGGTGGGGAAAATGCCCGGCGCAATCGCGTTTACCAGCACGCCATGCCGCGACCATTCCACCGCAAGCGAACGCGTAAGCGACGCCACCGCCGCTTTGCTGGCGCAGTACGCTGTCACTTCCATGAACGCAACAAAGCTGGAGAGCGACGCAATGTTGATGATGCGCCCACGCTTCTGCTGAATCATGTGACGACCAAAAACCTGGCAACTGCGCAGCGTGCCTGTAAGGTTCACATCCAGAATGTTGTTCCACGTGTCATCCAGAACATCCAGCGTTGGCTCGCGCTTGGTAATGCCCGCGGCATTCACCAGGATGTCCACGGAAGGGAAGTCCGCCAACACGCGGATGCAAAGGCCTTCCAGCGAAACGCGCGACTGCACATCGGACGTTGCTTCAAGAGTCCTGCGGCCATGCGCGCGAATCTCTTTCGCAGTCTCTGCCACACCCTCTGCGGAACGCGAAGACGCCACCACATCCGCACCTGCCTTTGCGAATCCAAGCGCAATAGCTTTGCCGATACCGGATGTTCCGCCAATCACAACCGCTGTGCGTCCGTTCAGGTCCATTCTGTTTCCCTCATCTCAAGTTGCATTTCACGTCGCGGGACAATCCAGCCCAAGATACATGGGAAGCCGGCAGCTTCGTTGACAACGCAGCCGCGGCATTCGTATAGTTCGCGTCACAAACTATATATGAAAACCCTTCGTTTCCTGCCTCTCCTCTTCGGTATCTGTCTGTCTCTCCCCGCGCAGACATGGGTCGGCAGTTGGGCTGCGTCGCAACAGATTCCCACCGGAACCAATGCGCTGGCGGTGAATGAGTTGCAGTCCGCGACGCTGCGCCAGATCGTGCATCTTTCGCTCTGCGGCGAACAGCTTCGTATTCGTATCGCCAATACGTTTGGCACAACACCGCTGCACCTCGCCGCCGTGCATATCGCCAAACCGAAATCCGTTTCCGACGCTGCGATTGATCCTTCCACCGATCACGCATTGCAATTTGATGGCAAGCCGGATGTGGTGATTCCGGCAGGTGCGGAATACCTCTCCGATCCGATTGCATTTCATGCACCAGCAGCGTCGGACCTGGCCATTACGATCCGCTACACCGACGCGCCGGAGGTGCAGACCAGCCATCCCGGCTCGCGCGCAACGTCCTATCTTTCGCACACAGCAACGGTCGACGCCGCAGCGATGCCGGATGCGAAGAAGTTTGAACACTGGTTCCAGATAAGCGGCGTGGATGTTCCCGCGACGAAAGACTACGCCACAGTCGTCACCCTGGGCGACTCCATTACGGATGGCCACGGCGCCACAGATAACGGCAATGATCGCTGGCCCGACGATCTGGCAGCGCGTTTGCTGGCCGATGCAAAAACGCACTCGCGCGGCGTGTTGAATCATGGTCTCGGCGGCAATCGTGTGCTGTTGGACGGACAGGGGCCAAACGCATTGGCGCGCTTCAGCCGCGATGTTCTGGCGCAGCCCGGCGTGAAGTACGTGATCGTCTTTGAAGGCGTGAACGATCTCGGCATGTCCACCAAGGACGCGGAGATTTCTCCGGAAGAACACGCCGCGCTGGTGGCGCACATCCTCGGTGCGTATCAACAGATGATCGATCGCGCACACACCGCAGGCTTGAAAATCTACGGGGCAACTATCACGCCGTATCAGGGATTCACCTTCTACCACCCCACCGCAGCGAATGAAGCGGACCGCCAGAGGATCAACGCCTGGATACGCACAGCAGGCCACTTCGACGCAGTTCTGGATTTCGACAAGATCGTTGCCGATCCTGTGAATCCCGCGCGGTTATTGCCGAAATTCGATTCCGGCGATCACATCCATCCGAATCAGGCGGCATACCACGCCATCGCGGAAAGCATCCCGCTGTCGTTGTTTGCAAAATAAAGTGAGTTAACGAACCGACGCATCTGTAGTGGATGCACTGACCCTCTTCAACATCACGGGCAGATCCAACTCATCGCGTGTCATATTGCCCTGCAGTTGCTGCGCATGAGGAAAGTCCTTCACTCCGCTCCCCGCAGCGTCCTGCAGATGCAGATGAAAGATGTTGCCATCTTCATCGGCCAGCACCACAGTTGTGCCCATCAGATGTGCCTGCGAGAACGTTGTGGTGACGGTCTCGCGGTCGTAGCGATAGCTGGCGTCAGTCACATTCTCGCCAGTCACATCCAGCGTGATCATGGCGGTGCGCTGACCGATGGTGCCGCGATAGCGCAACGTCTCCGCCCCGGCAACAAGAGTTGCCACCAGAAGTATTCCAAAGACGAAGACAAGAGAACGCAGCTTCACGCACGCAAGCCTATCAAAGCGCACATACAGTGCGCTGCCGAAGCTTTCAGGCGGCCAGCAGAGCTTCGGAGCGATGCCGCTGCGCGATCACATTCTGCAGGTAGGCCGCCTTCGCAAAGACCGCCTGCAGTTGCGCCCACTCGCTGGGAGGCACGTTGAAATACCGCGTGGTGCCGCCCCAGTTGCGGAAATCCACCGTCAGCACCTGGCCCACTTCGTCATAGCGCATTGCCCGGATTGAAACCATATGCGTGTTCCCTCCCTGCACTGTAGTGTTCGTGCGCTGTGTGATGGGAGTGTGAACTCTTTACTTCCGTTGCACGGTTTTTGCAACATATTTGTTTCCATCCGCTGTTGCCATGTGCGGTACATGCGCAAGGAGCAAAGAGAATCCGTCCCGGCAATAGGGCATCCCTAAACGAAAGCTCATGCCGTAGGGCTTCCGCGGAAACTCATCAATACAAAACTGCTGCAAAAGTGGTTCATACTGCCGGTCTGGATTTGGAGGACAGGAGTCAGCCCCTACAGATTTTCTGCGCAGTTAAAAACCTGCCCATGAAAACGGGTGTATGCTGAAGCCCCTGCATGCGCGGTACCTGATAGAGAGCCCCCACGCACAGGAATGTTAATAAGGAGACCTCATGGGACTGTTGGACGAAGTGGAAAAAATCGCCGGTGCAGTGGTTGCTGTCGAAGGACTGGAAAAGGTGGACTCCGACCCCTCTTTCCTCGCGAAAGCTGCGGCTGCCGTTGCCGGCTTTGAAGGAACCGGAGCTCTGAAAGATTTCATCAATAAAGAAGAAGGCGAAGGCGAGCAAAAGGAAAGTTAACTTCCTTAACCACTCATCTGCTGTAAAGCCCTCTCATGAACCGCGGGAGGGCTTTGCTGCGTTACTTTCCAATGCAGAAGCTGGAGAAGATACGGTTCAGCACATCGTCTGCCGTGGTCTGTCCGGTCAATGCATCCAGCGCGCGCAGGCCGTCGTACACATCCAGCAGCACCATCTCATGCGGCGTATGGGTTGCGGCGGCATAGATAGCGCGTTCCAGCGCATCCAGCGCACCCATCACGGCATCGCGCTGGCGCAGATTGGTCAGCGTCGCGCCTGCGGAGGGTTGCTTTCCGGCCATGAGCAGAATCGCTTCACGAAGTTGCGTCATGCCTTCTCCCGTTACAGCAGAAGTCAGCAACACATCTTCTGAAGCTGGCAGCTTCGATGGGGCGCAAAGATCGGCCTTGTTCCACACCACCAGCAAAGCGCGTCCCTCTAAGGCATCCGCAGTGGCTTCGTCCAGAACGCCTCGCAGCGGATCGCCTTCCGTCAGCGAGTCTTCCGTCGCATCCACCACCAGTAACACTGCGTCGGCATCGGCAATCGCACGACGCGAGCGCTCCACGCCCATGCGCTCCGCTTCATCTGCTGTTTCGCGAATCCCCGCAGTATCCAGCAGCTCCACCGGAATGCCGTTCAGGTTCACGCGCTCCGCAATCACATCGCGCGTGGTGCCCGGCGTGGCGGTCACAATCGCGCGGTCCTGCTCCACCAGCCGGTTGAAAAGCGAACTCTTGCCCGCGTTCGGTTTTCCCACAATGGCAAGCTGAAGCCCTTCCCGCATCAGACGGCCGTGCGTAAAGCTGGCCACCAACATCTGCAATGGCTGCTGCACCGTGCGAATGCTCGCAATGATTTCATCCGCCGCCATCGTCGGCGTGTCGTCTTCAGCAAAATCGATGCCTGCCTCAAGCGTTGCGATCAGAACAAGCAGCGCATCTTTCGCGGGACGAATCTCCGCGGCAATGCTGCCGCTCATCTGCTCCGCCGCCAGCTTTGCCTGCTCCAGCGTCTGTGCATCAATCAGGTCGCGCACGGCTTCTGCTTCCGTCAAATCAAGACGTCCACGCAGAAACGCGCGTTCTGTAAACTCACCCGCGCGTGCCGGCATTGCGCCCAGCGCAACGCATCGTCGCAGCAGCCAATCCAGCACCACAGGCGATCCATGAGCGGCAATCTCAACAACATCTTCGCCCGTATAACTGTGCGGCGCCTTGTAATACGTGGCAATAGCGTCATCGATGCGTGTGCCATCCACATCGCGCAGAATGCCGTAGTGCGCATGACGCGGCCCAGACTCCGAAATCTTTGGGAGTAGCTGCTGAGCAATCGACAGCGCGTTGTTGCCGGACAGACGAACCACTCCAATGCCGCCCCGCCCCACGGGCGTTGCAACAGCAACAATGGTCGTTTCGTCCAGAAAATCGTGCGCAACACTCATGCACTTATCTTAGTGAACTTGTGAAAAGAAAAGAGCGTCCACGAAGGACGCAAAGTAATTCGCAATATACGCAAAAAATCCTACTGCGCACTTTGCGGAAACCCTGCGGCCTTTGCGGACGCTCTCTTTCGCTTTTCTCTTACTTCTTCGCCTGCTCGTCAATCCACTTCGACACACGCGCATCCAGCACGGTCAACGGCAACGCGCCGCCGTTCAGCACCTCGTCATGAAACGCCTTGATGTCGAACTTCGCGCCCAGCTTCGCCTTTGCTTTCTCGCGCAGCTTGCGAATCTCAAGCTGTCCCATCTTGTAACTCAGAGCCTGTCCCGGCCATGCAATGTAGCGGTCGGTCTCGGTCTGCGCCAGCGCATCGTTTACATCGTTGGCGTGCATGTAATCAATCACCTGCTGCCGTGTCCATCCCTTGTCATGAATGCCGGTGTCCACAACGAGACGCACCGCGCGGAACAGTTCGCTGTTCAAACGTCCGTAGTCGCTGACAGGGTTCTGGTAGAAACCAACTTCCTTGCCCAGCTCTTCCGCATACAGCGCCCAGCCTTCACTGAAAGCCGAATAGCCACCGCGCAGACGGAACTTCGGCAATCCCTTCAACTGCTGCGCCACGCTGATCTGCATGTGATGGCCCGGCACTCCCTCGTGATACGCAACGGCCTCATCCAGCACCAGCGTGCGTGTCATCGGATTCGCAACCGCAACCACCACACGCCCCGGACGTTTTCCATCCGGCGTGCCTGCGTTGTAATGCGTGGCTTCCGCAGCGGCAAAATCAGGAATGGGCTCCACTGTGACAGGCGACTTTGGCAACAGACCGAACAGCTCCGGCAACTTCGGCTCCATCTGCGCAATGTACTTGCGGAAGTCTTCCACAATCTGTTCTTCGCTCTGCGGCTTCCATTTCGGATCGCTGTTGATCGCCGCGCGCCACGTTGCCAGATCCTTGTATCCAGCCTTCTTCGCCAGCACGGTCATCTCAGCCGTGATGCGCTTCACCTCATCCAGACCAAGCTGATGAACCGCTGCAGGCGTAATGTCCAGCGTCGTCATCTGCTTCACGGCTTCAGCATAGCGGCGCTTGCCATCCGGCAGCGATTCAATCGAGAGCGCCTCGCGTCCCTTTGGCGCATAATCACTGCGCAGGAACGCGGAGAACCTGGCATACGCGGGAAGAACATCGCCGTTCACTGCATCATGGATCTCCTGCGTCAGTCGCGTCTTATCCGCATCGCTGAAACTGGCAGGAAACTTCTTCGTGGGCAATAGAAACGGGTTCGCCTTCACCACACCATCGCACTGTCCTGCCAGCTTTTCCGTAATGATCTTCGGCGGCATCAGGCCGTCTTGCAGGCCAATGCGCATCACGTCCGTGGTCTCGCTCAGCACGCGCGGAATCTGCTTCAAACGCGCAATGTAGTCCTCGTAATGCTTCACCGAATCGAACGGCATGCTCAGCGGCAGATCAGCCATTCCGGTGTGCACGCCGTTCTGCTGATTGATGGGCATCTCATAGTTCTTCAGCGCATAGCCCACATCGCCGCGCTCCAGCCGATCCTGCAACAGCGCATGCGATGTTGTATCGGTATCGCTCATGCCGTCTGTGGAGATGGCCTTCAGCCGCTTCAGGAAATCATCGTTCTCGGCGTGGTCACGCTGGATGGAGGCAAGCGAATAGTCGCCCAGCTTATCGTTGTAGCGGTAGTCGCCGAACGACGTTGCGCCAGTAGGGTTGCGCTTCAGGCCGTTCTGGAAATACTCCTCAAACAGCGCATTCTGCGCCGTCACACGGTCCGCAACGGAAGTCTGGGCAGGCAGTGAAACGCACACAGAAACGGCTGTGCAGGCAAGCAACAGGGCAGGCGTAATTCGCATGCAGATGAGCCTAGCAGAAGGTAAAAGCGAAAAACAGAACGCAATATACCGAAACGACTACACTACGTCTCCAGTAACCCACTGCATCCCGCTTGCAGGACCGAAGTACTCCTGCGGACGGGGTAGTCAATAATTGACAATCGATCGACAGCGCGAGAGAATTTGCCCATGCCGCAGCGCAACGTGAACTTAACGGAACATTTCGACCAGTTCATTGATGCCGCCATTGAGTCCGGTCGCTTCAGCAATGCCAGTGAGATTGTGCGGGAAGGGCTTCGACTGCTGGAACAACGCGAACGTGAAGATCAGGCCAGGATCGAATGGCTGCGTTCGGCTGCGAAAGAGGGCTTTGATGCCATCGAGCGCGGCGACTCTATCTCTCTGGGGTCTGATGCGGAGATCGCTTCGTTCCTGAAAGGCGCACGTAAAAAGGCCTTGGCTCGCGCCAGCTAACACATGGCAACTCCGAAGAAACATCTCCCCATATTGCGTGTCAGTGGCCCTGCGCAGCGGGATGTGGCGGACATCCTTGCGTGGAATTCCCGGAACTTCGGAGCAGCAGCGGCTCTGCTTTACGAGGCCTTGTTTGCACAGGCGCTCAAAGACATCCGCAACGATCCATTTCGACTCGGGACCAAAGAACGCCCGGAACTAAAAGTGAAAGGCGTCAGAACGTATCATCTCTTTTTCAGCCGCGATCATGTCTTGGGAGAGCGCGTAAAGGAACCACGTCACTTCCTGCTCTATCGCATTGGGAAAGACGGCGCGATTGAAATTGGCCGTATCCTGCATGACAGTCGTGACCTGAAACGTCACCTGCCAGCGGAATACGGCCGTGAAATCGAAACATAGAAATTGCAATAAGCGTTTTATCGACGACGGAAGCGTTCACGAATCTTCGCGGCGCGGTCATCACGTTCGCGTACCTGCCAGCCTTCCGGGTACAGCACCACGAACCGGCTCGGCCCCTCACCGCTGGACTCCGTACGCAGCCCCTCGGCACGCTTCAGCGCCAGGTGCAGCATGCGGCGTTCGCGGCTGCTCATGGGCTCAAAGCGATAGGGCTTACGGCTGTTCTTCACGGCCTCAATGCCCTCTTCGGCCAGGTCCAGGATCTCGCGATTACGGGCCGCCTTATAGCCGCAGGCATCGAAGCTGATGCGGTCGTGTTCTTCCGGCTCCAGGCGCAGAATCTTCGCGCACACATGCTCCAGCGAGCGCAGCAACTCACCGTCGCGCTGCAACAGCATCTGCTCATCCGGGCCGCTCAACTCCACATAGATCAGGCGGTCCTCAAGCCCATCCGGATCAGCGGCGCCCGCACCGGCCACAATGCGGAAGCGGAGTTTGAACCCACCGGTGGAGGTCAGCATTCTCAGAAAGTCTTGTGTCTGCTGGGCTGCGGTCTTCAGATCCTGCATGCGGGCGCTGTCTTCTTTCCTCAGGATCGTCGCCGCCAGGGGCGGTGGCCGTCCTGCATAGCAAAAGGTTATCGGTTTTACTTCTAAAAATACGCAGGAAAGGCCGTGATGGTTGCACCTTCCCGCGTATTTTCAGCAGTTTATCGTTTGCCTTGGATGGTGCGCGGCTGGCCTGCCTTGCGGCGTGCGCGCTTTGCTGCCAGTTCGCGCATCTCGCGGCCTTCCTTGGTTTGATTCATGGCAAACTGCGCCAGGATCATGATGATGTTACCCACGCACCAGTACAGTGCCAGACCCGACGAGTAGTTCCACGTAATGAAGCCGGAGAACAGCGGCATGGTGAATGCCATCATCTTCTGCTGCTGCGGGTCCATGCCCGGTGCAGGCATGTAGAACTGCGTCAGGAACTGCGTCAGCACCATCACAATGGGCAGGATGTGGTACGGGTCGGCAACCGTCAGGTCATGCAGCCAGAACCAGTGTGCCTCACGCAGCTCCACCACCTTGGGCAACATGCCCAGCATGGCAAACAGCAGCGGGAACGTCAGCAGCGTGGGAACGCAGCCGCCAAACATGTTCACGCCGTTTTCCTTCTGCAGCGCCATGATTTCGCTGTTCATGTCGGCGCGCTTCGGATCGGTCACCTTGTACTTGGCATACTTCGCCTTGATGGCGTCCATCTGCGGCTGGATACGCTGCATCTTCAGGCCGCTCTTCATGGTCTGGTAGCGGAAGGGCAGGATCACAACGTTCACCACGATGGTGAGCACCACAATCGCCCATCCCCAGTTGCTGGCAACGTGATCGTGAATCCAGTTCAGCAGCAGGAACAGGGCCTTTGCGAACGGTCCCCAGAAGCCGAAGTCGACGAGCGGTTCCAGAGTCGCACTCGATCCCGAGACCGTAATGCCCTTCAGAACGTCCACGGATTTCGGTCCAACGAACACACGCATGCTGCTGGTGTTGTCCGTGTTGCCCACGGCAATTCCCACCACCGGAACATCCAGGGCCTTCTCTGAGACTGTTCCATCGCGGTGCAGTTTGTTCACGTCAATCGTGTTGTGCAGCGTGACTGCGGTTGCGGAACCGGCGTCGTCGGGCAGAAAAGCCGCGGCAAAATAACCGTCCGACGTGCCCGCATACTGCAGCGGAGCATTCAGCGTTTCGCCGCCGGAAACCTTCTTGAATTCGATGTGTTCGGCCTTGCCGTCCTTCATCGTTTCAATGCGCGATCCGTTGTAGTCCAGCACCTGCTCCTGGTCGCCAAAGCCCGCGGGCCAAGCCAGCAGGGCGCGTACCGGCGATCCATTCACCGTCGCGCTGACCGTTGCCTTCAGCACGTACGTGCTGTCAAAGCTGAACGTCTTGGTCACATCCACGTTGCCCTGCGTGTAGTGATACGTCAGGGTCTGCGGAGCGGTCAGGTTGCCTGTCGCGCTGGGCACAAACAGCGCCTGCTTCAGCCCGGCGGTGGTGCCTGCGTCATATGTGTGCAGCGACATGGGGAAGCCAAACTGCTGGCTCGCCTTCGCATTCACCAGGTCCAGCGGAGCGCCATAGCGGCTCTTGAACTTCTTCAACACCCACGAGCGCACTTCGGCGCCGCGATTGGTAAAGGTGATCTTGTACAGCTCGTTTTCAATCGTCGTGGTCTGCTCTGCCGCAGCAGAAACCGTGTTGCTGGCACCGCTGGCCGCGGGGGCCTGCACCGCCTTCGCGTTGAACTCGGCCTTGCTGCCGGTAGGCGCGCTGACCGGGGCATTCGCGGTTTGCGTCTGCGCCGTAGGCGGCTGCAGTGGCTGCTTCTGCTTCGACTTATAGAACTGAAGCCCGGCAAACACGCCGAACATGACGACCAACATTACGAGGAAGGTGGTATTGCTCTGTGAGCCGCCACCTCCCTGATTAGGGTTCTTGATCTCTGCCACGTTTTCCTGTCTGGTTGGCGCGCCGGGTTCCGCGCCAAAGTATCTATTTCCCATTCTAAATCGGGAATAATCCCAACGCTTTTTTCGTCCAAAGGATTACGGCGCGCTATGACGTGCTATGAAAAGAGGCAGCATGAGCGTGATCCTTGTCGTTGGAAGCATCAATCTGGACCTGGTCAGCACCGTGGACCGCATCCCCACGCCTGGTGAAACGCTGCTGGGGAGCAGTTTTGCTACCATCCCCGGCGGCAAGGGCGCCAATCAGGCCGTCGCGGCCGCGCGCCTGGGAGCCGCCGTCCACATGATCGGACGCGTCGGCGCAGACAGCTTTGGTGAACTTCTGCGCAATGCGCTGATTGTGGAGAAAATTGACACCTCCACGGTGGTCACTGTGGAAGGCCCAAGCGGCGTAGCCGCCATCACGGTAGCCGCAGATGGCAACAACAGCATCGTCGTCACACCCGCAGCCAACGCCACCCTGCAACCCGCGGATATCGTCGCCGCACGCGCGGAGATTCGCAAAGCCTCAATCGTCCTGGCGCAGTTGGAGACGCCGCTGGAAACCGTTGCAGCGCTGGCAAAGGAATGCGGCGACGCCAAAATCCCATTCATCCTCGACCCTGCTCCGGCACAGCCATTGCCGCTGGACCTGCTGCGCTGCGTTACCTGGCTCACGCCAAACGAATCGGAAACACGCACACTGCTGGGCCGCACCACTGCCATGACAGAAGCCAAAGCGGCAGAACGCCTGCTGGCTTTGGGCACACGCAACGTCATCCTGAAGCTGGGGCCGCGCGGCGCTTACCTGGCCGGTGCGGACGTGCCAACGCCTGTGCTGGTCCCCACACCCGACCTCCGCCCCGTAGATACCACCGCCGCCGGCGACTGCTTTAACGGAGCATTCGCCGTTGCGCTCACAGAAGGCCGCACTCCCGTCGAAGCAGCACGTTTCGCATGCGCCGCCGCCGCACTTTCCATCACACGTTCCGGCGCGCAGACAGGCATGCCCTATCGAGCAGACGTGGACGCGCTGTTGAAATCACAGAGCAACTCGTAAGCCCATAGTCCGTGCATCCAGCGATACAAACAAAGTCCGTCATCCAGCACTGCTCATACAAATAAAGCCCCTCACCCAGCGAAGCTCATGCGGCCAAAAACGTCATTCTGAGCGAAGCGAAGAATCCCGACGAACTCACATCCTGCCAAGGTCACAGGAAGCTTTCAGCCACCAACCCAAACCAGCTTCGCGAAAGCGAAGCTCAAACGGCCAAAGCCGTCATCCTGAGCGGAGTCGAAGGACCTGCTTTGTTTCTCAACCCTCTACAACGCTTCAGGAAAAGCTAAAAAAGCATCCATAACCCAAGAACCGGGTGCCCCAGGTTCGCGAAGCTAACCTGGGCAGCGTGCAAAGCACGCTCATACGACCGTAAGGTCGTCATCCTGAGCAGAGTCGAAGGACCTGCATTCCTCTCCACTCCCTGCAATGTTTCTGGAAAGCCGTACGACTCCGTAGTACATGTTTTCGATGAAACCCTAATCGTCGATCTTCATACCACCCGGAGCAGCCAGCGTGGCATAACTCAACGCACCCAGCAGCGTAACCGCAGAACATACCGCAAACGCCAGCGTAAAACTATGTGTGCGATCCACGATCATACCCGTGACCACCGGTGCAACCGACGCGATCAGGAAGCTTGCAAAATTCTGCAACGCACCCAACGCAGAAACCAGATGTGGCGGACTGACCGCCTGCACATAACCCCATCCGCTGGTGCCGCCAAACTGGATAAACCCAAACGCAACGCTGATGCTGATGACCGCGGCAGGCAACGAATACGCATGCGACGCAAAGAACGACGCAGCCGCACTCATCACCATACCCAGGATGATCTGCGTGCGATGAATCGAAGTCAGCTTATACCCACGTGCAGCAAACGCATCTGCAAGAAAACCGCTGGCCAACATGCCGAACGCACCCGCCAGAAACGGAATCGCCGCAAGCCATCCACTCTGCGACAGCGAGAGATGACGTTCCGTTTGCAGATATCCCGGCAACCACGCGATGTATAACCACGCCGTGTAATTCACGCCACCAAAGCCCAGCATCATGCCCCACACCGTGCGCTGCGTCAGCAATTCACGATAGACGCTGCCTGTTGGGATAACCGTGAGTGTCTCATCACTATGCATCGTCGCCGAACGTGGGCGATGCAGCACAAGCCACAACAACGCAACGACAAGTCCTGCGGCACCCAAAACCTCAAACATGCCGCGCCAACCAATGCGCAGCATTAACAGTGTGAGCAACGGCGGCGCAGCAGCAAGCCCAAACGTCTGCGACGAACTCATCAGCGCCGTGGCGCGTCCGCGTGTGCCACGGCTGAACCATTCGCGAACGCTTCGAATGCCGCTGGGATAAAACGGCGCTTCACCCGCTCCCAACAAAATGCGCAGAATGATGAACACGGGGAACGACGTAACGAATCCAGTGAGCAGTTGCGCCAGGCTCCACACCGCCAGCCCAATGCCCAGCATTACTCGCGTGCCTAATCGATCCAGCCACGCGACCAACCCAAGCTGCGCAAAGCCATAAGACAACGAGAAAGAGGAGAGCAGCCAGCCCATCTGCGCGTTGTTCAGATGCAGCTCACCGCGTACGACAGTATTTGCAACGGACAAAGACGAACGATCAAAGAAGTTCACAATGCCTGCCGCGAACAGCAGGACAAGCGTGATGCCCTGGTGGGCACGCAGGCTGCGTTCCTGTTTTCCTGAGTTCAAAACATCAGCCTCGTATGCCGTTGGAATAAATCCACTTTAGAGCAATTCTTCTGACATAGGAAAGGCCATCAATACCTTGTATTCCAACGAAACCTTGTATTCCAGCGAAGCTCCTACGGTCAAAGACCGTCCCCAGCAAAGCTCGTATGGTCGCAGACCTTCCCTGTGAGCGCTACAAAGCTCCTGCGGTCAAAGACCATCCCCAGCGAAGCTCGTACGGTCGAAGACCGTCATCCTGAACGAAGCGAAGCGTAGCTGAAGGACCTGCATTCCTCCACACCCTCTACAACGTGTCAGGAAAGCAAAAACGACCTGCAGCCAAGAACCGGGTGCCCCAGGTTCGCGAAGCTAACCTGGGCAGCGTGCAAAGCACGCTCATACGACCGTAAGGTCGTCATCCTGAGCGAAACGAAGTGAAGTCGAAGCATGCCCTCGAGCGAAGCGAAGGGGAGATGCTTTCTTCTGTGCGCTCTGCAATGCTGCTGAAAATCCAGCAGCATTGCTACGAAGAAAGACCACCTCTGCCGACACCACGCTACGTTTTGCCCAGGACGACGGAGTCGGTGAAGAAAGGTCAGCGCCCGGTGCGGTTTGCGTACAATGTAGCCACGTAACCGGCGCCGAAGCCGTTGTCGATATTGGTGACGGTGATATTGGGCGAACAACTGTTCAACATACCCAGCAGCGCCGCCACGCCGCCAAAGGCTGCACCATAACCAACGCTCGTTGGCACGGCGATCACCGGCACGGCAACAAGCCCACCAACAACCGAAGGCAAAGCACCTTCCATGCCAGCACAACAAATCACCGCATCCGCTTCACGAATTGCATTCAGATGCGCAAGCAGCCGATGCAGTCCCGCAACACCCACATCCGTGAATCGCGAAACCGTTGCACCAAAGAAATCCGCGGTGATGGCGGCTTCTTCCGCAACATTCAGATCGCTCGTGCCCGCACAGATCACGGCAACACGACCACCGCTCTTCTTCGCGCCATCGCCACAAGTAATGCAGCGTGCGCGTGCATGGTACTTCGCATCGGGAATCAGCTTCTGCGTCGCTTCAAACGCAGCAGCGTCCGCGCGAGTAGCCAATGCGGGCGTGCCGTTCGCATGAATGCGCGCAAGAATAGCGGCCGTTTCTTCCGAAGTTTTTCCCGCAGCAAACACCACTTCCGGTAGACCACTACGCAGGGAACGATGATGATCGACCTTGGCAAACTCAAGGTCTTCGAAAGGTAACGAAGCTAACTTGTCCGCGGTCTGCTCTGCGGTAATGTAGCCCGCTTCCAGTTGCCGCAGAAGTTGCAGAAGGGTGTCACGCTGCATAGTCGGATTTCTTTCGACCAGGCGTGCGTGAGAGATGCTGTTTCGAAAAGGCTTGGCCTGCCGATACAACAAGCGCCAACGGCGCGCCGCAATTGTAGCCTGGGCTGCAGGCCCAGGTAGCGGATTCTAAAAACGCGAGTGCGGGCCAACGGTCCGTTTTATCCGGACGGCCACTTCCGATTGTTTGTGACTGATCACGCTGCATGATTGCCAGCCTGCAAAAGCGAAGCCACCGGCAACAGCGCATTCATGCTGCCGCTGCGATAGCCTTCCGTGTCCAGTGTGACGTACGTGAATCCCGCAGCCTTCACCGCTGCGGTGATCTGCGAAAGCATATCGAGCGATAACGCCTTCACCAATTCACTGCGCTCAATCTCCACGCGTGCCAGCTCACCATGATGGCGCACACGAAGCTGTCGGAACCCAAGCACGAGCAAAGCCTCTTCCGCCTCTTCCACCTGCCGCAGCGCTTCTGCCGTCACAGGCCGCCCATACTCCAGCCGCGAAGACAGACACGCGGATGCAGGGCGATCCCACACTTCCAATCCAAAATGCTGTGCCAGCGCGCGAATCTCCTGCTTCCCCAGCAAAGCATCGGCAAGCGGCGCCACCGCATGATGATTCGCAGCCGCACGCTGACCCGGGCGAAAATCTCCACTGTCATCGCGATTGCGCCCATAGGCAATCGTCGCAATGCCGGTCTCGCTCAACATGCGTTCCATCGTAAGAAAGAGCTCGTCCTTGCAATGAAAGCAACGCGCCCCATCATTGCGCACATACTCCGCACGATCCATCTCGCTGGTCTGCACCACGCGCAAAGGAATCTTATTGTCTTCTGCAAACTTCATTGCAAAAGCAAGATGCGTACGCGGCAGCGAAGGCGAATCGGCAATCACGGCAACCATGCGGTCGCCAAGCACCTGAAACGCCTCCCATGCAAGATAGGCGGAGTCCACGCCGCCGCTATATGCCACGGCAAGCGCGTCGTACTTGCGAAGCTCCTCATGGAGGACATTGCGGTGCTCTTCCAATGTCTGCATATGCCCTCCTTTCAAGAGCTAATAGCTAAAGGCCCTTCGACAGGTCCTTGCGCGATGGGTTGTCCAGTTTTTCCTTCGTGGCCCACAAACCAGCCGAAGGCGTACTGATGTAGAACACTTCCTCGCCATCCGGCATCGTGTTCCAGCCTTCCTTCATCACGGCAGGGTCATAACGCTTCTGCATCTCTTCGCAGTCCGCGTAACCATAGCCAACCTGCTCAATCTCTTCCTTCGTGAGATGACCCGGTGCATACGTGATGTGGAAACGCCCTTCGCTGCTGCCGTGGATCAGATGCGCCACGCCATGCGGAATCTCCTGCATGTCGGCCTCGGTCTTGTACAGCGCCAGCGTACGCGGTGTGCCCTTGTAACCATACTTGCGGATCAGCGCGTCCACTTCCGGCTGTTCGCCAAAGCGCTCCACACCGGGAGCAATGATCAGCAGTTCGCCACCATCGGCAATCGCCATACGCGTACGGTAGACAGCCTTGTTCGCCACCCACGTTGCGCGGAACTCATCCGCCTGCATCACTGCGACAACCTTCTTGATGGGCTTATCGAACAGCGTAATGTTCTGTTCGCGGCTCTGCTTTGCCGCTTGCAGATACGTGTCCAGATCGTCGCCCACAAAGATGCCGCTGGTCACCAGCTTATTGTTCGCATCGCGCTGCATCACAATCTGCAGATACACATCGGGAAGGTTCTGCAGGTGCTCGTTCTCGCTCCAGTTGTAGCAGGCGCGCAACGGCGTAATCAGGCAGCCAAGATTGTTCTCAATGCCATACACCGCCGCCGCAATGTGCGACGCGCAGATGGTGTCCTTGCCGCCCAGGCCGATGTAGTAGTTCTTGTTATGGTTCGCGAAGCCAAGCACTTCATGCGGCACCACGTGGCCCACGTTGATGATCAGGTCCCATTGCTCGTCGATGAGCTTGCTGTTCAGATCAACAGGAATATCCCAATCCGCCGCGCCATCGGTAGTGTCCTTCACCATCGCAGCAGGAATGTTTGCAACCTTGGTCACGCCGTTGCGCCAGTCATGCGGAAAGATACGGTCATTCGGAATTGATCCGAACATCCATTTGTTCTCCGCTTCGGTGTGCGGTACATGCTGGCCCAGCGTCGGGATCACTTCCACATGCGCATCGGGTAGCGCGTTGTAGAGGTATTCCGTGATCCAGCCAGCGCCGGAGTGCGCGCGGGTCAGATCGGGTGGCAGCAGCAGGACGCGCTTCAGGTCCTTGTTGATGCGTGTGCGCGCTTCACTCAGAAGGCGGTCGCAGGCTTCCTTGATCTGTGTGTCCGAGACGTGCGGTGCTTGTACGGTAAACCAGGCCACGATGTTCTTCCTTCAGCGGCGAATGCCGCCCTTCCAAACTGATTGAGAAGGCCCGGTAAAGCCGAGCCACTGCAAAAACGAATCTTTCTTCAGCAATACGAAATGCCGAAGAAGGAGGTTCCCTCTACCCCAGGAACAGATGCTTGATGTGACGGTCGAAAAGGTTCGTGGTCACATTACGAGCCACAACTTCCTCGTTTGTCTCCAGCGCATCAATGTAGCGATTGCCCATTTTCGCTGCCACTTTGAAGCCAACATGCAGAAGCTGGCGAAAATTCGGATCGTACTGCGGGTCCTTCTCGTCATGCCGCAGTGCGCGTACATACTGCTCGCTCGTCCACGCGTTCACGGCATCCGGCTTCGGCAGCTTCGGCATATCAATGTCGATCACAGTGGCATACGGAGCGCAGAGTTCTTCCGCATGCGCAAATGCTTCTGCGTACACTTCTTTTGCAAGAGCCAGAGCATCGCCGCCTGCTTCCGCAAGCCCGATCAATTCTTCCAGCCATGTGGTGCCGGCAGTCTTCACGTGAACGCCCGCGCCGGTATCCTTCAGTGCCTTGCGAATCGGTTCGTAGATGCTGAATTTGTCTGAGCCGGAGTGAACGCTCAGCTTCAGGTTCGCAGGCAGGCCATAGGCCTTCACCGCATACGCAATGGTGGCAATGTCTTCGCGGAATTCCTTTTCAAACTGCGCCACATTGCCCACGTAATCCACGCCCTTGTTGAAGCGGCCCGTGAACTTCGGTGCAATCGTCTGAATCGGCAGCTTCTCATCCGCAATCGCGGCCAGGATAATCAACAACTCCGGCGGCGTCTGTGGATTGTCCGTTTCATCCATCGAGATTTCCGCGACGAAATCCTCAGAGCCCTTCTCCGCTACGACTGCCTTGTAGATAGCAGCAGCTTCCTGCACAGCAGCAAGAAAGGTCTTCGCAGTCTTCTCAACGAATCCCTTATCCAGCGAGAACGGCTTCTCAATGCCCGGAATGGTGATCTCGCCAATCAGTTCCGGATGGCGCTCCACAAACTGCGCAATCTCGTTCTCATCGCTCTTCTGGCCAATGTTGTCTGCCACATCCAGCGTGAAGAAATCGCACGGCGCAACGAAACGCTCATAGGTCTTCAGGTTGATATGGTCCGCATCCGCGAAGTAGGGCTTCGTCCATCCCAGTTCCTTCACGGCAACGTCAATTGCAGCGCGCGTCTGGCTGGGTTCCGAACCAATGATCAGGTGCTCGCGGTTCGACTTGTTCCACACGGGCGTAATGTCTGCACCGGCCTCAGCAGCCATGATGCATGCCTGCAACTGTGCCTTTGCCTGATGCGCGAAGCGGTCGCCCATACCGAGCGAAAATTTAGGGAGCTGCATTGGGATACCTCCTTGGCTACTCAGCTTTCCAAGCTGTCAGCTCTTGTTGTCGGCGCGTATGCTGTCTGCGCTTTGTTCCGAAAAAGGTGCACGTGTCATGACGAAAGGCCAATGGCCAATCGTTAAGTTTGTTACTGATTCACACCACTGGCCAGGAATCCACCATCCACCACAATCGTGTGTCCATTGGTGAAGCTGGCAGAGTCGCTTGCCAGATAAATCGCCGCACCCACAAGCTCTTCCGTCTTGCCAAAGCGATCCATCGGGCAACGCATACGCAGTTCCTGTCCGCGCGGTGAACCGTCCAGCAACGCTGCGTTCAGTTCCGTGCGGAAGACGCCCGGTGCAATACCGTTGATCGTCAGGCCATGCTTTGACCACTCCACCGCCAGCGAGCGTGTCAGCGAAAGCACCGCGGCCTTGCTGGCGGCATAGCCCGCCACTTCGTTCAGAGCCACAAAGCTGTTCAGCGAAGCAATGTTGATAATGCGGCCATACTTCTGCTCGATCATCTGCTTGCCAAACACCTGGCAACTACGCAGCATCCCGGTCAGGTTGGTGTCCATAATCTGCTGCCACTCGGCTTCCGGATACGTCAGCGTGGGTTGCCGCTTGATGATGCCAGCGGAGTTAATCAGGATGTCGACCTTGCCAAACTCCTTCAGCACAGCAGCCAGCAGAGCTTCAATCTGTGCGCGGTCGGTCTGATCGCACGTCTGTCGCACAGTCTTGCGGCCCAGCGCTTCAATCTCTGCGGCAACCTCATTCACCTGCTCTGCGCGGCGACCGGTGCTCACCACATCCGCACCAGCCTGTGCCAGACCAATTGCCATGGCGCGGCCAATGCCGCTCGTTCCACCAATTACGACCGCCACGCGGCCCTCAAGACTCAAAGGATGTTTCATGCTTCCAACCTCTCGTGTGTAACGGGAACATCCGCTCGGCGCAGGCCGGGCGCAAAAATCTGCAGGCACACAAACGCAACCATGTAGATGGAGCCCGCAAGGATAAACAGTGTGTTGTAGCTGCCGGTCAGCTGCAAAATGCGGCCCGCGGAGACGGACAGCAGCGTTCCAAGCACCGAACCCACCATCCCTGCCAAACCAACCACGGAACCAACAACGCTGTTCGGGAAAACGTCAGAGGCACAGGTGTACACATTCGCGCTCCAACCCTGGTGACCAGCAGTTGCCAGGCTCAACAGCGCCACGGCCGTCCACATGTCATTCACATGATGGATGTACAGCATCGGCAACGAGAACAGGGCGCAGAAGAACATCGTGCCGTAGCGTGCCTTCGCGCCATGCAGTCCAAAGCGTTCAAACAGCGCTGGCAGCCACCCACCCAGGATGCCGCCCACAGTCGATGTCAGGTACACCACCATGATGGGCAAACCAAGGTTCTTCAGGTCCACGTGAAAGCGGCTATCCAGATAGCCCGGAATCCAGAACAGATAAAACCACCAGATGGGGTCCGTCAGGCCCTTGCCCAGCACAATGCCCCATGTCTGGCGATAGGTCAGCAGCTTCAGCCACGGAATGTTCGCCGCATCCATCTGCGCGGCGTTTTCTTCGTAAATGTGGCGCAGCTCTTCACCCGTCAGCGTCGGGTGATCTTTGGGCTTGCGATAGTAGACGGACCACCAGATGATCCACGGCAAACCAACCAATCCCGTGAAGAGAAATGCGGCATGCCAGCCGTAATGAATGGTGATCCACGGAATCGTCAGCGGGCAGATGATCGCGCCCGCCGTCGCACCTGCATTGAAGATGCCGGTGGCCAGCGAACGTTCGCTGCGCGGAAACCAATCGGCAACCGTCTTGATCGCAGCAGGGAAATTACCAGACTCTCCCAGGCCAAGCGCCACACGCGCAATGCCGAAGCCCGTAACCGTGCTGACAAAAGCATGCGCCAGCGCGGCCAGGCTCCACACTGCCATCACAATGCTGTAGCCCAGTCGCGTTCCCACCTTGTCAATCAGGCGTCCCACACCCAGCAGCCCAATGGCATACGCCACCTGGAACATGGCGATCACGTTGCCATACCCCTCTTCGCTCAGTCCAATACTGTGCTGGAGCGTGGGTTTAAGAATGCTGAGGACCTGCCGGTCCATATAGTTGATGGTGGTTGCCACAAACAGCATGGCGCAGATTGTCCAGCGGACATTCCCCACGTGCGTCCGGCGTTGGCCGGGCGACAGGTCTGCAGTCGGTTCCAAGGGGCTCACTCGCGCTCCGAAAAAGGGCGTTCAGGTATGCCGGACAAGCTTACAGCCAATGGCGTACCGTTGGCACGCCCTTCATAAAAACGCTTCGATAAAGATAGCAGGCCGTAAGTGGTCTGACCACTCTGTATGTGTACGCCTGCCAAAGAGCGGCTGTCAAACGTTTTGAACACATTCGGCTTCCCAATGCTCCGTTCTGTGTGCAGAATGGGGTCTGACCATGTCAAACGCCGTTTCCCGTCCCCCAGCCGCCGACCGCCAGATCGCCATGCGAGTGGTGGAACGCATCCGCGAGGCGCTGCAGGACGGCACCTGGAAACCCGGCGACAAGCTGCCACCCGAACGCGAGTTTGCCACTACCCTCGGCATCAGCCGTTCCAGCCTCCGCTCCGGCCTGGGCTATCTCGCGGCAATGGGGCTGCTGCAGGTGCGGCATGGCGTAGGCGCGTTCATCTCAGAGTCGCCAACGCAGTTCGGCGCAGCCTCGCTGCCATTTCTCGATGCCCTGCACGGATACGACATGCACCAGCTCTTTGAAGCACGACGCATCCTTGAGGGACACATCGCCTCTCTGGCCGCGGAACGCACCACCGAACGCCACCTGCAACAGATGGCAGAAGAGCTGGAAGAGATGGAAGCCTCCATCGACCAGCCGCAGGAGTACCTCATCCATGATGTGCGTTTTCATCGCATCGTGGCCCAGGCCGCAGGCAATTCCATTCTGGCGGCCATCATGGAAAGCCTCACCGGGGCGCTGTACGAGGTGCGTCATTCCGCCACCGAGCAGATTGCGGATCTGGCCGTCACCACAAAATTCCATCGTGACATTTATCGAGCCATTCGCAGCGGCAACCCACGGACTTCGCGTGCTGCCATGGAAAAGCATCTGACCAGCGCAGAAGCCGACGACGAAAAACCTCCCAGGTCAAGGAATCGCCACCCGGCAAAATCCAAAACAGGCACCGCAGCTTCACGCAGCTAACCTGCGCATCGCGCAACACGCGATCCTACGATCAAAGATCGTCCCAGCGAAGCTCCTCCCCTAAAGATCGTCATCCTGAGCGGAGCGCAGCGAAGTCGAAGGACCTGCATTCTTCCCACGCCGCTACGCTTCTGACGGAGAGCACCGCTTCCGAATCCAGCTCCTTACTGTAAACCCCTAAAGATCGTCATCCTGAGCGAAGCGCAGCGAAGTCGAAGGACCTGCATTCTTCTCGCCGCTCTACAATGTTTCGGGAAGCCATGTCCAAAAAAGCCTACATATACATCATGGCCAGCCGAAGTCGCACTTTGTACATCGGCATGACCACAGAACTGGATGGCCGCATCTCTGAACATAAGCTGGGTTTATTTGCAGGCTTCAGCAGGGACTATCGTTGCACCCGCTTGGTGTATTACGAAATCTACGATGGTCCGATGGCTGCCATTACGCGGGAAAAACAACTCAAGGGATGGCGGCGCGAGAAGAAACTCGCTCTTATTGAATCGTTGAATCCAACGTGGCTCGATCTCGCGGAAAACCTGGGAAAACCGGTGCAGCCTTATAAATGGAAGCGTGAAGAGTTGATTGCACTCCATGAGGCATTGCAGAGGGCACAACAGAATGCAGGTCCTTCGACTTCGCTGCGCTACGCTCAGGATGACGATAGATAGAAAGCAGATAAAAGGGCCCGGATTAACCGGGCCCTGCAACAGCAACAAAACCCTACAGCCGGTAAGCCTTCTTCACCAGGTTCACTGTCAGGTCCTGCGCCAGCTCAAACGCTTCATCTTCTTCAATCCGATGTTCCGCCACCAGCCGCGCCAGGAACGCGCAGTCAATGCGGCGAGCCACATCGTGCCGCGCCGGAATACTCAGGAACGCGCGCGTGTCGTCGTTGAAACCCACCGTGTTGTAGAAGCCTGCGGTTTCCGTGGCCGTTTCGCGGAAACGCATCATGCCTTCGGGGCTATCGTGGAACCACCACGGCGGTCCCAGTCTTAGCGCGGGATAGTGCCCGGCCAGCGGCGCCAGCTCGCGGCTGAAGGCTGTCTCATCCAGCGTGAACAGAATCACCGTCAGGTTCGGCTCATTGCCGAAGAGGTCCAGCATCGGCTGCAATGCATGCACGTAGTCGGTGGCGGTGGGAATGTCCGCGCCCATGTCACGGCCAAACTTCTCGAAGACTACCTGGTTGTGGTTGCGCATACTGCCGGGATGGATCTGCATCACCAGGCCATCTTCCACACTCATGCGCGCCATCTCCGTCAGCATCTGCGCACGGAAAACTTCTTCATCATCCTCATCCGCTTCGCCGCTCAGAATCACATCGAAAAGCTGCGCGCACTCTTCCGGCTCAAGGTCGGCAGTCCGTGCCGTCGGATGCCCATGATCCGTAGCCGTTGCCCCCAGCGACTGGAAGAACGCACGGCGATTGCGCAGCGCATTCAGATAACCTTCCCACGTCTCCGTGTTCTCGCCGGTAATCTCGCCCAGCCTGGCAATGTTCTCGCGGAAGCCAGCAAACTCCGGATCGACAACCGAATCCGGACGGAACGTGGGAACAATACGCCCCTTCCAGTCGCCCTTGCGCAGCGCTTGAATATCGGTCAGCGGATCAATCGCAGAATCGGTTGTAGCCAGCACATCAATCTTGAAGCTCTCAAACAACGCACGCGGACGGAACTCCGGTGTCTGCAGCTTCTCTGCAATCGTGTCGTAATACAGGTCCGCAGTCTTCGGCGACAGGCGTTCCGTCATGCCAAAGTGTTCCTGAAACGCATAGTCCAGCCACAGACGCGAAGGCGTTCCGCGAAACAGGTAGTAGTGGTCCGCGAAGATCTTCCACACCTTGCGCGGATTCTCAATGACCGCCTTGCCAATCTCCAGGTCTTCCAGCTTCACGCCCTGGCTGTACAGCATCCGATGGACATAATGATCCGGCTGGATGAACAGCTTCGCTGGGTCAGGGAAGGCCTCGTTCGTGGCAAACCATCCGGCCTGCGTATGTCCGTGCGGACTTACGATCGGCAGGTTGCGCACAGTCGCAAACAGGCGTTGCGCAATGGAGCGAGTGGTCGGGTCGGCCGGAAAAAGGCGGTCATCGTGCAGCAGGGACATCGTAGAGGTCCTCCTGGAATTTTCGCGGCGGCAGGCACGCCATCCCGCGGGCCATACCATCATCCTCCCAAAAACGTTTCGATACAAACTCCCAGCCTTTTCCGCGAAACGATAGTGGATCATGGAGTCATGCCTGCCCATCAGGAAGCCGTCGTCCGCCAGCAACTTCGCACCCTGTTTGACACTGCTGTAGCGGCCGCCAACCCTCACATCGTCGTCGCGCGTTCCCTCCCCGAACCACCCAAAGGCCGCTGTATCGTCGTAGGAGCAGGCAAAGCCTCGGCTGCGATGGCCGCAGCCGTCGAGGAGGCATGGCCCACCGTCCCCATGCAAGGCGTCGTGGTCACGCGCTACGGCCACGCAGTTCCCACGCGCCACATCCGCATCGTGGAAGCGTCGCACCCCGTACCGGACGCAGCCGGGATGCGCGCCGCAGAAGACATCCTCGCCGCCGTCCAGAATCTCTCGCCCGACGACCTCGTTCTGGCGCTCATCTCCGGTGGCGGATCGGCCTTGCTGACGCTGCCCGTCGACGGCATTTCCCTCGCAGACAAGCAGGCGGTCAACGCGGCGCTGCTGGCATCCGGCGCTCCCATCCACGCCATGAACACCGTGCGCAAGGCGCTCTCGCGCATCAAGGGCGGCAAACTGGCCCAGGCCGCGGCACCTGCCCGCGTGGTCACGCTCGTCATCAGCGACGTCCCCGGCGACGACCCGGCCATCATTGCCTCCGGCCCCACCGTCCCCTCCGCCACCACCGCTGCCGACGCGCTGCGCATCCTCCGCGAATACAACATGGAAGTCCCGGCCAGCGTCCTGCGCGTACTGGAATCGCAGAGCGAAGAAGCCCCCGCAAAGTTTGAAGCAGACGTCCGCATGATCGCCTCCCCGCTTCAAGCCTTGGAGGCTGCCGCTGCCAAAGCGCGGGAATTTGGCTGGAATCCATTGATCCTGGGCGACGCCCTTGAAGGCGAGAGTGCGCAACTCGGCACGGTAATGGCAGGCATCGCCACGTCCGTACGCCACTACGGGCATCCCATCGCCAAACCCGCGGTGCTGCTCTCCGGCGGCGAAACCACGGTGACGCTGGGCCGCGAAAAGCCCGGCCGCGGCGGCAGAAACACTGAGTTCCTGCTCTCGCTGGCCATCGCCCTGAAAGGCGCACCCGGCACCTACGCTATCGCAGGCGACACGGACGGCATCGACGGATCAGACGATGCCGCAGGCGCCATCGTGACCCCCGCCACGCTCACCCGCGCGAAGGAGGCATCGACCACGGCGGCGGATTTTCTACGCCGTCATGACAGCTATTCCTTCTTCGCCACCCTCCACGATCTGGTCATCACCGGCCCCACCCTGACCAACGTGAACGATGTCCGCGCGGTGCTTATCCTCTGAAACTGGCTGGTCTGACCTCCTGAACCATTTGATTCGATTCAGAGGTTTTGTCGACAAAACAACCACATTTCTCCGGTGCTTCTGCCAGGAGAGGTTTCGCATGGAAGAACCTCGCTAAAAAACGTGAAAAAAGCATGTTTCTTTTCTTCATTTCGGTGTGATATAAGTCCCGCCGTCGAAGAGAGCACCGTTTATTTGCACTGAAAGCCTCCTGCGCTGCCGTGGGAGAGGTGCATCGGGCGGCGTTCCAGCGGCGAAAAAATATCGCGGATTTTGAATCGTCTCAGGGCGTAACCCAACCATCCGCGCAAACGTTGTCATAGTGCTGCAAACGGAGAGGCCAACATCACCATGCATGGACCACACAAAAACATAGGACCCCGCGTCCCCGCACCGGACTCCGGCACGACGGAAGAGTCCACCTTGAATCTCATCTCCCACAAAGCCATTCTGCGTACCTTCCGTCGCAGCGCATTCGCCTTTATGCTGGCGGCGGCACCCGTTGCCGTGCTTTCCGTGGGCGCACCCTCCGCATGGGGCCAGGCATCTGCATCCACAGACGCTGCCGGTACCGTTTCGGACGCGACCGGTGCAAAAATTCCCGGAGCCACCATCCATCTCATCAACAACGGCACCAAGGCCGAAAGAACCACCAAGTCGAACAGCGCCGGCGACTGGTCCATTCCCAACATTCCGCCGTCGAACTACAGCATCCGCGTGGAGAAAGACGGCTTCAAGACTTCCGTCATCCCGTCGCTGGACATCCAGATCGGCCAGACGGCCAATGGTTCTGTAACGCTGGCGATTGGCGGCACCAGCGAAACGGTTGAGGTCACCACGCTTCCGCCGCAGCTCCAGACGCAGGAAGCCACCGTCGGCCAGGTTATCGATCAGAAGCAGATCAACGACCTTCCGCTGAACGGCCGTAACGTGTTGCAGCTCGCCACACTGGCCCCGGGTGTTTCGCCCGCGCAGACCGGCCAGACCGGCGCACCCGCCCAGACGGGTTCGCGTTCGCTGTACATCACGGTCGACGGCGGTCGTGGCAACTCGACAAACTACGTGCTCGACGGCACATATGTCCGTTCCGTGCGATTCAACAACATGTCGCTGCAGCCCAACACGGACACCCTGCAGGAGTTCAACCTGCTGCGTTCCACCTTCTCCACGGAGTACGGACAGGGCCAGGCGGTCGTCTCCATGGTGACCAAGTCCGGTACCAACAAGATTCATGGCTCGGCTTATGAGTTTGCTCGTAACGCCGTGTTTGATGCGCGCGCATACTTCGCGCCGGCTTACACCACGGTCAACGGCGCACAGCAGTTCAACCCCAAGCCGGACTTCTACCGTCATCAGTTCGGCGGCACAATCGGCTTCCCCGTCATCAAGGACAAACTCTTCATCTTTGGTGGATACGAAGGCCAGCGGTCACAGCGCCAGACAGTGAACACGGCACTCTTTCCCACGCAGAGTGAACTCGCCGGTAACTGGACCAGCGTTAGCACGGCCCTGCCAGGCTCCACTGGACCCACCGGCGGCTACAGTGGCGTCGTGGGGGGCAAGGTTGGATACTCCGCCAGCAATCCCACGGGATTCGCCGTAACCAACAGGGTCGCCCAGGTACTGAACCCCACCTATCCCGTCCTGAACAGCGATGCTTTGACGGTCAATGGCAATTCCAATTACTCGCTTGTGCTGCCATTCCAGGACAACTACGACCAGTACACTGTCCGCGGCGACGTGACGTGGAGTCAGAAGCATTCCATGTTCGGCCGTTACGTTAACTTCGATTCCAACCAGCTCAGCCCCACGGCAACGGGAAGCTCCACCTCGAACCCGCTGCTTGGTCGCAACGCGGTTCTCGGCGATACGTATCTCATCACCTCCAAACTCGTGAATGAAGTCCGTATCGGCTGGAACGAGTTTTACAACATCACGCTGGGTGTTCTGCAAAGCGCAGGCCCCAACGGCAACTGGGCTTCTGCTGAAGGCCTCACAAATGTGACCGCGCTTTCCTCCCCCCGCCAGAATGGTCGCGCAGCCTTTGCCATCAATGGATATGCGTCCGTGGGTGACGGTTCGGGCGATCAGGGTGGTCACGAAAACGTCATCAGTGTGGGCGATACACTCTCTGACGTTCTCGGCAAGCACACGCTGAAGATCGGCTTCCAGTTCCAGAACCGCCGTCTCTGGCAGATCGCCGATAACCAGTCACGTGGCGCAGCCACCTTCGACAACTGCACACCGGCAACCTATGCTGCGGGGTACCAGCCAACCGGACCGGATGATCCCAATAACGTGACTTCTGTCGGCAATTGCTCCCTTGGCAGCAAGAGCTACACGCTGAATGGAACCACGTACTTCTACAATAAGTTCCAGAACTACGCGCGTGGCATGTGCACCTCGGGTTGCAACGGCAATGCCGGTACCACCCTCGGACATTACCGCGATAACACCTACGGTGCCTTCGTCAGCGATACCTGGACCCTCACGCGTAAGCTGACGGCTAACCTGGGTCTCCGCTGGGAATACAACCAGCCCTTCCATGAGCAGAACCAGTTGGAAGGTTCACTGGATCCCGGAACTGGCAAGATCACCTTCACCAAGATCCCGTCGGTGATCCCGGCAGCGTATCTGCCGTACATTGACACCACCCGTACCTACCAGCCGGGCATCATTAACCCATTCAAGAAGGGCTTCATGCCTCGCGTCGGTCTGGCATATGAAGCACGCCCCGGAACTGTGGTGCGCGCTGGCTACGGTATTTACTTCGACAACCTGAACACGAACGAACTGCAGTTCACTCGGTATGCCGCTCCGCTGTATTACCAGCAGTCCTTCAACAACGTCTTCACCAATCAGCTTTATCCGGATCCCACAACGTCGACCGTTCTTCCGGCGCCGTTCTCCATCTTCCCGACCAACAAGCAGCCGCTCACACAGGAGTGGAATGTCAGCCTGCAGCAGGATCTGGGCCACGGCGTAATGCTGGAAATGGCATACACCGGCAGCAACTCCCACCACATGTGGAAGCGCTACGACCAGAACATGTACATCCAGTATCCGTACGCGATTCCCACCAACCTCACGGTACGTCCGTTCCCGCAGTTTGGCGCCGGTATCCTTACCAGCTCCACTCTTGGTTCGGCCAACTTCAACGGCGGCTCCATCAAGATTGAGCAGCGCACCAAGCACGGTCTCTATTACCTGGGCAGCTACCAGTGGTCGAAGAACCTGGATAACATCTCCGGTGAAGCGGGTGCAAACGATTCGTCGTACGCAACCACCACCTCCTTCGATCACTCCTACTCGAACTTTGACACGCGTAACCGCGCGGTCATCTCGGGTGGATATGAACTGCCCTTCGGCAAGGGCAAGGCCTTCCTGCAGGGTAAGGTCGGCAATGCCATCCTGGGTGGATGGAGTCTCCAGCCTGCGGTGCAGCTCCGCACGGGCTATCCTTTCAACGTCTCCGGTTCAGGTTGCTCGTTTGCCAACTACATTGGCTGCCGCGTCTTCCTGGCACCGGGCCGTTCGGTGGCAAGCTCCTACAAGGGAAGCGATCGTGGCATCAGCAATTGGTTTGATCCCACGGCGTTCTCGCAATCGCCCACAGCGGCAACGTTCACTGGTACGCCCGGCAACTACGTATCTCTTGCTCGCCCCATCCCGAACCTTCAGGGCTGGGTAACCCGTAACGTGGGCCGCGGTCCAGGAACTGCCGCGTTCGACTTTTCTGGCATCAAGAACTTCGCCATTACTCAGCGATTCAGGATGCAGATTCGCGCCGAAGCCTACAACATCCTGAACCACCCCATCTTCTCCAACCCGTCAGGTGCCCTCGGCAGCCCAACGGCAGTGGGCAAGATCACGGGCACCTCTGCTGACCAGCGCAGCCTGCAGTTCGCGGCCAAGCTGTTGTTCTAAACATCCACGTCATAAACACTCCCCGGGGCTTGGCAGAAAATCTGTCAAGCCCCTTTTCTTATAACTCTTTCCAAATCAATAGAATGCGGGTGGCATGTTTCCTGTTCCGGATGCTTACAATGAAGGAGTAGCCCCTTTGCGAACGCATGAACCGGCCCACTTTTACATGTAAATCCAATGGAATGACGATTTTGCCCGTAACCCCAATGGGAAGACGATTTTACGCCCACCCTCCGGTGTAAGCCGTTTCGAATGACGATTTTAGAAAACAAGGGGGGAGGGGGTTATCCATGCGCAAGTACGTCGCACTTCTGTTTCTCGCAACCGCCGTTTCCGTCTCCGCACAGTCCGTGCCAAGGGAGTTGGAATCACAACCAGTCCGTCCACCGGTCACCGGCCCAAACGGCGAAACCCTCATCGGCATGCCGAAGTTCCATGAGCCGCTGCCCTACGACATCGACGCGCACACCGGTTACACGCAGATATTCGATGGCGCCTCACTCAAAGGATGGGACGGCGATCCCACCATCTGGCGGGTGGAAGACGGCCTCATGGTCGGCGAAACCCTGCAGGACAAGCCACGCGGCAACAGCTACATCGTCTACACGGACAAGAAGACCCGCGACTTCGACCTGAAGCTCCAGATGAAGATCGAGAAGGGTGGCGGTGGCGGCATCCAGTACCGCTCCCACGCCGGAACACCCTGGACGCGGCCGCAGCCCGCTGGCGCAGGCCCCAACGGCACACCGGCGAAGTGGCTGCTCACCGGCCCACAGGCAGACTTCTGGTTCCCCGTGAACAAGGCCGCGCAGCAACATACCGGCCAGTGGTACTCCGAGAACACCATGCAGGGCATCTTGGCCTACCGGGGGCAGGTAACCCAGGCCCTCCCCGGCGACGGCAACCGCCTCGTAGCCAACATCGGCGACCGCCAGGGCCTGGGTGGGTACGTCCGCACCAACGAGTGGAACGATTACGAAATCATTGCGCGCGGCGGTGTGATGATGCACATCATGAACGGCCAGTTGATGGCCATCTTCGTCGACGACAACCCGAACGACGCTAACAACCAGAGCGGCAATATCGGCTTCGAGATCGAGTCACAGCCGTGCAGGATCAGCGTGCGCAATATCTGGCTGCGCACCTTTGATCAATAGGCATCGTATGCTGGTGCTCTCAGTGCCGAACGCAATCAGTCGTCAGGAGAGGGAATGAACAGGAGAGACTTTCTCGGAGCGGCGGGCGTGTTGCCCTCTGCGCTCGTCCAGCATTCACAGGGGACTACGCATGTGGACACCGTGCGCAACGGGCCACCGCTCAAGAGCTCCGTGGTGAAGTCCTCCAGCCTCCAAGCCACCGGCGACAGCCCCGGAGCGAAGGCGAAGACCCACTTCAACGGCCCCACACGGCAACTCGCGGCGCTGGCATCGGGATTGGTGACGCTGGAGCCCGGCGCGCGCCCCCACCCACCGCACCGTCACCCGGAAGAGGAACTCGTCATCATCGCGGAAGGCACCGGCGAGATTGTGGTGGATGGCATCACCACCCACGTGGGCCCCGGCGACATGATGTACGCAGAGGCCAACGTGCTGCACGGCATCATCAACACCGGCACAACACAGATGACGTTCTACTTCACCAAGATGCTGGCAAAGAGCGCCTGAACGATCTCAAGTTAGAACTGTCGTTGCTCATTACGCCGCGGCTTTGCGGCTGGTCGTAAGTTCACGCCAGTTGAAGTAGATGTCCGGGAAGAACAGGTAAGCCGCGAAGAGGCCCATGAGGATCAGGAAGAATCGCTCATCGCTGAGGTGGACCCACGCAGGCACCGGATTGGCAACACGCGTAAAGATAAAGTTCAGTGTGAACAGGTAAGAGCGCACCATCCATTGCCGGTGCGCCTGTATCTGGCGATTGCGAGCGGTCTGGTAAGCAGCAAACGTGCATGCGGCCCACAACAGTCCGCCGACGCCATTCGCGATGTTCGGCTCCAGAAGATATGCCGTGGGAGCAGCGACTGCAATGCAGATCACATACACGCGGCCCATCACGCGATGCCGCAACAGGTGGCGCTGCCGAAAGCGCGTGGAGAACAGGAATGGCCCCAGGACCATCGCAGTTACGCCACAGACAGCATGCGGTATCAGGATTACCAGTTCTCGCAGAAAGCGCGCTCGTGCATGGAGCGGGTCGGAGCCGAGAAAGGTTGGATAGTCTGTGTAGGCCAGAACACTAAGTCCCATGATGCCCAGCACTATCCAGAGATAGTGACGTGGACGCAGACGGTGTGCCGGTGTTCCGGGTGCAGCGGATGCAGGAAGCGTTGCCATAGGAGGCAACCTCGGTTTGAGATGGCGGGGGCTGCGCGAAGTGTAGCGCAGGATGGCTTGGTTCTTACCTGTTTATTTCTGATGACTGCGATGGCCAATCAGAGATGAAAGGCGCGATCTACACCCCACACCAGCGCAAGTGTCATCACCGCAATGACCACTTCGCCAATGACACCCACCATCAGCGGACGCACACCCTGCCGGCTCAGGTCGCGGAAGCTGGTGCGCAGGCCAACACCGGCGAACGTCAGCAGAAACGCCCATCGCGAAAGATTTCCCAGCGCCAGCAGGTTTGTCCTGGAGAAGAAGCCCACGCTGGCCAGCGTAGAAATCAGCAGAAAACCCAGGACGAACTTCGGAAACTTCTTCCACAAAAACGCTGCCTTGTTTTCCACGCCTGCAGCTTGTCCTTTTGACGCCCAGTAGATGGCGTAGCCCAGCACAACAAAGCCGATCATGGCATTGCGGCATGTCTTCACCAGAACGGCGACCTTACCCGCCGCATCGGAATACAGCGCGCCTGCCGCGGCTGTCTCCGCAGTGTTGTCTACGGCCAATCCCGTCCATACACCGTAAGCCTGATCGCTGAGGTGCAGTGCATGACCAATCAGCGGAAACAGAAACAGCGACACCGCACCCAAAGCAAGGATGGCCGCAATCGCGTAGGACGAATCTTCTTCATCCGCATCAATCGCGCCCTGCGTGGCAATGATGGCGGAGACACCACACACCGAAGCGCCAACAGACAGCAGCGAAACCAGCTTTGGAGCCAGCCGGAAACGCTTGCCCAGCCAGGTCATAAAAGCAAGCGCAAGGATGATCTCAACAAACACCAGAGCCAGCGCCAGGCCGCCCAGCTTCAGAATGTCGCCCATCAGGAATCGAGCGCCCAATAGCACGATGCCGAGTTTCAGCCAGAACTCATACGTGGCCACGCCGCTGCGGAAGACCTTCGGCACGCCAACGGTATTGGAGATGAGTAACCCAATAAGAATGGCCCACAGCACATACTCGATGTTCGGCAACACAAGATGATGTGTCTTGCCGTAACGAGCGATGAACTGCTCAAGAAACTTGCCTGCATAACCAACAACAAATAACAACAAAACGCCCGGCAGTGTGCGCAGCAGATTCAGGGCAGCATTAGATGAAGTGTCAGGACGAGTATCTATCATCAGTGGTCTCCCGAACCTTTACCAGGGCACAACGTTGAACACGCCAAAGCGCACCAGTAAAGCCAGCGCCAGTGCAAGCAGCACGGCCCAGGTATCAGCAGAAACACGTCGTGAAGGTATTGTCATGGGTTCTATGAAGATAAGGCTGTCAGCTACTGTTATGCAAACCTGTCTTTCAGTGGAAGCACGTTCAGCCGTGGACCGATTCAGGCAGTAGTAGGCTTGCAGTCTGAGCCTTAGTTCGGGGAGTGCTGCTGTGAACCGAAAATGTGTGAAGTGGACGTCATGCGTACTATCCGGATTATTTGCGATTGCAAGTTCTGCCGTTGCGCAGCACACGCCATCTGGAGAAACAGCCCATCCGGTAACCATCAAGGTTGATCTCGATCAACGTATAGGCGCGTACAAACCAATTTACGCATGGTTCGGTTACGACGAAGCGAACTTCACCACGATGCGCGACGGTCGCACGTTGATGAAGGAACTGCATGATCTCAGCCCTGTACCCATTACCATTCGTGCTCATCACATGCTGACCAGCGGCAACGGTGTACCGGAACTGAAGTGGAGTTCCACCGGCGTCTACAGCGAAGATGAGCATGGGAAGCCCATGTACAACTTCACGCTGCTTGACGGTATCTTTGATGCGTATCGCGATGCCGGTGTGCGACCGATGGTGGAGCTTGGCTTTATGCCGAAAGACCTGGCAGCAGATGTACCAGGACGCCCCGAACCGTACCAGGTGCACTATCCGGCAAGCACCGTCAGCGGTCGCAGCAACAATCCTCCAAAGGATTATGCGAAGTGGGGTGAACTGTGCCGCATGGTTACGCAGCATCTTGTGCAGCGTTATGGCCACGATGCCGTGCGGCGATGGTATTTCGAAGTATGGAATGAGCCGGACATCGACTACTGGCACGGCTCACCGCAGGATTACTTCAAGCTGTACGACTACGCCGTAGCTGGAGTACGTGCTGCTCTTCCCAATGCGATTGTTGGTGGTCCCGCGACAACCAGTCCGCGCTCTGACAAGGCATATGCATTTCTTAAGGCCTTTCTCGATCACGTACGCGATGATCGTAGCGCAGCCGATGGCAACGCCATTCCTCTCAACTTCATCAGCTTTCACGCGAAGGGCCAGCCGATTATCCAGAATGGCGAAGTCGCCATGGGTATCCGCAGCGAACTGCGCGATGTAGATCGGGGCTTTTCGCTTATCGCAAGTTATCCGCAGTTCAAGCCACTGCCCATCATTCTCTCCGAGGCTGATCCGGAGGGTTGTGCAGCTTGTTCCAGCAAGGTCAATCCTGCGAACAACTACCGTAACGGCACGCTGTATCCGGCCTACACAGCAGCGGCATATAAGCGGCTCTTCGAACTTGCGGATAAGCATGGTGTCAACCTCATCAGCATGTTGAGCTGGTCGTTTGAGTTTGAGGATCGCGACTCATTTGAAGGCTTTCGCGATCTTTCTACCAATGGTGTCGACAAGCCGATTCTGAACTTCTTCCGCATGGCAGCAAAGATGAGCGGCACACGTGTGTCAGTAACCAGCAGCGCCGAAGTTCCGCTCGACAAGGCGCTCGCCGAGGGGATTCGTGGCGAGCCCGACGTTGCAGGCATGGCTACCCGCGATTCTCACAGCGTCGCTTCCATGTTGTGGAATTACAACGACGCCGCGGCATCCACAACAGCGGCGTCAGTCCAACTCACGATGACGCAACTTCCCAACACCGTACATACCGTACGCGTGACGGAATACCGCATTGACAGCACACACAGCAATGCCTACACGGTGTGGCAGCAACTCGGCTCTCCTGCTCATCCCACGCCGGATCAACTCCGTAGACTGAAGTCCGTCGATGGTCTGCAGTCGACAGGCCCAGCACATCGTGTCGCAGTGAAGAACGCAAACGTGACCATCTCGGTTGCTCTACCCGCGCAAAGTGTGGCGTTGTTTCTCTTCGATTGGTAGCTAGTTATCGGTGGGCTTTTCGATGTGGTCAATGACTACTACCGGCACCTGTGCCTTGCCGCGTGTCAGTTTCAACCCAAGCTGTTCCTGGATAGCGATGAAGAAATCCGGATCGTTGCTTGACCCGGCTTCGGACGGGCTCATATCCTCCGGAGCGTAGTGCAATTCAAAATCGTATTGCCCGTCTGCGCCTGATCTATCCACCACGATGCCGCCCGCAGGCATGCCCAGGATGCTGCCAATGAAGGAAACGGGAACTCCCCTGCCCGACAACTTCCCGCGCGAGAAATTTAGAGAGCCGTGCGCCGGGTCCGCGGCCGGCTTCATCTTCAGGCCACCCTTGGCAAGGGTGAGTAGGAACACATTGCGTTCGCGCATCTCGGTGTGAACCTTCAGGTGAAAACGTTCCACTAGCAGCGCTTGAGCCATTAGCATCTCGCCGGTGTACTGCTGCGCGGAAAAAGCCTTTACTGTATCTGGAATGGAAAGACTCGTCAGTTTCTTATAGGCAGCCACATCTTCCGGCGCCACGCGCGCTTCCACGTCATAGTGGGTTTCTTTAGTCCAATCCGGCAAACCTTCAAGCAGGTCATTCGACGGAAAGATGGTGAAGGTATAAGCCGCCGCAATGAAGAAATTTATGGTCATGGCATGTTGAGACAGTCCATTCGCCACGTTGTGTTCGAAGCCATTGTCAGCACGTGCTGGATCTGTGACATGAATCGAGATGGTATCCCACGGCACCGGCGCGCCGCCCGGCGGTGTTGCCGGTTGTTGCGCAGGAAGCGCGACGGCGAACAGCAGCGGCAGCAGGCGGAGGAATCTCATGGCATCTGTTTTACAGGATGATGGCAGTCAGCCGCCTTGGCCCATGTACGCCGCGAATGCGAGTCATCTCAATGTCGCTGGTGGCGGATGGCCCTGCGATGGTGGTGATGGGAGAAGTGCGATGCGTGATGCGTTGCAGCGCTTCTGCAATCGTCTCCACCACCTGGTTGCGCCAGAGCACGCAGATGTGGTGGTCGGGTAGCAAGGTTGCTGCACGGCGGCCCTGATCGTCGCTATGTTCCAGGATGATGGTGCCGCTCATCGCAATGGCCACGGTGCACGGCGTAAGCACCACGCGAGGTTCTTCCAGCGTTTGCAAGGGCAGATCAAAATCGCGGCGTACTTGCACGTCGTTCCGTGGCAGCCACTCCTGTGGAATCCCGGCGGGAACAAGTAGAAGCGTTTCGTTTGCTTCACGCATGGCATGGGCAACAGCCTCTGCAACACCCGCTTCATCCGTGAAGATAAGTTCGGAATCGTAATCGCGCAGCCGGTCGTAGAAGAGTTCCAAAGTCTCTTCACGGTTCAGATTTGCGGTGCGCTGATAAGCGCGCGGGATGCGGGCATACGCGGCTTCGGGCGATTCGCCAATCAGCATCTCCACGTCAGGATCTGCTTCCAGCTGGCGACGGATGGTGTCCAGTACGGTGAAACGCGCGTCAGTCATTGCCTACTCCGGTGCTGCCGTCGCCGCGGTTTGCATGGCTGCGCTTCCACCACTCGCGGAAGCTCTGTTTTGGAAGCACACGCAGATCGCGGAACTGCGTCCATCCCGCGGCCATGCCAGGCAGGTTCACCAGTTGGCCATCCTTCTCAAACAGGCCTTGTCCGGTGCGTGCCAGGCGCTGCGCGGCTTCGTATTGCTTCGGATGTTCGAAGAGATGCGCTGCCATCTTCATGCCCATGCTCTCCTGCGAGAGTTTTCCGGCAAGCGTGTTCTGGTCCTGCGCAACAATCTTGCCGCGGAGATGAATCAGCGTCTCCGGGATATTGATCTTCACAGGGCACACTTCATAGCACGCGCCACACAGCGATGAAGCATATGGCAACGAGCGAGAATGCTTCATGTCATTCAACTGCGGCGAAAGAATCGCGCCGATGGGGCCAGAGTAAATCGATCCATAGGCATGACCGCCTGTTTCGCGATACACAGGGCACTGATTCAAACATGCGCCGCAACGGATGCAGTTCAACGTCTCGCGCTCGCGGACATTGGCCATCATGCGTGTGCGGCCGTTGTCCAGCAGGATCACGTGAAACTCCTGCGGTCCATCGCCCGGCGTGACGCCTGTCCAGATGCTGTTGTACGGGTTCATGCGTTCGCCCGTTGCGGAGCGCGGCAACAGTTGCAGGAACACTTCCAGATCATCGAACTTCGGAATGACTTTCTCAATACCGATGAGTGTGATCAGCGTCTTCGGCATGGTGACGCACATGCGTCCGTTGCCTTCGCTTTCGACAACACAAACGCTGCCTGTTTCTGCAATGGCAAAATTCGCGCCGCTGATGCCGATGCCCACTTCGAGAAATTTCTTGCGCAGATAATGTCGAGCGGCCCCGGTTAAATCTTCGGCTTCGGTGCCAAGTTCCGTAAGCCCCATGTTCTGCAGGAATAGTTCACGCACCTGGTGGCGATTCTTATGCAGCGCGGGAACGACGATGTGCGATGGCTCGTCCTTCGCCATCTGCACGATCATGTCAGCCAGATCGGTCTCCCACGGAGTAATGCCCTGCTGCTCCAGCGCGCGGTTCATACCGATCTCGTCCGAGGTCATGGTCTTCACCTTGATGACCTCAGGATGTTCCACCGCCTGTCGTTCTGCTGCTTTGCGAATCAGGCGAATCGCGATGGTGTTGGCTTCATCCGCATCTTGCGCCCAATGCACCTGTCCGCCAGCGCGGATGCAGTTGCGCTCAAACTCTTCCAGATAATGCGGCAGATGCAGCAGCGTATGCGTCTTGATGGCGTGCGCCGTGGTGCGCAGGTCCTGCCAATCCGGCATCTCTTCCACGCGCAACGCACGCTTATTGCGAATGACATCGGTGGCATGGCGCACATTGCGCCGTGTCTGGTCGTCCTGCAACAACTCATGCGCAAGAATCGGGAATGCAGGCTTCTCCGCGGTGTGGCCCACGCGAACGCTCATGCGGTGGCTCCTTCCCATGCCAGCGCTTCCGCGGTCAGCGGATTTTCGCGGGTGCTGTTCAATATCTCTGCCAGATGTACTGTCCGAATGCGATCCCGTGAACCCAATTCGCGATGCAGTCCACCATCAATCTGCATGAGGCAGGAGTTATCCAGTGCTGCTACAAACTCTGCATTCGATTTCTTCACGCAGCCGATCTTGTCCGCCAGCATGGCAGACGACACCTCTGCATTCTTCACGGCAAACGTGCCGCCGAATCCGCAGCACTGGTCACTGCCTTCCATCGGCGTGTACTCCAGGCCTTCCACACCCTGCAACAAACGGATGGGCCGATCGCCCACGTGCAACAGCCGCAGCGAATGGCAGCTTGGGTGATACGTCACACGATGCGGAAAATACGCGCCCACGTCAGTCAGCCCCAGCTTGTCAGTGAGGAGCTCGCTGAACTCGAACACACGCGGCAGAAAACTCTTCACGTCGCCCATCATGTGCAGGTCGTTCGCGTTGTGCGCCATCAGTTCGTAATGGTCGCGCATCATGGCCACGCAGCTTGCGCTGGGGACAACGATGGTCTCCGCATCCAGAAACTCATGCAGCAACTTCTGCACAATGGGCAACGCTTCCGCGTGATAGCCGGTGTTGTAATGCATCTGGCCGCAGCAGGTCTGGCTGGTGGGAAAAACCACCTCGTGCCCCAGGCGCTCCAGCAGGTTGACCACGGCCATGCCCGTGCGTGGGAACAGCGTGTCGTTGTAGCAGGCGATGAACAGATGAATGCGCAAGGCAGTTTTTCCCTGATATGAAACGATTCAGTCCAAACAGAATCTTTCACCAGCCATGCTACTACCGGAGTGCATCGGGAGGCTATGGCCTTCCCATTAGCAACTTGCGCACACCCCATAGGCGCGTTAGGCTCATGGCGTTTCACTGGCAGGCCATTTGCGTGCAGCGAAGGAGAAACGGATGCGTATGCCTCACTGGATTTCTGTTCTTGCAGTCGGACTTGCGGGTATCCCTCTGCTTGCAACCGCGCAACTGCCTCCTGCTCCAGCCGTGCGTGTGGACTGGACAAAGACCGTTACCGTGTCGCGCACCACACCGACGCTGCAGGTGGTTGTGAACCCGCAACTGCTTCGCGGCGCAAAACTGCACGATGGTTCCTTTGCTGCATTGAAGCTGCTCGGCGCGGATTATGTGCGTTATGTGCCTTGGCTCCCCTACCCCAGGCAGGCGGTGGCCGAGCTGGAGCCGCCCACAAAAGAACGGACAAGCTGGGATTTCCAATACATTGATCCCACCCTGGATGACTTCATGCAGGCCACCGCGGGCCACAGCGTGATGCTGAACTTCAGCACCATACCCGCATGGATGTGGAAGACGGACAAGCCTGTGACCTACCCGTCTGATCCCAACCAGGTTTTCTGGGGGTACACGCAGGGAACGGAGATCGTCGATCCCACCTACAAACAGGCCGCTGATTATTACGCGCGTCTGCTGAGCTGGTACACCAAGGGCGGCCTTACCGATGAAAACGGCAAATGGCACGCCAGCGGTCACCACTACAAGATTGCGTATTGGGAAGTGTTGAACGAAATCGACTTTGAGCACCACTGGACACCCGAGGGCTATACGAAATTTTTCGACACCGTGGTGGAAGCCATGCGCAAGGTGCAGCCCGATCTGAAATTTGTGGCGATTGCCGCGGCAGCTCCGCGCGACGACGGCGCCATGTGGGAATACTTCCTGAACCCGAAGAACCATAAGCCCGGCGTGGATGTGGACTGCATTAGTTACCACTTTTATGCGACTCCGCCTCGTGGCGAACCCATTGCGGCCATGCAGTACACCTTCTTCGATCAGGCGGACGGCTTTCTTACCGGCACCAAGTTCATTGAGCAGATCAAGCAGCGCATGATGCCCGCAACGAAGACTGACCTGAACGAACTCGGCGTCATTCTCCCCACGGACAGCGACAGCAACAATGGCAAAGGCACTGTAGCGGAACCCGAAGGTTACTGGAACCTTGCATCCGCGCTGTACGCGTATCTCTACGTGAAGTCTGCGCAGATGGGGATTGACGTGGTGGGTGAATCGCAGCTCGTCGGCTATCCCACGCAGTATCCATCCGTCAGCATGATGGACTACAACACGGCCCAGCCCAATGCGCGTTTCTGGACGCTGAAGCTGCTGCATGACAATTTGGGTCCCGGCGACAAACTCGTTGCCACCACCAGCGCGGGTAGCGATATAACTGTGCAGGCTTTCGCTACGGCGCGTGGCAAGAAGATCCTTGTGCTGAATAAGCGTGCTGTACCGCAGACACTGAAGCTTGGTGCCGACACGGCGAAATCTATCACATACGTTGCACCCAGCACAGGCGACAATCCTCCAGCGAAGAAAGCTATCAGCGGTAGCGAAGTTGCGCTGGAACCATTTGAAGTTGCTGTTATTGATGTGCCGTAGCAACATCCGCTTCCATACAATGGACGGCAATGGAAACCTTTACCTTTGCCGTTTACCCAAGCCTTCGCAATCGCTCCGTCATTGTGTCTGGCGGTGCCAGCGGTATCGGTGAAGCGATTGTGGAGGCCTTCGCCGCACAAGGCGCACGTGTGGCGTTCCTGGATATTCAGGATGAAGCAGCGCAGGCACTCATCGAACGCGTTGCTTCTGCGGGTCATACAGAGCCCGCGTACTATCACTGCGATCTAACAAACATTGCAGCACTACGCAGCGTTGCCGCGCAGATTGAACAGGTGCACGGCACAGTGGATGCGCTGGTGAATAACGCAGGAAACGACACGCGACATCGTATCGAAGACGTCACACCGGAGATGTGGGACGCGGCCATGCAGGTAAATCTGCGGCACCAGTTCTTCCTGTCACAAGCAGTATTGCCGGCCATGCAGCGTCAGCAACGCGGGTCCATCATCAACCTCAGCTCCATCTCGTGGATCATCCCGTCCACCGGCCTTCCCGCTTACGTCACAGCAAAAGCCGCCATCGTTGGCCTCACACGAACGCTGGCGCACGAAGTGGGCAAGGACAATATCCGTGTGAATGCAGTGCTTCCCGGGGCCATCCTCACGGAGCGGCAGAAACGTCTGTGGATGACAGCGGAATATACCGCAGAAGTTATGTCGCGGCAGGCAATCAAACGCCATCTTTATGCGGACGACGTGGCACGCACCGTGCTGTTCCTGGCAGCGGATGATAGCTCAGCCATCACCAATCAAAGCTTCATCGTTGATGGCGGCTGGGTGTAGACGTTATGAAGAAGCGTCTATTCCCGTCAGTGGCACTGGTTCTGTGGAGCGCGCTGCTCATCCGCTTCATCGTCTTCAAGGCAATCCCAACCATCCAAATCGGCCGCATGCGCTACCGCTTCGGCGGCCGTACGCAGACCGGCCCCGCGAATCTTGTCCCATTCAAAACGATCCTGCCGCAGCTTCGCGGTCACGGCCACGGACTCATAGCCAAGGTGAACCTCCTCGGCAACATCCTTCCGTTTATCCCGGTAGGTTTTCTCGTCCCGCTGATCTATCGGAAGATGACGTGGCCAAAGACAGTCGCACTCGCTGTAGGAACTGGCCTGTTGATGGAAGTTCTGGAAGTAATCTTCCGCGTCGGCATCTTCGATGTAGACGACATCCTGCTGAACGCTCTAGGTGTGTGTATCGGCTTCGGATGTTTCAGGATTTTCCGCAAGTAGAAAACCATCCCCTCATCCGAATGTGAAAGAGTACGCCTGCACGCGGATCAAGAAACTCAATTGCAAATGTGTGATCGGACGGCGATCCGCTTTGACGAATCAATTGATACAAGCGGTGTTCCGTCACCATGCCGCTTTTCCTTGAGCATCCGTATCCACGCCATTCTTTCAAAGATATTGTCTTGAAGCATTCGAGGGGGTATATTCGGCGAATCCTACAGATACAACTTACGGGACTCTTGAATGCCTTTGCGTCGCCTTCTGCCTCTATATTCCTTCTCATCCTTGGTTCGGTTCACTGGGCTCCTGTTGATGGGAACAATGTGTGTTGCCGCCTCTTCAGCCCAAGCCATTTTTACCGTCACCACGTTAACCGACCCCACTTCAGGCATCGCGGCAAACTGTACTAACCAAACATCAGGTGTTTCGCTTGATGCAAGCTGCAGTCTGCGCGATGCTCTTGCCGCCGCTGCTGCGTTCAACGGGTCGTCGGGCACAGTCCCGGTTACTGTTAATTTCGCTTCCTCGCTTGCAGCCGTCGGGAACCCAGGGACCATCCAGCTTGGTGCGACCGCACTTTCATTACCTAGCTACACCACAGTACAGGGGCTAACCGCAGGCAGTGGTCCCATGCTGACGAATCTCATCAGCATTCACGGTGGCGGACATACTGCATTCACGGTCGCCGGGACGGTCACAAATTCAGGGTTGAATAACCTCACCGTTACGCATGGCGCACCAGCCGTAGACGCTGCTGGTGTTATTGCGGTTTCGCAATGCACCTTCTCAAGCAATTCCACTATCAGTGGTGGCGCTATCCGTAATTCCGGCACTCTAGTCGTTCAAAATTCAACATTTAATGGAAACTCTGCTTCGTCATACGGCGGTGCCATTTATAGCACTGGACCCAATTCGACAGGGCCTGTCGTTACCGCTAGAAATCTCACAGTCTCTGGTTCGACCTTCCAGGGCAACATCTCATCGACAGATGGTGGTGCCATCTACATTGGAATAGCCAGTGTGGGGTCGATTGACAACAGCACATTTACCGGCAACAGCGCTTCGCGTTCGGGAGCCGCAGTTTACATCAACAACGGCAGCGGCCTCTCCCGCGTGACAAACAGCATCCTCAGCGGCGATACCGGCGGTAATGAGTGTGATGGTGTTGGTTGCAGCAATACCGGACAAGCTTTCGTTTTTGCTGGCAGTGAGCCTAACGGGGCCAATGAGAGTGGCACGATCACAATGATCGTCACACTCTCCAATGGCCAGGTTATAACGGTCAACGGCGGATATGGACAATATTCAACCGCCGACAGTCTGGCTTCTTATTTTGGTGGGTATATCTCGAATAATTATTACTCTGCACTCTCCGCGCAGGGTTTCGGATCCACCTTGGTAATCGCACCACAAAGCGGCTCGATCACTTCAGTTCAATTCCAAAATCCATCCTCATACTTCACTGTTACTCCAGTGCCTAACTCGGTGATCTCAGGTACTGGCAACACTGTCGCAGTTGGCACGACGGCTGCCAATCTCTCCTTGCTGGCTAACTATGGTGGTCCTACGCAGACAATTCTGCCGCTGCCCGGGAGCGTGGCACTATGCACTATTACTCCAACGAACGCTACCGGGAAGGATCAGCGTGGCTTGCCACGCGCCACAACTTATGGGACGGATCTCTGCCAGGATTCCGGTTCCGTGCAAACGAACTACGGATTGAATTTTTCCCAGCAGCCTGTCTCAGCAGTTGCCAATGTAGCTATCGCACCCGCCCCATCGGTACGCATTCAGGAGAGCGGTCAGAATCTCGCACAAGCTAACAGTCTGGTGACTGCCACTGTCCAGACTGGCGCTTTAGGCGGACAAACCTCTGCAAGGACAGACTCCACTGGTGTTGCGGCATTCTCAAATCTTTATGTCACGAGCGTTCAGACAGCAGATAAGCTCACTGCTTCGCTTACCGTGGGGCCTTATAAGGTATCAACCACCAGCAATCCCTTTGATGTATCGCAACAACCCACAGCCAGTCTCACGGGCAATGCTACATTTCCGCTAACGGCGGTCCAATCCACGGCTTCGCAGACCTTCGTCTTTACCAATACAAGTTCAATCTCGTTGAACATTACCTCGCTCGCGGTATATACCGCGCCGGAGTTCATGCAGACAAATACATGCGGTCTCACGCTCGCCGCAGGTGATAGCTGCAACATCACAATAACCTTCCGCCCGCTCACCATAGGAACGCGCTTAGGCACCTTCACCCTGGCGTCCACCGCATCGGGATATACGCAGACCATTACACTTGTGGGGACCTCTGCTCCAACTGTCGCAAGGCTCGTTGGTACAGGTGCGTTTCCGAGCACAGACGTAAACGTTACTTCAACACCGCAGAACATCATGTTGACGAACGTGAGCGGTAGCGTTGTTGGAATTAGCAGCATCGCTACGACGGGCGACTTTAGTCAGACAAATCAATGTGACACGTCGCTTGCAGTTGGTGCACAATGCGCCATCGCAGTTACGTTTAAACCCACCGCAGGCGGTGTACGGACTGGCACTCTCTCAGTCTCAACTACCAGCCTAACTGGCGCAGTACCGTCCTTGCTTCTTAGTGGGAAAGGTATTTCGTATACAGGAACGCTTGTGGGAAGAGGTGATTTTCCATCCACATCAGTGGGTAGCCCTTCTGCAGTCCAATCGTTCACCTTTACAAACACAGGCACTGGCACTCTCTCTATTTCAGGCATTGCCACAACCGGGGATTTCAGCCAGACAAATCAATGCGGCGCATCGTTGGCCCCAGGCGAAACCTGCAACATCTCCGTAACATTCAACCCCACGGCTATGGGCTCACGTGCTGGTACCCTCACGGTCACAACCAACGCCACTACAACTATTCCGCCCGTCTCGCTCAGCGGCACGGGCACGCTCGTACAGGCTTCACTTACCAGCGGAACTGACTTCGGATTGGTTGCCCTTACCACATCCTCTCAACCGCAAACATTTGTACTCACCAACACCGGGAATGACACGCTCGTCATTAGCGGCATTACGACGACAGGCGATTTCAGCAAGACCACCACATGCGGAACATCGCTTGCCGGAGGCGCAGCGTGCGATATCGTCGTCGTCTTTACACCCACACTCGTGGGCTCCCGTACCGGAACTCTTGTTGTCACGTCGAACGCTAAGGTTGCAATCCCGGCGGCAATACTAAGTGGTACAGGTATCCCCGCTCCTAGCTTTACTCTTGGCGATAACACGTCTGGTAGTACGTCAACAACACTTCTGGTAACTGCAGGCAGCACAGCGACAGGCACATTGAAGTTCACTTCGACAAACGGCTTTGCGGGTAGCATTGCGCTCACTTGTACAACACAGGGCGCTCCCCCAACGGAGGCGGCTTGCACCGTTACGTCTCCTGTGACGCTCACTGCGGGCGGCACAGCGACAGCGACCGTTACCATCACCACTACATCGCGAACGCAGACGGCGGGCGTGGCTGCATTGCCTCACCATGGCAGACTGGCGTACATGGTGCTACTGGGAATGCTGTCGGTAGCCCTTTTCGCAGTGCGACGCGCAGGCAGCGCAGTGCGTGCCGCTAGCCTGCTAACCCTGCTGCTCTTTGTGAGCCTCGGTTTGACCGGCTGTGCTGGTGGAGGTTCCGGCACAACGTCGAATCCCAATGGGACGGCCGCAGGCACCTACACCTACATCGTCTCCGCCACGAGCGGCAGTGTCACTGCTACTCAATCCATTACCGTTACTGTCCAATAATTTCCGCCCGAAAAGAATGGGGGCAGGCTATGCGGCCTGCCCCCATTTGTCGGCTCATAGTTTCAACTACGCGCTGTACGCTGTCACGTTCTGCGTCTGCGTTCCAAGTCCTTCAATGCCTAGCTTCACCACTTGTCCCGGCTTCAGGTACACCGGCGGCTTCTGTCCCAGGCCCACGCCCGGCGGCGTGCCCGTGGAGATGATGTCGCCCGGTTGCAGGCTCATAAACTTGCTCAAGTAGCTGACGAGATGCGCCACGCCGTACACCATCGTCTTTGTTGATCCGTCCTGGTAGCGGTGGCCGTCTACTTCCAGCCACATCTTCAGGTTCTGCGGATCGGGCACTTCGTCCTTCGTTACCAGCCACGGGCCGATGGGCCCAAAGGTGTCGGCACTCTTGCCCTTCACCCACTGGCCTGTGCCTTCGAGTTGAAACGCACGCTCGGAGAGATCGTTGATCACGCAGTATCCAGCGACGTAATCCAGCGCGTCCGCTTTGGAGACGTAGCGGGCTTCGCGGCCAATGACTATGCCCAGTTCTACTTCCCAGTCCGTCTTCTCGGAGTCCTTCGGAATCACAATGCCGTCATTGGGGCCGCAGATGGATGAGGTGGCCTTCATAAATACAACAGGTTCCTTCGGCACTTCCATGCCGGATTCCGCGGCGTGGTCGGCGTAGTTCAGGCCGATGCACAGGAACTTGCCCACGTGGCCCACGCAGGCGCCGATACGCGTTCCCGCCGCGACAGTGGGCAGGCGATTCAGATCCAGCGCGGCCAGTTCTGCTAGCGCCTCGGGGCGCAGGGCGTCGCCGGCAATATCCGGCACAATACCGGTCAGATCACGCACGGTTCCATCCGGAGCCACAATGCCGGGATGCTCGTGTCCCGGACGGCCATAACGAACAAGTTTCATGGTCGGTTAGGTTTCCTCTGCCAACCACTGTACTTTGCGGCGGCATGGTCCTGCTCGCCCGGGCGATGAAAGGGCGGGGAATTTGTCCAGCCACACGGACGCGAGTAAAAATTTGCGCGTAGAATTGAGACGATTCAAAATTCTCTCAGCGAGCGTGGCCAACTCCACTTTCGCTGTGCGATGATGCGGGCGTCCGCGGACTTTAGGGCAAAGACGGCTTGGCCTTCTTCGCCCGTCTGGCGGCGCTTGGAATGTTCAGAAGGGACCTCATGGAAAGCACTGCAAAGCTGAAGTTTCTGGAAGACCGCTGGGACGACGCCATCGCGTCAAAGCTTGATCCTGCGGAACTGCTCCGTTATCGCTCGAACCTGCTGGGATCAGACCTGCGCCTGACCAACTTTGGTGGCGGCAACACCTCGTCGAAGCTCGATGAGATCGATCCGCTGACCGGCGAGACCGTAAAGGTCCTCTGGGTGAAGGGCTCCGGCGGCGACCTGGGTTCCATCAAGCGTTCGGGCTTTGCCACGCTCTATCTCGACAAGCTGCTGGCGCTGGTCAAACGCTACCGCGGTGTGGACCTTGAGGACGAGATGGTGGCCATGTACCCCCTCTGCACCTTCAACAACAACCCCACGCCCGCATCCATTGATACGCCGCTGCACGGCTATCTTCCCTTCCCGCACGTCGATCACCTGCATCCTGACTGGGGTATTGCGCTGGCTGCATCGGCCAACGGCAAAGAGAAGATGGAGCAGTTCAACGCGGAGTTTGGCCACAAGATCGTCTGGGTTCCCTGGCAACGTCCGGGCTTTGAACTGGGCATGATGCTGACGAAGGCAGTTGCGGACAATCCCGGCTGCGATGGCATCGTTCTGGGCGGACACGGCCTGTTCACATGGGGCGAAACGCAGCGGGAAAGCTATCTGAACACGGTGACGATCATTGACCAGATCGGCCAGTTCATTGAAGCGCACAATCTGAAGAAGGGCGCGCCTGCCTTTGGTGGGGCTAAGCACGCGAACCACGCCGAGCGCGAAGTTCTTGCAGCGCAGTTGATGCCGATTATCCGCGGCGGCGTCTCGCAAAGGCAGCGCCTCATCGGCACCTTCAGCGACAAGGAAGATGTGCTGGAGTTTGTGAACTCTGCGTTCGCAAAGAAGCTGGCGCACCTGGGCACCTCCTGCCCGGACCACTTCATCCGCACCAAGATTCGCCCCATGTACGTGGAGTGGAACGTGAAGGGTGGCGATGTCGAATCGCTGAAGAAGGCCATCGCCTCCACGCTGGAAACGTATCGCAAGGAGTATGCGCAGTACTATTCCAACCACGCGTTGCCCGAATCGCCGAAGATGCGCGATCCCAATCCGACGGTCGTTCTGATCCCGGGTGTGGGCATGTTCAGCTTCGGCAAGAACAAGGCCGAAAGCCGCATCACCGGCGAGTTCTACACCAACGCCATCCACGTGATGGGCGGCGCTGGTCAGCTTGGCGAAGGCAAATGCCCGCCGGTGCTGCCACAGTCCGGCCCTGCGGCGGATACGTCGGCCTTCGCTACGGAAGAGAACTACGTTGCACTGCCGCCCAGCGAGGCTTTTCGCATTGAATACTGGGCGCTGGAAGAGGCCAAGATTCAGCGTCAGCCACCTGAGAAGGAGCTAAGCCGCCGCATCGTCATGGTCGTCGGTGGAGCCTCCGGCATCGGCCGGGAGACGGTATTGCTCGCAGCGCAGCGTGGCGCACACATTGTCGTTGCCGACCTGACGCAGGAAGGTGCGGATAGGGTTGCGGCAGAGGCGCAGGCCATTGCGGGCAAGGAAGCGGCTATCGGTGTCACCATCGACATCCGCAATCGTGAGAAGATCCGCGAAGCACTCAACAAAGCTGTCGCGGCCTTCGGCGGTCTCGACATTCTGGTCAACACCGCGGCTATCTTCCCATCGTCGCCCTCGGGCGTCATCAGCGACGCGCAGTGGGCCACCACGCTGGAGATCAACGTGACCGCCAACTGGCTGCTGGGCGATGAAGCGAACAAGGTCTTCAAGGCGCAGGGTCTGAAGGGTTCGTCGATCGTGCTCACCAGCTCGGCCAACGCTGTGGTGCCGAAGAAGGGAAGCGAAGTCTACGACATCTCCAAGGCGGCGCTTAGCCACCTGGTGCGTGAACTCGCCATCACCTTCTCGCCCGATGTACGTGTGAATGGCATCAGTCCGGCCACTGTCGTAAAGGGATCGACCATGTTCCCGCGCGATCGCGTGAAGGCTTCGCTTGCGAAGTACAACATCGCGTTCGAAGAGAACGACAGCGATGATGACCTGCGCGACAAGCTGGCGGAGTTCTACGCACGCCGCACGCTCACGCATGTTCCCATTGATCCGAAGGACAACGCAGAGGCAATCCTCTTTATCGGTGGCCCCAAGGCTCCGGTGACCAGCGGCCACCTCATTCCCGTGGATGGTGGTCTGCCGGAAGCCTTCCTCCGTTAAGAACGCAGATGACCGGAAGCACCTCTGCTTCCGGTCATCCGTTGCAGAACAAAGAGCTGTCATTCTGAGCAACGCGAAGAATCCCTGGGCATCTTTAATCACTGATATAGCTTCGAGCTTTCTCACAAGAAACTCTCAAGTGCATTGCCACTGCCAGCACCGTGGGGATTCTTCGCTTCGCTCAGTAATGACAGCCAGAAACGATCCTATGGAGAAGCACACAGTGACACCCGCCGACACACGTGCACTCATCGCCATCGACCTTGGAGCGGAAAGCTGCCGCGTCTCATTGCTGCGCTGGACCGCAAATGGTCCGCAGAGCACGCTGGTGCATCGTTTTCCGAATAACGCGGTGGAAACACCCGAAGGACTCCGCTGGAACCTGGCAAAGATTGAAGCGGGCCTTAACGAAGGCCTGAAAAAGTCCGCGGAGATTGCCACGGAAGGCATCCGTTCCATCGCGGTGGATGGATGGGCCGTGGACTATGCGCGCCTCGACGAAAATGGCGCGGCCATTGGCGATCCTTATTGCTATCGCGATGTGCGCAACATTGCCAGCGAAGAGGCTGTGCATCAGATTCTTCCCGCGTCGCAGATGCGCGTGCTTACTGCCATCGGCATCATGCGCATCAACACGCTTTATCAGCTCTACGCGGACAAGATGGCGGGCATGCCGCAGACGCGATGGCTGCATCTGCCGGAGTACATCCTCCATCGGCTGGGCGGCCAGGCAGTCAGCGAGTACACCAACGCCACGCATACGCAACTTATCGATCTGCATCGCGGCGAATGGGCCACCGGCATCTTTGAGAAGCTGGATCTGGATCCCGAGATGGCTTCTCCCATCGTGCCGCCGGGAACTATCGTGGGCAAACTCAGCGGGCCGCTCGCATCGTTGCCTGCATTCCGCGATACGCAATTGATTGCGCCCTGCTGCCACGACACGGCATCGGCCATCGCTGGCATTCCTGATGCTGCAGAGGATTGGGCGTACATCTCCAGCGGCACGTGGTCTCTGGTGGGAACGCTGCTGAAAGAACCGAACAACTCGCAGCCCGCACGTGACGAGAACCTGACTAATTTTGGCGCTGCAGGCGGACGCATCCTCTTCCACAAGAATGTGAATGGCATGTGGCTTCTGCGCAACTGCCTGGACACCTGGCGCGCAGCGGGGCGTGACTGGACATACGAAGAACTGCTACCGCTGGCCGAAGCATTGGGGAAGCCGCAATACCTCATCGACGTGGACGCTCCCGATCTGCTGTTGCCCGGCGATATGCCCGCCCGCATCAATCGGCAGCTTGCGGAGAACGGTCATCCCACACTCTCGCCTTATCCCGAAGATGCACCGGGAATCACCGCGCTCATCCTGCATAGCCTCGCCTTCCGTTATGCAGAAGTGCTTGATGCGATCGCATCCATCACCGGCAAGAAGCTGAAGAAGGTCTACATCGTAGGCGGAGGCAGTCGCAACGAAGTGCTGAACCGCCTCACAGCACTGGCAACGGGGTTAGAAGTGGTCCGTGGTGCGATGGAATCCTCCACGCTGGGCAACTTCGCGGTGCAGATGGCAGCGCTGGAAAACTCTGCAGATGCACAAAGCATTGCGGAATGGGCTGCAACACTACGAACTGCATTCTGAGAGGGGTCTCATTCGTTTTCTGAATCGGCCCACGGTAGCATCCGCAGGCTTTGCAGCAGATCAGATCATGGGTGCTGGATTCCACAACAGCCTGCACCAGCGTGGTTTCTGTTTTGGACGCGGTCGGATGCAGGAACATACTCCATGACTACCACGGCTGGGGTACGAAATGTGTTGTTGCATTGCACTGGAATGCTCGCTACAGCCTTATTTCCCGCTACAATTCCAGTGCAATGGCACCCACGCAAAAAGAGCTGGCCAAGCTGGCAGGCGTCTCGGCCGGAACGGTTTCGAATGTTGTCAATGGCGTCGCCGGCGTCAGTGAAGCGGCGCGTCAGCGTGTGCTGGCGGCCATCCGTGAACTGAACTACCAGCCGAATCTGATCGCCCGCAGCCTGCGCACCAATCGCACGCATACGCTGGGCATTGTGGTGCCGGACATCACGGTACCGTTCTATCCACACATCATTCGCGGTGCGGAGTCTGCCGCGCGCGAAGCGGGCTACTTCCTGATGGTGCTCGACAGCGAAAACGATCACGATCGTGAAAGCGCCATGCTGGAACTGCTGCGGTCGCAGCGCAGTGAAGGCACGCTGCTGGTTGCCGCCGGTGGTCACGGATGGACGAAAGAACAGGCGACATCTGTTACCGCGCAAGCACCGCTGGTCTGCCTCGATCGTCTGCCCGAAGGGCTTGCCGTTGATTCCGTCTGCGTGGACGATGCACGAGCCGCCGCGATGGCCGTCTCGCATCTGGTGGAGCGCGGTCATCGCGAAATCGCCGTCATCACCGGGCCGCCCACGCTGCGCAATGAGCAGGCGCGCCTTCGTGGCTATCGCACGGCGATGCAACACCACGGTCTGCAAGTACGTGAACGACTTGTTTGGCAGGCCGGTTTCCAGCAGGGAGAGATTGCTCGCGTCTGCCAGGAGGGGCTGCTCGGAGCACGGGAACGCCCTTCAGCCATCTTCGCCACCAATGGCGTCACCGGGCTGGGAATGTTGAAGGCGCTCTACGCGCTCGGCCTGGAAACGCCGCGTGATGTGGCAGTGGTTTGTTTTGATGAGCTCAACGGCGAGGACTTCTTCCGTCCCGGCATCACCACCATTGTTCAGCCGGCGGCAGATATCGGCGCGCGGGCCGTACAGGTCCTTTTACGCCGCATCCGCAGTAGCGGCGAAACCCCGCTGCCATTGGAGACCGTTCGCCTGCCGGCAACGCTTGTGGTGCGAGAATCCAGCAGTGAACCGCACGGCGCGCGCGGAACGGCGCGTCCCCGCAGCAAAAAACGCGGATGAAACGCGATACACTGGACGCGTCGGAATAACCGCTGCAATCCTACTGCAAAGTTCGCCGCCTGCCGTCAGGCGGGTGCAAAGGTGTATTGCATCGCTTGGCCCGCTGACCGCAACGCACGTCCGCGCCCCGGGTCTTCATTGTTTGTAATTCTTTTTATGGGTGACAGAGAACACATGAAGCATGCAAAACCGGTCCTTCTTAGCTTAACGTTTGGCCTTCCGCTGCTGGTCTGGGGTGTTTCCCTGGGCAGCGCTGTCTCCGCCCAGTCCGCTGCGGACCAGATGCCCGCAGGCCCCGGCAAGGACATTACCGTGGCCACCTGCACCAAGTGCCACTCCATCACCAACATCACCGGCCAGCACAAGGACCGCGATGGATGGACAGCGACCATCACCAAGATGGTGGGCTATGGCGCCACGGGATCTGATGAGGACTTTCAGGCCATCCTGGACTACGTGACGAAGAACTACGGTCTGGACAGCGCAGGTGCGACCGCTCCCGCTCCCGCCGCGGCACACAAGATTGCCGTCAATACGGAATCTGCCACCGAACTCGCCACAGATTTGGGCCTTACGGACGACGAATCGAAGGCACTCGTGGCCTACCGCGATAAGAACGGCACCTTCAAGACCATTGACGACCTGAAGAAAGTGCCGGGCATTGACGCCGCGAAATTCGATTCGCACGCAGCGGATCTGCAGTTCTAAATCAGAGTAAGTCAGCCATAGAAAAGAGCGGCCTTCAAGGCCGCTCTTTGACTTTCTGTTAGTGCACAAAGGCCGTCATTCTGAGCGCAGCGAAGAATCCGATAGGTTTGGCAGTGGCACAGCGGTTAAAGGTTCCTGGCGAGAAAGACAGAGGCCGCATCGCACAGGAAGCATCGCGGGGATTCTTCGTCGCTACGCTCCTCAGAATGATAGGCGGGATTACACATGCCAACAGAAAGGCCCGGCAATCGCCAGGCCTCTCTCATTCGTAAGTTGCGAATCCGTTACGCGCCTGAGCCAGCCTTGAAGATGTTTTCCGCGTAGTAGTTCTCTACCTTTGCCTGGTCACGCAGCATTTCGATGTACGCGCTGCGCAGTAGCTGGCTGCGGGTGTTGCGAATCTGATCGCGAATGCTCTGCTGCACCGCAGGATTGGTCAGATCGCGTTGTCCTGCGGCTTCGCGGCTCACCAGATGGATGATCGAATAACCAACGGGCTGCTTCGATCCCGGAGGCGTAATCGTGATGATGGCCGTGTTTTCGCCTGCCTTCAGCTTGCTTACCGCATCCCACACCTGCGCATCCTGCCGCAGTTGCGATTCCGAGATGAAGCCCATATCGCCGCCGTTGGACGCAGTTTGTGGGTCTTCGGAATAATTTGCAGCCAGTGCGCTGAAGTCCGCGCCACTGTCCAACTGTGCTTTCAGCGTGGCAATCTTCTTGCGCGCATCGGCATCGTTGCCAGCCTTGCTGCCCTGTAGATTCGTGCCGCCCGCCTGTTGCGATGGCTGATTCGTCACCACAATCTGGGCAAGGTGAATCTTGTTTTCAATCAGGTTGAAATCGGCCTTGTGCGCGTTGTAGAAGTTTGAGACTTCGCCATCGGTCACATTGATTTTGCTGTTGATCTCTTTATTAAACAGCTTTTCCAGTGTCAGTTGCTTGCGCAAGTCACGACGAACCTCATCCAGCGAACGGCCACTTTCCTTGAGCATCTGGTTGAACTGCTCTTCGGTGTAGTGGCTCTTCATCTCCGTCAGCTTGGCGTCCACCTCTTCATTGGTGGCTGTCAGGTTCATCTTGGCGGCGCGCTGTTCAGTAATCTCCGTGTCAATCAGTGTGCGGAGAAGCGTCAGCTTGTCGCTTTTGGCCTGTTCTTCCGTGATCGGCTGCTGGTCCTGCTTGCCGCGTTCCTGATCGTTGTAGGTGCGGTCCAGCTCAGAGCGCATGATGGCATGGCCATTCACGCTGGCTACCACGTCCGCTCCGTGTTCCTTCTTGCATCCCACGGTGGCGGCAACGGTGAAAAGACTAACGGCGGAAAGTAGCCAGGTGGCGCGATGTGCGGTCTTTAGAAGCATCCGGTGCAATGGTAACGCCTTCGTGCCCTGAGCGCACGGTTGCGACAGAAGCTGTGCAGATTTACCCATCATTATTTTGCCGCCGGAGCCGGGGTGGAAGCCTCAGGAGCGTCCAGCGAGGGCAGTGGAACCGCCGGTGGGGAGGTGACTCCCTGTGCCAGCAGGGCGTCATCCACGGCGCGATAGACATATTCGATCGGCACTGCGCCGGTAATCATTTCGCCGTTGATGAACAGAGCCGGAACGCCGCCGACACTCAGGCCCTCGCCCTCCTTCATATAGGCCTTGACGGCTGTTTCATCCTGCTTGTCCACGCAGGCGTTCAGGCGCTTCATGTCCAGCTTCTGTTTCGTACCTTCGTCCAGCGCAGCGCGGTCCAGTTGTTTCAGCGCTACAGGCAGGGTCTTTTCCTTGTCCTTCGCATCCGGGTCGATGCCCACGGTATCAAGGTGGCTGTGCATGTAATCCACAAAGTTCCAGTAGGCCGGGGCGCTCTGGTCTGCCAGGCAGTCGGCGTTCACCGCAGCGTGCATGCCCCACGGATGAATCTGCGTCAGCGGAAAGTCCTTGTACACGATACGAACCTTGTCACCGTACCGATTCGTGAGCGCGGGGAACATCTGCGCATGCATCCGGGCGCAGAAGGGGCATTCCAGGTCGTCATAGACCACGATCTTAACGGGCGCCTTCTCGTTGCCGCCGCGTGAAGGACGGCCTGCATCGCTGGTCAGGGTCAGAGGGTCTTTCGACAGATCGAAGGAGTTCATCTGTGCCAGCGACTGGTTGTCTTTGCTGATGAGGAAGGCCATCGGCTTTAGCGCCTTGCCATATTCGCCAATGGAGACGGTGATCTGGTCATAACCCGAAACAGGGCTGGGGCGGCGGTCGTTCACTTTGACTTCATAGTTAAAAGGTAACTGCGCCTTGGTGCGGATCAGCAGCGCCACGCGCCGCGTCAGTTCCGGCGACATCTTCATGGCTTCCGCGCCCGCCTGGGCACGGCAACCGCTGCTAAGGATGGTGCTGGCAGCCAGCAGAAGAAGTGCAGAAAGGCGCGTGAGGCGAGGGAACATCGACATCCTTTGATTATCTCAGGCCTGTTGGACGCACCCGATTCGAAATGGTTTGTGAGCAGGAAAGCCGCCGGCAGTTTGGAACAAATATTTTCCTTACGGTGTCTACCGCACAGATGACATATCTGCCACTCTGGCCACGTCACACGGCGGTCTGCTTTGAGGGTTCTCGCCAACCCAACAGAAACGAATCGTATCCTTGCCGATCAGGAGCGCCTGCGTAAAAATCCGGAGGCCCTCAAAGGTTCTGCGGAGGAACGCGCTCTTGCACGCCGTTACACGGCCGAACTCAACTCGCAGGAAGATTCATCTTGTCGTGTTGCATCAGGAGGCGATGCGCCTTGCAACCGAACATGAAGCAGCACGCATCGAAACTTCTGCAAAAGTTGAAGCATTTGAAATCACCGCAAACTTATAAATAAATTCTGCGCCGATACGTGGCCTGAACATGGATGGAAGCCCTTCGTGTGGATCGTATTCACCTCGCGCCAACCGCAGGATGGTAGCCTAAGGCGAAAGATCGGAGTCCTTACGCCATCATGAATGACGCCTTGAAACCGACCGTTTCCCTGGGAGAGCGCGTGCGCGCTCACATCGCCATTGCGCGGTTGGATCACTCCATCAAAAACCTTTTCGTCCTTCCGGGCGTTATCGTTCCACTCAGTGCATACCCCGCGCTGCTGGATCGCGATCTTGTTGTTCGGCTGGTGCTGGCTTTTTTTTCCATCACCCTGGTGGCATGCAGCAACTACGTGATCAATGAGGTGCTGGACGCGCCTTTCGATCGCCTGCACCCCATTAAGAAGAATCGTCCGGCGGCGCGCGGCGTAGTCAACATTCCTGCTGCCTATATTCAGTGGCTCTGCATGATGCTGGCGGGCGTGGCCATTGGCTGGTTCTTTATCGGTAAGATGTTTACGCTGGTGGCGCTGATTCTGTGGATCATGGGTTGCCTGTACAACTTCCCGCCAGTCCGTACCAAGGACAAGCCATATGTAGACGTACTGACCGAGTCAGTCAATAATCCGCTGCGTATGTTGTTGGGCTGGTATGCGGTGACGGCAGTGCTGGTGCCGCCGGTTTCGCTGCTCATCGCGTACTGGATGATCGGCTGCTACTTCATGGCACTGAAGCGCTTCAGCGAACTCAACGAGATTGGTGATCGCACCGTTGCCGGCTCTTATCGCAAAAGCTTCCGGCACTACACACCGGAACGGCTGCTGGTGTCGGTTCTGTTCTACGCTTCCACGGCTATGCTCTTTCTGGGCGCGTTCATTATTCGTTATCGCATGGAGTTGATCCTCGGCTTCCCGCTGGTGGCCTTCACTATGGCCATCTATCTGCAGATTGCGTTCAAGCCGCAGTCCGCTGTGCAGAACCCGGAAAAGCTTTACCGTGAGCCTCTGCTGATGGCTTCGTTCGTCGCAACGTCATTGGTGATGGCAATCCTCCTTTTCATCCGTATGCCACGGCTGGAGGAATTCTTCAACCCCACGCTTCCCTCCTCGCCCGCGGTGACCGCACCCGTGTCACAGGCGCAGTTGCGGAACAGCGCACACCTTACCGGTGAGGTGGCATGACAGCAGCGTCTGAGACCAGATTCAGCCGCACTCTGCTTGTTCTTCTTCTCATCCTTACGGCGGCCAGCGCGCTTGCCTGGGGCCACTATCGTCTGCTTGATCAGGACGAATGGTTCGTCTTCCAAACGGACACGGTGTCTTCCATCAGCAAGCTGATCGAGGTCCAGCTGCATTACCCCATCTCGCTGGACCCGCTCTTTTATCACTTGCTGGGCCACGCCTCTACATCGCTTTTCGGTGCAACGGCGTTTGCTATCCGTCTGCCATCGTTGCTGGGCTTTCTGCTGATGCAGGTCTGCCTGTATAACGTGGCGAAACGCATTGCGGGCAATTTTGCGGGCTTTGTTGCTGCCGCAGTTCCTGCTCTTACCGCAACCCTCTTTTACGCACAGCAAGCGCGGCCTTACGGTGTTCTTCTTGGGCTTGGGGCCCTGTTATTGCTTGCTTATCAGCACGGCACGCGTGATACGCAACGCACTGGTTGGCTGATCTCGCTTGCCGTTACGTTGGCGCTTGCGTTGAATACGCACTACTTCGCAATCCTTCTACTGCTACCGTTGTATACGGCTGAGCTGGTACGTATCGTGCAGCGTCGTCGCATTGACTGGCCCATGATCTTTGCCATCGCGCTTGGCTCCGCAGGAGCGCTTCTCACGTTGCCTTTCCAGAAGGGCGCAGGCGAATTCCGCAAGCATTACTACAACGTGGGTCGGGTGGGGCTTCATGCCATCACGCAGTCGTACCGCGCTCTCTTCCTCAATTACACGCAGTATTCCTTACGAACACAGCAGATCCTCATCGTGCTTCTCGTGCTGGCCGCGCTGATTTTCGCCGGTGCGCTCTTTGCTCGTTTTCGTAAAAACGATCCAGACGTGCCGCTGGCGGAGAAGGTTTTCCTTTTGGTGCTTGCGATACTTCCCTTCTTCGGCTTTTTGCTGGCGCGCTTCGTCACCCATTCCATCGAGGTGCGTTATATCCTGCCGGCAATTCTGGGATTGTCTGTTCTCATCGCAGTTGCAGTCGCACCGCTTGAACGCAGCCCGTTCCGTGCACGTGCTCTGGTTGGAGTTGTGTTGGTACTGCTTGTCGGTCTGGGTTTTTCACGCGCGGCGAACGCCAACCTGCAAAGGCCATCGCCCCGGATGTTGACGGTATCGCATGTCCCTGCGCTACCCGATCCCATCTACATCCAGAACATGGGCAACTTCAATGAGCTTGGAAATGTTGTGTCAGATCCTGCCGTTCGCAGCCGCATTGCGCTCGTCTATTCTGCGCCGCTGGAGATTGCGTTGGCTCATCACGACACGCAATCGCTCACCGCAGAACACATGCGGCATTTCACGGGTTATCGCATTGATCGATACGAAGATCTGCGCAACCAGCCCGGGCCGCACCTGATGATCCTGTATCGCGTTGACGGATGGAACTGGCTGCAGAATGCGCTGCAGCAGGATCACGCCACGATCGCGCCGCTGGGCCCCGCGCTTGGGGGGAAACTTGTTTCTGTCACCTTCTCAGGAGAATAAGCAACCATAGCAAAGTAAAAAGTGAAACGCAGCGAGAATGAAGATTCGCTGCGTTTCACCTTTTACTTCAGTGCTAATCGTTATGCTTCTACTGGTTCCGCTTCGTGCCCAGTTACGTGGAAGGCAAGATGTTCTCCCTGCGCTTCCACACGTACATGATCGCCGTGGCGAACCTCTCCGTTCAGGATCTTGATGGCCAGCGGGTCCTGCACCAGTCGCTGAATCGCACGCTTCAACGGCCGCGCACCATAGGCTCGGTCGTATCCCGTTGCGAAGACCAGATGCCTTGCTTCCGGTGTCAGTTCCAGCGTGATCTTGCGATCCTTCAGCAGATTTTCCAGTTCATGCAGACGCAGATCCACAATGTGCGTCAACTGGTCCTCGCCCAGCGCATGGAACACAACGATATCGTCCACACGGTTCAGGAACTCCGGACGGAAGTGCTTCTTCAGCTCATCCAGAACACGGGCCTTCGCATCGTCAAAGCCCTGCGGACCCTCTGCCCATGCGGTTGTCAGGGCACTCGCGCCGATGTTCGACGTCAGAATCAACACAGTATTTTTGAAGTCAACGGTGCGTCCTTTGCTATCCGTTAAGCGACCATCATCCAGCACCTGCAGCAACACATTGAACACATCCGGATGCGCCTTTTCGATCTCATCGAAGAGCACAACAGAGTAAGGCCGGCGACGCACTGCTTCTGTGAGTTGACCGCCCTCATCGAAACCAACATATCCCGGAGGCGCGCCAATCAGGCGTGCCACGGCGTGCTTCTCCATGTACTCGCTCATGTCGATGCGGACCATCGCCTGTTCGTCATCAAACAGGAACTCTGCCAGAGCACGCGCCGTCTCCGTCTTACCCACGCCCGTAGGCCCGAGGAAGATGAACGAACCAATCGGTCGCTTCGGATCGCTCAGGCCCGCACGCGAACGCCGAATCGCATTCGCAACCACGACCAGTGCCTCGTCCTGGCCAATGACGCGCTCCTGCAGACGCTTCTCCATCTGCACCAGCTTCTGCACTTCGCCTTCAAGCATCTTCGAGACAGGGATGCCGGTCCATCGCGAAACAATCTCCGCAATGTCCTCTTCATCCACTTCCTCTTTCAACATGCGATTATTGCTGCCGTTCTTGATCGCGTCCTGCTCGCCTTCCAGCGACTTCAGTTCCGCCTCGGCCTTCGGCAGATCGCCATACTGAATCGCAGCGGCACGCTCATAGTTGCCACGGCGCGTCTGATCTTCTGCTTCAAAGCGCAGATTCTCCACCAGCTTTTTCAGTTCGGTGATACGGCCAATGGCCTCGCGTTCATGCTGCCACTTCGCACGCAGGCCGCTTGCCTTCTCGTTTAGTTCAGCGAGCTCGCGTTCCACGTCTTCCAGGCGATCCTTGCTGTTCTCATCTGTCTCGCGTGAGAGTGCGGTCTTCTCGATCTGAAGACTCATCACACGACGATCAATCGCATCAATCTCTTCCGGCACACTGCCGATCTGTATCGCCAGTGAAGCCGCGGCTTCGTCGACAAGATCAATCGCCTTGTCCGGCAGGAAACGATCACTGATGTAACGATGCGACAGCTCTGCCGCCGCAATGATGGCGCTGTCCTTGATACGCACGTTGTGATGCGCTTCATACTTTTCTTTCAGTCCGCGCAGGATAGCGATGGTATCCTCAACGTTCGGCTCACCCACATACACCTGCTGGAAGCGGCGTTCCAGAGCCGCATCCTTTTCGATGTATTTACGGAATTCGTTCAGTGTGGTCGCGCCAATCGCACGCAGCTCACCACGCGCCAATGCAGGCTTCAGCATGTTGCTGGCATCGACAGCGCCTTCGGAAGCACCCGCGCCAACGAGAGTATGCAACTCGTCAATGAACAGAATGATCTGTCCATGCGAATCCTCAATCTCCTTTAGCATCGCCTTCAGGCGCTCTTCAAATTCGCCGCGATACTTTGCACCCGCAAGCATGGAGGCAAGATCGAGCGATACCACGCGCTTGTCCTTCAACGATTCAGGAACATCACCGCTCACAATGCGGCGGGCAAGCCCTTCCACAATCGCGGTCTTACCCACGCCCGGTTCACCAATAAGGACGGGGTTGTTCTTCGTGCGGCGGGAAAGAACCTGTACCACGCGCCGAATCTCTTCATCGCGGCCGATCACTGGATCGAGACGGCCTTCGCGCGCCTGCTTCGTCACATCCTTGCCGTACTTTTCCAGCGCCTGGAACTTCCCCTCAGGGTTCTGATCCGTCACACGCTGCGTTCCACGCACGCTGGTCAGCGCCTTCAGAATCGCATCATGTGTCGCGCCCAGTGCCGTCAGTGCGTCACGCGTTGGTTCGTTCTTCTGCTGCGCCAACGCCAGCAGAAGATGTTCCGTTGAAACAAACTCGTCCTTAAAGTTGTCGGCTTCCTTAAACGCCTGCTCCAACACCTTCGTCAGCGCCGCACCGGCACTCGGGTTCTGCTGCGCGCCCTGAATTTTCGGCAACCGCTGAATCGCGGCATTTACGCTCGTCAGCAACTGCTGCGCTGGCACGCCAATCTTCTCCAACACCGGCAGCACGATACCTTCACGGTCCTCCAGCAGAGCCGCCAACAGGTGCAGCGGCATCACTTCCGGATTGCCATATTCAGCGGCCATCTGACCGGCGGCATTGATCGCCTCCTGGCTCTTGACCGTCATCTTGTCCCACTTGATTGCCATAATTTCGTTCCACTCCCTCAGAAGCTTTGCGTTACTTCACTGTTCCGGCGTCGCCACACCTGTTCCTGCCGATCGTTACAATCATCCTGTCACGGCCTGTTATCTGCTGTATCGCAAATCACACGCCAGATCTTTCAAAAGGAAACGCCGCACCTTGCCTGATCCGCTTCCCCGCAAGCCAGGCATCATCCTGGCCGTTATGCTCCTCGCCATGTCATCCGGCCTGGTGGATGCCGTGGTCTACATGCGCCATGGTCATGTCTTTGCCTATGCCATGACTGGAAATCTTGTTCTGCTCGGCGTTGCCTTTGCCTCTTACAACCTGCATTCCATCCTGAGTCACCTTGCGCCTGTTCTCGGTTTTGCCTGCGGTGTGTTTGTTGGCAAATTTCTCCTCCGAAAATTTCGTCCCTTTGCGCTGCATCTCACGCTGCTGCTTCAAATTGTGGTTCTGACACTTGCAGGTACTTTTGCCTCGCATATCCCGGCAGATCTGCTCGTCATTTGTCTCGCCGTTTCCGGTGCCATAATCATCACGGTGATTCGTCGTGCCGGGGAAGCCGCCTTCAACGTCACCTTTATGACCGGCAACCTCCGGGCTGTCTTTGAAGGTGCCTTTGACGCACTCTGGCCTTCCCATCCCGCCGCTCATCGCACACCAGGCGAGCAGCAGTTCCTCATCGTTGGGCTTACCGTCATCGGCTTTCTCGGCGGCGCTGCCATTGGTTCACTTTCGCTACAACGCCTCAGTGACCATACCTTTTGGATTGCTGACCTGCTCCTCATCGTTGCCGGATGGCTTATCCGTCGGGTCCAGGCGTCTGAAGAAACCGAGTAAGCCTGATCTGAGCCAGGGGCTGCCGAAATTCCGGCAGCCCCTGGCTCATCTGAGAATCCGCCTTAAGCAGCCTTCTGTTCGGTGGCGGGAACCTGGTTTTCCTTCGCCTCAATCTGCGGTGCGGCTGCCGTCACTTTGATCTGTTTCGGTTGTGCAGCCGCCTTCTTCGGCAGCTCAATTACCAATACGCCGTTGTCGCTCTGCGCTGTCACCTGCTCCGTGTCCACCGACTGGGGCAGGGTAAAGCTGCGGACGAACGATCCATACCGGCGCTCGATACGGCGGAAGTTTTCTTCCTTCTGCTCACCAGCCCAGGTGCGTTCGCCCTTCACGGTCAGCACGTTGTTTTCCACGCGCACATCCACACCCTCGGGCTTGATGCCGGGGATCTCAAAGGTCAGCGCCAGCTTCTGCGCGTCCTCATAGATGTCGACCGCCGGAACGAACGATCCGGCCTGCAGGCTCTCGCCCTCTGTAGTCTGGGGGCGGGAGAAGTCATGAAAGATGGAGTTCAGCCGGTTCTGCAGCACGGCTACATCAGAAAACGGTGTGAAACGGGTGATCGTCATCGTGTATCTCCTTGAATCTCCATAGCTTGTATGGCCGAACTCCTCTTGGAGGCGTTCCGGCCCCTGTACTGTCTGATGCAGATAGTAGCATATGGTTGCAGATTACATGAGTGTATTGCGCTCATATTTTAGCGAAATAAAACGGCTGGCAGTCCTGAATAAACTGCCAGCCGCCACATCCCCGGGGAAGGCTTTTACAGCTTGAAGATGGAGTTGGAAAACGGGGTTTGGGGTGGGGGAGCGTCCTTGTCGTACTGAATCGGCGCAAACGGTCGCGGCTGATCGGCATTTGCATGTTCTTCGTGCTTGGCGCCGGTCACTGTATGCAGCGCGTTGTGTTTCTTGCCAATCTTGCGCGACAAATGGCTGTGGTTGGATGAGTTGTGCGAGAGAAAACTCATGGGGATACCTCCTAACGTCCTCGATCTACGTCAGAGGTGCTCGTCTGGAGCGGGTCCAAGAGGGTGCGGTCGAGAGCGGCAAGAGCAACCGGGGTCGGCCAGGCCCAGAGGGGCGGGCTGAAGGCGAATGACACCTCCCTGCCGCGCAGCATACGCCTGCCGGGCGATAATCGGCAAGTCGCTACCGCTATTTCCGACTTTTCAAAGGAGCTACTTATCGTTATTTCTGGCTGGGAGAAGGGGCCTTTTCACCTTCACCACGAAATATGTGAAAGAACCGCCCTCGGGCACGATCAACTGGTGGGCAATCTCTGGATCAATGTGGGCTACCGCGCCTGCCTTCAGAACCCTGGAAACCCCGCCAGCCACGCCACTGCCCTTTTGTTCGCCGGGGCTAGTCATTCTTGCGTTTTCCAGGTGACCGCCGCTCACCAGCGTTGCCTCACCCGCAACCGCGTAGAAGATATCTACCCAGTCCCGGTGCTGTTCCGATTCGCCTGTCTTCACGCGTGTCGTGATTCCCATGCTGTGGTTTCCGTATCCACCTAGAGGTTGCGGATACACACCCGATTCCGCTTTGGCAGCGTCTGTTGTCGTGGCTTTGGTCCAGTTCTGCATCTGCTGGTCGGTGAATACCTCCGCAGACGAGAAGGCTTCGCCCATCAGCTTTACCGTGCCCTTCTTGCGGAAGCTCACCACGCGATGAAACGTGAGGTAATTCGCATCGTGAAAGTTGTGTGCTGTCCCCTGCTCATCGTCGAAAGCGGTGCGCGAGGCGACAATGATGTCGTTTCCATCGAACTGCCAATCGACATACTGGAAGCCATGCACACGTGATTCCGGATGGTGCAGCACAATCTCGCGCGGCGTCCAGTGCGTCAGGTCGGGCGAACTCATCAGCACCAGCGTATTTCGCACGCTCGCGGGCGAACTCACGGCCATGGCTTCGCCCGGCAGCGCGGGATTTGACAGCGTCCAGTACAGCTTCGACGCAGGATCAAAGCGGATGGAAAACTTCGTCGCGCCTCCGGGAAAGTTCACAAAGCGATCCAGCTTCATGCTGTGGTCCGCCAGCTTCAGCACAGCGGCACGCGATGCGTTGTTCACGCGCAGAATGTCCAGCATCGATCCATCGCGGCCAACAACGGCATTACCTTCCAGCCACGTATCACCCATGTCGCCTACCGGAAACGACAGCCGTTCCGCCATCGTCCAGTTCGCTGGCTTGGTAAGGTCGCTGTCGATAGACGCCCACATCAGGAACGCCTGGAATGAGCCCCACGGTCCTTTGGGGTGGAATTCAAATGCGCGGTAAATCTTGCCATCGTGAATCACCATCGGTACCGGCGCCGTATGGTATCCCGTGTCTTCTGTAAGAAAGTGGGCATCACTCCACGTTTTGCCGTTGTCGTCCGACCCGCGGATCACAATGCGACCGTATTCGTAGCTGGTGCCCATCAGGTAGATGTGGTTCTTCAGCACAAACAGGTTCGACCAGAACTGGTCGTTCACCTCGGCGACCTTTGTCCAACTCACGCCTCGATCATGCGACAGGAAGATTTTCGACACGGCAGACACGGTGCTGGTGGACCCGGGGCCAAACAGATCGTGGGAAGCGATGTAATCACCATTCGGCGCAATCACAATCGAAGGCGAGCCAATGTATGCGCGGCTTGCAGGCGGTTGGTGGTCAATCACCACGCCCGGCACCTTCTGGCCTGTCGCATTTCCACTCAGGCCAAGTGCAAGTGCCAGCAAACACACACTGAATCGCATCACGATCTCCTCCGGAAACTCAAAGGAAACCATTCTCCGGGATTTTCCTGGTTTATGTGCGCCCAGCTCAAACTGCGCAGATATGACAGCTTTTTGCCGCCTGCTGCTTTGGAGCAGAAGGCACAAAACGGCCCAAAGTTGAGCCGTCTGTGCATTTCATTCGATCTGTTTGGTTAGAGGATGTAGCGGCTCAGGTCCTGGTTCTTCACGATGCCCGCCACCTGCTGCCGAACGTATTCGCGGTCGATCAGGACCACGCGTTCCACGCCGCCTTCCACCTGCCGTTCCAGCACTGGCAGAGGATGCGCGTTTTCCGGCTGGGCCGCACCACGCGGCTGCTGCACGGTGCTCGGTTCCACCTGTGCAATGACGCCGTTGACGGCGGGTTGCGCATTCTTGATCAGGTCCGGTGCCTGGAAGCTGATCTCGTCCAGCACGCGCTCCATAATGGTGTGCAGACGACGGGCGCCGATGTTTTCGGTGGTCTCGTTCACGTTGAAGGCAAACGAAGCCATTTCTTCCAAAGCATCGGGCTGGAACTCCAGCTTCAGGCCTTCGGTCTCCAGCAGCGCAATGGATTGCTTCACCAGCGACGACTTTGGCTCCGTCAGAATGCGGATGAAGTCTTCCACGGTGAGCGATTGCAACTCCACACGAATGGGAAAGCGGCCCTGCAATTCCGGGATCAGGTCGCTGGGTTTGGAAACGTGGAATGCACCGGCGGCGATGAACAGGATGTGGTCTGTTGAAACGAAACCGTATTTCGTGTTCACGGTGGTGCCTTCCACAATGGGCAGAATGTCGCGCTGCACACCTTCGCGGCTAATGTCCGGGCCATGACCGCCCTCGCGCCCGGCGATCTTGTCGATCTCATCCAGGAAGACGATGCCTGAATCTTCCACGCGTTCAATGGCAGTGCGAGTCACCAGATCCATGTCGATCAGGCGGCCTTCTTCCTCGCTGATGAGGTATTCGAAGGCTTCACTCACCTTCATCTTCTTCTTACTCTTGCGCGGTCCAAAGAGTCCGGGAAGGATGTCCTTCAGGTTCACATCGGCATCTTCTGCACCGCCCACACCTACAATCTCAAACTGTGGCTGATTGCGGTCACGCGCATCCAGTTCCACGGTGCGGTCGTCCAGCTTGCCTTCACGAAACTGCTGACGAAGTTTTTCACGCGTGCGTTCCTGTGTATGGGGCTCTTCCGGCTTCGCTTCGGCTGAAGCATCGAAATCAATCGCAACAGCAGGCGTTCCCGCAACGTCAATGGGCTTTTCCTGTGCGGCTTTCAAAGTCTCAGGAGTCGGCGGCAGAAGCAGGTCCAGCAAGCGCTCTTCGGCGTTGCGTTCTGCCTTGTCTTCCACCTCTTCCAGCTTCTCTTCGCGCACCATCTCAATGGCGGTTTCCACCAGGTCGCGCACGATGGATTCCACATCGCGGCCCACGTAACCAACTTCAGTAAACTTGCTGGCTTCCACTTTCAGGAACGGCGAATTGGTTAACTTGGCTAACCGTCGGGCAATCTCTGTTTTGCCCACGCCCGTCGCGCCGATCATGATGATGTTCTTCGGCATGATCTCGTCGGCAAGCTCGGGCGGCAGCTTCTGCCGACGCTGGCGATTGCGCAGCGCAATGGCCACAGCACGCTTCGCTGCGTACTGGCCAACAACGTACTTATCCAGCTCCGCAACAATCTCGCGCGGCGTCATCTCTTCCAGCGCAACGGCCTGGTCTTCTGCAACTCCGGGAAGGTAAATGGCCATTTAGAGCTCCTCCACGGCGATGTTGCTGTTCGTGTAGATGCAAATCTCTGCGGCTATCTTCATGCTCTTTTCGACGATCTCGCGGGCGGAAAGGTCTGTATTCTCAAGCAACGCCTGCGCTGCGGCCTGCGCGAACGATCCGCCGCTGCCGATGGTCATGATGGCGCCATCGCCGGTCATGTCCGGCTCAATCACATCGCCGTTACCGCCCAGCAGGTACATGTGTTCCTTGTCGGCGATCAGCAGCAGGGCCTCAAGCTGACGCAGCATCTTGTCCGTGCGCCAATCCTTGGCCAGTTCCACGGCGGCGCGCGGCATATTTCCGGCAAACTGCTCCAGCTTGCCTTCAAAGCGTGAGAACAGCGAGAACGCATCTGCCGTCGATCCGGCGAATCCTGCCAGCACCTTGTCCTGGTAAAGCCGACGCAGCTTCTTCGCGCCGGACTTCATCACGGCCGAACCAAGCGTCACCTGTCCATCGGCAGCCATGACGACCTTGCCGTTGCGACGCACGCAAAGCACGGTCGTGGAACGTATGCGCCGGCCATCCGCCGTGTCATACGGGTGCATCGCGGGCTTTGCGGAATGCGTGGAGTCGGCCATGGAATCGCTGCGAAAAGACAGCTCAGAACGAGTGCCAGAGGAAGTGTGCATCACGCACCAGTATACGCCCGCAGCCACACTAAATCACTGGCTCGCCTCGCTCAGGCAGGACTCTCTGCACTACCAGAAGCAGCGCATGGAAACACCGGTAGCTTTGGATGGAATTCGGCGATGCGGTACGGCGTTACGGACGACCAGGAGGCTGTACAGCACGGACGTCGGCTTTGCCGCGTCCGTGCTGCAGGGTTTTGGGGGAGGGGAAAGAAAGGGGAGGGTTAACTACGAGAATCGATGATATGGCGATCAGGACCGCGATCAGACAACCTCACGCGTGCTTTGCAGAACTTGCAGCGCCACGGATAGAGTCCCACTAGCGGGAGGAAGTACTTCTCCCATAAACCGCGCCGTTCGCTGCGCCGCAGCATGCCGTGCAGGCATACCGTGCACTCGTGTTCTTTCATGCGTCCACCTGGAACAGGAACTTCTCCGGGCATGGAACAGGCAGAAAGCGAACAAGATACTGCAAGGTGGTCTGACAGGGATGATTCTAATGACCTTTGATGCGACCCAAACATGAGAAGGAGGTACGGAAGGATGAGGACTTTTTACCCGGTGATGAATCAAAGCCCCCGGTTTGTATCTCCGGGGGCTTGTGTCGGCGTTTGGATGTTGGCTTATGCGCGATAAGCGGGCGGCTGCGGGTTGCGATGGTAGAACTGCACCTGGTGCCAGTAGGGATAAGGCTTCGGTAGTTCGCTGGCCTTATCCAGCTTTGCCACTTGCTCTTCTGTCAGTACGAAGCTGGCTGCTTCCAGATTGCCTTTGAGCTGTTCTGCGTTGCGCGCACCGATGATCAGGCTGCTTACGGTTGGTTTGCGCAGAAGCCAGTTCAGAGCTACCTGCGGCACAGTCTTGCCGGTTTCCGCGGCGACTGCATCCAGGGCATCCACCACTTTGTAGAGGTACTCGTCACCCACCACCGGACCACCCGTGGCGCCTTCCCTGGCGCGCGTGCCAGCGGCAGGCGGCTGTCCACGGCGAATCTTACCGGTCAGGCGTCCCCATCCCAGCGGGCTCCACACCAGCGCGCCCACACTTTCCTTGTCGCCCACCTGCATCAACTCATGCTCATAGTCGCGGCCAATCAGCGAGTAATACACCTGGTGCGCGGCATACTTTGCCCAGCCATATTTTTCGCTGATGTCCACAGACTTCTGCAGCGCCCAGCCGGAGAAGTTGGAGCAGGCAATGTAGCGGATCTTGCCCTCGCGCACAAACTTATCCAGCGTGTTCAGGGTCTCTTCAATGGGCGTCAGGCCATCGAATGCATGCATGTGGTAGACGTCAATGTAGTCCGTCTGCAGGCGCTTCAGGCTGCCGTGCAACTGCTTCGTGATGTTGTAGCGTGACGAGCCGCAATTGTTTGGCCCCGGCTCAAAGCTGAAGGTGGACTTCGTGCTGATCAGCACGCTCTCACGCGGCAGATGCTTGATGGCTGCACCCAGAATCTCTTCCGATCGGCCTTCGGAATACACATCGGCTGTGTCGAAGAAGTTCACACCGGCATCCATACACTGGTCGATCAGTTGCCGCGCTTCTTCGACGTCGGTCGAACCCCACGCTTTGAAGAACTCGTTCGAACCACCAAAGGTTCCAGTGCCATAGCAAAGCACTGGAACCATCAGACCGCTGTTGCCAAGCTGTCGAAATTCCATATTTCCCTCAGATGCCTCACCGATCTCGAAGTCGCAGAAGACGCCTCTCAATGTATCGCCATGCCGCGCCAGTGTTGATAAAAACTGCCCAGAAGGAAGTTTAGATCGCGAGCAAATGCAATGCCTCGTCCACCACATCGCCGCCAAAGCCGTACAGCCACTGCACGCGTATATCGCGACGGAACCATGTACCTTGCCGCTTACTGTAGTTGCGATGCCCGGTCTGCGCCTTTGCGATGGCTTCGGCCTCGGTTATTTCACCGCGTAACACTGCCTGCGCTTCTGCGTATCCCAGCGAACCTAACGCGCGACAGTCGGCTCCGTATTTCGCTACAAGTCCGCGCGTTTCTTCCACCAGGCCATCGTTAAACATGGCTGCACAGCGCGCGTTGATGCGTTCGTATAACGCAGCGCGTTCCGGCGCCAGACCCATTTGCACAACGCGAAACCCTTCCAGCGGCGAAGGGGATCGAGCTTGCCATGCATCGCTCATCGGCCTGCCTTCCAGTACGGAAACCTCAATGGCGCGAATCAGCTTGGGGTAATCATTCTCATGAATTCGAGAGGCCGCAGCAGCGTCCAGTCTTCGCAGCACACGCATCAGCACTGAGGGGCCGCGACGTTCCATCGCCGCACGCAGCTTGTCGCGCAGAGCTTCATCTCGTTGCGGCACAGGGCTAAAACCATCCAGCAGTGCTCGCAGATACAGGCCGGTTCCACCGGCCACGATGGGGACTTTGCCACGACTGGCAATGTCCTGCACGGCCGCGCGCGCGGCTCGGCCATATTCGCCTGCAGTGTATTCCACGTTGGGCGATACCACGTCGATCATGTGGTGCCGCACCTGCGCGCGTTCTTCCCGCGATGGCTTCGCTGTTCCCAGCTCCATCTCCTGGTACACCGCCACGGAATCGCAGGAGACAATCTCGCCACCAAGCTGTTCCGCGAGTGCGAGGGAGAGCGCTGTCTTGCCGCTGGCCGTTGGCCCAACGATGACAGGCAGCAGGGGAAGTGCGCTCACGGCAGCATCCCCCCACGCCATGCGCGCAACACAATGACGATCAGCATGACCGCACCCACCGCGATGGCTGCTGCCAGTTGCAGTCGTTGCAGCCGGGAGAATTCGTCGTTCGTTCTCATCCTTACCACCATAAGCGGAACCGATGCCGAATCCCATATCGTGCGAGTCATCCGATCGAATGTGAAAACAATTGCTGCCTGTACTCTTTTTGAGTACGATTGTTCTCATTATGAGAACGGGTTTGGACGCGGTCGGCGATTTGCTTTTTGGTCGAACAAGGGGGCGCATTCTTGCCACGCTCTATGACAAACCCGAGTCCTCGTTCTTTGTGCGGCAACTTGCCCGGCAGATGAATGGAAGCGCCGGAACCATTCAACGTGAGTTAACGACATTGACCGCGACGGGACTCATTCTTCGTGAAGAGCGTGAAAAGCAAGTGTTCTATCGTGCGAATCGCGCCCACCCGGTTTTCCCAGGAACTCCGTTCGCTGCTGGCCAAGACAGCCGGGGTCTTTTCTCTCCTCGGCAAGGCGCTCGCCGTGGTTGCAGAGAATGTTGAATTTGCTTTTGTCTATGGTTCTTTTGCCAAAGGAGAAGAAAGGCCTGAAAGTGATATCGATCTCATGGTCATCGGAGAGATCACGCTCGATCAGCTATTGGAGCACCTCGTGCCTGTCGAGCGTGAATTGAAGAGACCTATCAACCCAACTGTCTATGCTCGAGCAGAGGTCCGAAAGAAGCTTCGTTCCAACAATCATTTCCTGAAGGCAATTCAGAACGCGCCACTCCATTTCCTGATTGGGGACGAGAATGAGTTTAGAGAAATACGCTGAAAACGCGTGGCTGCGTCGTGAGCCCACCAGCGCTTAGGAAATCGCGGATCAGTTGGGAATCATTGACCGTTCGATGAAGGATGCAGCCGTTGAAGCCATATCGGACGATCTACGCTTCTACACCACGTTTAACGCAATACTTGCGTTAGCCAATACGGAATTACGTGCAAGCGGCTATCGAACCACCCATCAACAGGGGCACCATACCCGAACACTTGAAACATTGGAGTACACGCTCAGCGCCAATCCGAAGTTGATCCGCAAGCTGCTGGCCTTTCAAAGAAACGCAACACTGCCAGTTATGACTCTGCGGGCTTTTATCTCCAGGCAGGAATTAGAAGACATTCTTGAGACTGCATCAGAGCTGCGCTATAGCGTTGAAAGCTGGCTTCGTGAGCGACATCCAAATTTGATCGCAAGGAATTAGGGATTCCTCCGGGTTACACGGTCTGGTCTGTCACGTGGTCCACTTTCTTGTCGTTATAGAACTGGCAGCCGAACAGCCGGAAATCCTGCACGTTATGCAGGCGGAACTGCTTTTCCTGCAGACGCCGCGGCAGACGTAGCCGGAACAGGTCTACACCCTCCGCATCAGCCAGCAGCATGGCCGGTCGCGTGTCGCTGGTGGATGCGTTGGCAAACTCCACGTTCGTCAGCTCCAGGTTGCGGATGTGGCGCGCATATAGGCCGCTTGCCGGGACATCACCGAACATATTCGGTTCGGGGTAGCCGGTGGGTAGCTCCTGCGGAATGCCATCCGGCCCCAGCGGCGCGGGGCCAGCCTGCCCGTAGCCGGATGATGCATGACCCTTATCGACGGCGCTCATCTGCACGTTCGAGGCTGGGGAGACGCTCTCGACAGGGGCGTGATGGAAGTAGCTGTCGGAGAGCTTCACGTCTTCAATTGCATGATCGGGAATACCCGCGAAGATGCTCGGCATGGGATCGGCGTCGTGACTGGTGATGTTGCTCATCAACACGCGCTTCAGCGTGCCGATGGGAATCTCCTTCGGACCGCGCATACGCGACTGCAGCCGCAGGAACAGCGGCGCGCCACGCACACCGCGCATAGTGATGCCGGTGAAGGTAATGTCTTCCAGGTTCGCGCCATCGGCTGTTTCCAGCGCAAAGCCGCGACAGGTATCGAAGGTGCAGTCGGAGATGGTGATGTTGCGGAAGCCGCCGTTGGATTCCGTACCGCACTTGATGCGGCCATGTCCAAAGAAGCGCACGGGGTTCACGTGCGGCTTCCATGTACCGTCCAGCACCGTGCCCACCTGGTAGCCGCCGGTGACGTAGCAGCCGGTGATGGTCACGTTGATGGTGTCGCGACGGTAACCCAGCGCGTAGCTGCTCTTGGGGCAGATGCCGTCATCCTGCGGCGAGTTCACGGTGCAGTTGCTGATGCGCACATTGCGGCAGCAATCCACGTCAATGCCGTCGCGGGCGGTGTCGATCTTCAGGTTGTCGATGGTCAGGTTGTCCACGCCGGTGGCCAGAATGGCGAACCATCCGCCGCGCAGTACGGAGAAGTCGCTCAGGATGACGTTGCGGCAGTTCTTCAGGGCGATGGCTTTATTCCCCACACCGGGCGACGTGCTGGCGGGCAGATCGACTTCTGCCCTTTCGCCGCGCGCCAGCCCTTTGCCCCAGATCAATCCGGGCCCAAAGATGCCGACGTCATGCAGGTCCTCGCCCCAGATCAGCGAGTTGTGCCAGTGGTTATGCCCATAGTCCTGAAACTTCTCAATGGCCGGGTTCTGTGGTTCCGCAGCATCGTAGCCGCCGGTTTTCAGGCCATCCATCGGCACGGTGGCGGCAAGAATGGTCGCGCCCTGCGACAGGTAGAGCGCGACGTTGCTCTTCAGACGGATGGAATAGCTGGCGTAGACGCCTGCAGGGAACACCACCGTCCCACCGCCCGCGTTGGCCGCCGCTTCAATGGCCCGGTTGATGGCGGGCGAGTCGATGGTCTGGCCGTCGCCTGTGGCGCCATAACGGCGCACGTCGTAATAGACCTCGCGAGTGGCCGTGGCGGCGCCTCCCCGACGGGGCTGTGCCTCCATCGATCCTGCCAGTGTGACCGCGCCGCCGGCGATGCCCAGGCCGGCCATCTTCAAAAATTCGCGACGAAACTCCTGCACGTTTTCATCCCCATAACTCGTCTGTGTGGAAAGCAGCACCAGTTTAGGCGAGAGCGATGAACTGGATGTGATGGAAACTCTGAAATCGTAAACGGTAACCTTTCGGCTGCTGCTGGCCGATAGTCGAGATGGAAGGACGGACGCTGCGCCCGTGCTGTGGTAGCCTGAAACCGAAAACAGGGGTGAGCGGAGTCGCACAACGGCGGCACATTTCCGCCCGCTACAAAGCGTTAACGAACCGCCAGAGCGCGCAGCGTCCTGCCAACCAGAGGAAAGCGCCATCGCAATGAGCAGTGCATCGTCGGCCAGTGTGTATGACCTGATCGTGATCGGCTCCGGCCCCGCCGGACAACGCGCTGCCATTTATGGCGCAAAGCTCGGCAAGAGGGTCGCCCTCGTCGAGATGCGCGAAGTGGTGGGCGGAGCCTGTATCAATACCGGAACCATCCCCAGCAAAACCATGCGCGAGGCGGTGCTGCACCTCTCGGGCTATAACTACCGCTCTATCTACGGTATGAACTACCGGGTGAAAGAGCGCATCACGATGGCCGACCTTGCCTTCCGTGTGCAGCACGTCATCAAAACCGAAATCGACGTTACCGAGGCGCAGCTCTCCCGCAACAACATCGAGATGTTTACCGGTGTCGCTTCCTTTGAAGATCCGACCCATCTCCGCGTGACCAATAGCCGCGGATCGAACGTCTACGAGGCGAAGAACATCATCATCGCCACGGGCACGAAGCCGGCAAGCAGCGCCAAGGTGCCCATCAACGGCAACACCATCATCAACAGTGACCTGGTGCTGGACCTGAAGCAGTTGCCCAAGACCATGATCGTGGTGGGTGGTGGCGTTATCGGCGTGGAATACACCTGCATGTTCGCCGCATTGGGTGTGCGCGTCACGCTGATTGAGCGTCGTCCGCGCCTGCTTGAGTTTGCCGATCAGGAGATCGTTGAAGCGCTCAGCTACCACCTGCGTGACAGCCGCGTGACCATGCGCCTGAACGAAGAGGTGGAGTCCGTCGAAGAGAACGAAGACGGCACCGTTACGGCGAACCTGGAATCGCGCAAGAAGGTACAGGGCGATGCGCTGCTGTACGCTGTGGGCCGCCAGGGCAACGTGGATGAACTGGAGCTGAAGAACATTGGTGTGGAGTCCGATGAACGCGGACGTATCCCCGTCGACAAGGATTACCGGACGAAGTGTCCCACCGTATTCGCCGTGGGTGACGTCATTGGGTTCCCGTCTTTGGCATCAGTATCCATGGAGCAGGGCCGCATTGCAGGTGCTCGTGCCTTTGGCGACGAGACGATCCTCTCCAACCCCAGCTTCTACCCGTACGGCATCTGGACCATTCCGGAGATCAGCTTCCTGGGCAAGACCGAGGAGCAGTTGACGGAAGAGGATGTGCCCTACGAAGTGGGTGTGGCGTACTACCGGGAGATTGCGCGCGGCCAGATTCGCGGCGATACGACCGGTCGTCTGAAACTCATCTTCCATCGCGAAAACAAGTCGATCCTCGGTGTGCACATCATTGGCGAAGGCGCCAGCGAACTGTTGCACATCGGACAGGCTGTGATGGCGCTGGGCGGCAACGTGGATTATTTTGTGGATACGGTCTTCAACTATCCCACGCTGGCTGAGTGCTACAAGGTGGCGGCTTTCAATGGCCTGAACCGCCTGCGTCGCAACGACTAGTTTCGCTTCGTAAGAGACTGAGAAGGGCATGGCTTGCGCCATGCCCTTTCTGCTTGCTGGATTCTCTAGTTACTGAACGTCTGCGTCGAAAACACCGGTTTCCACCGTGTTGCCGTGCTTCATCTGCACGAAGATGCGATAGCGTCCCGGCTTCGGGAAGCCGTAGGGAAATTCGACGGTCGAGGCAAGGTGCGCTTCCGGCATATTCATGCCTGGCATGCCGGACATGGAATCCATGTTTTGCATGGCCATGTCACTTTCCCCGTTGGCAATCTCCATGGACTGCATCGGCGCGGAACCTTCAGGGTGCGTATGCGCGAAAGTGGAGAAGTCGTCGCGAACGAAGGCTGCGTGACCAGCCATGCCGAGATAAGGAACCACATCGGTGGCAGGTTTGCCGTTGGCGTCCTGCAGATGGAAACGGAAAGTAGCGGCCTCGCCCGACTTCAGCGATACAGGTTTGTCCCAGACCATGATGTAGCCGTCGGGCAGGTGAAACCGCGGTCCTAGTCCGCCTGCGGAAAGAGGAGCGGGTGCGGCAGAGGCGTCTTCCGTGGCGAGTGCGCCTCCGTGGAAGTCAGCAGGAATATCCAGTGTGGAGGTCAGCGTTTCCGGCAGTCCACTGCGATGGACAATGTCCGCAAACAGGCGATAGTGGCCCGCAGGCATGGCCGGAAGAGCCATCTTCAACTCGCCGTTTCCGGCAGGGGTGGGATGCAGATGGTAGACGGCATCCATGCCGGGTTCGCGGATGGCGTACAGATGCATCAGGTGGCCGTGGTCGGGCAGCAGATCGGTGTTCCTGCGCCGCCAGTGCGGATTGTCCGCGGCATCCTCGCCAATGGCCAGGTCAAGATGGTTGCCCTGAAGCGTTGGCGTCAGCGAGAGGGGATGGTAAACACCCTCGGCATAGCCCGCGGCCTCCACGTTCCACCACTTCGCCCCCAGCCAGACGGCGAGGATTGCAATCGCAAGCGTTGCGCCGCCTGCGATCCAGGCACGGCGATTGTTGTTAGCAGACGGCTCTTGTCCAGGCGCAAGCCGTGATTCACGAGCAGCCGCTGCGACGATCGCGGCCACGCCCCCCACCAGCAGAAAGCCCAGAACGCCGAGCAGAATCCCAATGGAGCGATTCATGCGCAGCATCTGCAGGGCCACGGCGGGAACCGGAACACTGGCGTTGCCGGAACCGGCATGGCCATCGGCTTGAAGCGACACCTTCCACGAACCGGGAGCCATCAGCCATACAGAGCCGCTGAAGAACTTTGCGTCAGCGCTGGAGACCTGCAACGTATCGGGTGTCGGCGGATGTTTGCTGGCGTCGCCGGTCATGGGAATGGGCGTCACGCGGAGTGTGTCGGGTACGGCATCGCCGGAGATGCGCACTTCCACGACGGCCACGCCGGGGATGACGTCGGGTGGGCGCACCGTTACGTACAGCTTGTATGGTCCGGCCTGCACCTGCTCAAAAACATCCTTGGAACCAACGTGCGCGTGGGCAGGCAGAACGAAGCCCAGGCAAAGGAAAAGAAGCAGAATGATACGACGCATTTAACGGCGCACTCCACGCATCCACTTGCCGAAAGCAAGACCACACCATGCTGAAAGCGACGCATAGACCGAGGCGTTGAACAGCCCCATCCAGAGCGTGACGCCGCTGTCAGGCGAGAAGAACTGGCGCCGAACGTCAAAGCTGTTAGGGCTCTGGAAGAAGCTGAAATAGATGGTGCCGAAGAAGCGGTTGGCAGCGGCGGGCGTCATCAGGAAGCGCGTGAAAGGCCACTCCACCGCGACCAGCACGGCGGTGAAGAGGAAGCCGGAAGCGAGTGCCACCTGCCACCGTTTCCACGACTGTGTTCGTTGCCATAGCAGATCCAGTGCAATCGCTGGAATCAGGATCAGTACAGGAAACTTTGTGGGAACCAGGTGCGTGACGGGGAAGTAGACGGGGCCCAGTTTGGGTTCGGCCTTCACCAGCGGGAAGATCAGAATTTCCGCAATCAGCAGTACGGTGTAGATGCTCGCGGCGGTCGTTGCAGCCCACTTGAAGCGCGATGCCTGTGAAACCGTGGCCAGCGCAACTGGCACGGCAATGGCCAGAGCAACGTATGCCACCACGCGATGCATCGCCACTTCCGTTGTGTATTCCTGCAGGAAGAACATCTGCCCGCAGACCGTGAGTCCACCCATGTAGAGCAGGAGTCGCTGCAATGGCGCGAAGTTTTCCGAGCCCTCGTCCGCGGCGCGATTCATGGTGGCCAGGATCAGGAAGAAGACTCCCAGCGATACGGCACGCATGCCCAGGATCAGCAGTGTGTGCGGCGGCGAAATGATCTTCACATCCAGGCCGTAGGCGTCGTGCCACCAGTTATCGAAGGGCGCAGAGGTGATCATGGCCACGCCGCCCCAAGCTGCCACAAAGATGCCCAGCGGCGCGCGCAGTCCAAAGACGCTGACGGAAGACGCCGCAAGTTCCGATTCGCGGCGGAAGGTGCACTGATAGACCAGATATAGTCCCACCACCGCAGCAATCACACCGCAGAGTTGAATCAGCAGGTGGGCGGGTGTCCAGAAGGTGTCGCGGCCAATGGAGCGGTGCCACGAGACATCCCACTGGCCGCCGATGACGGCGGAGGTCACTCCGGCAACGCATGTCCAGATGTACCAGGGGACAGTGGCGGATTCCACTGCGCGCACCGTGGTATGAATCTCCGTTTCCGGCAGACCGATGAGAGAAGAGGAATGTGCGGCTGAGGACATAGTCGATTGCCTTCGGAGGAAGTTGATTCAGCCTATAGCGGAACAATCGAACATGGGAAGCTGAAAAGCAAAGAAGGAAGCGGCAATTGCACGGGGTACGGTGCAATTGCCGCCTTTCGTCTTATTGCGGTGCTGGTCCGCGGACTACCTGCACCATGTCTTCCACGCGCAGGTTTCTGGCGAAGGAGGCCTGCACCTGTTCGGCGGTCAGGCCCAGGTAGGTCTTTGCGGCGTTATCGCTTTCATTCAGCGGCAGACCCATCTGTGCACGTGCCAGCAGAGCACTTGCCACCGCGGCTTGACTGGATTCGCCAAGCTGAAGCTGGCGCAGGATCAGGCTCTTTGCCAGCGTCAGTTCGCCGGAGGTCACGGGTGTGGTCTTCATCGACTGCAGATCGCGTTCCACCAGCGCACGCGCCTTGGAGACGTTCGCCGGTTCGCTGCCATAGTCCACCGTGTACGTGGCGCGCGTTCTGGTGGCACGGAGGTTCACGTCCACCGTGTAGACATACCCCGCCACCTGCCGGAGATCGTGATACAGGCGGCTGGCGTAGAAGCCTCCACCCAGCACGTAGGTACCAAGCTGCATGGGATAGTAATCCGGGCTGAAGCGGTTCATCTGCAGTGTGTGCGACAGCGTGACGGAATCCTGCACAGCCTCTGGATCACCTACGACGGCGGCGGTTGGTTTGTTCGGTGGTACGGGCGGCAGGTCTACCTGCGGCTTGGGGCCGGTTGCCGTCCATGTGCCAAAGGCCTTCTCCACCTGGGCACGAGCTTCCGCAGGAGTGATGTCTCCTACGATGACGATGGTCGTCAGATCGGGACGCATGGTGGATTTCATGTAACTCTTCACATCGTCCAGCTTCAGTGCCGTGATGGTTTGCGGCGTCTGTTCGCGTAGAGACGGATCGTTCTTCGGTAGCAATGCTTCACTCAGTGCCCGGTGTGTGCGATAGCCGGGCGATGTGAGATTGCCCGCAGTCAGATCTGCTGTCTGCTTTTGCACCACAGGGAAGGCTTCCGCGGGCAATGCGGGATGTAGCTGGTTGTCCGCCAGCAGCTCTACACCGCGCGCGAAGTTTTCCTTCAACACCTTCAGCCCAAAGCTGAATCCCGCATCTTCCGTGGCGCCAATGTCGTCGAGCTCTTTCTGGAAGGCAATGCGGTCCAGCGATGTGCTGCCGTAGCCGTAGAGTTCTTCCAGAACGTCGGCGACGCCCTCTTTACCCTTTGGCGTGTCCAGATCTTCGTTGTGTCGCACGGAGCCGGTCAGCGTTACGGTGGGGCTGGTGAGATCCGTGCGGACGATCAGGCGCAGCCCGTTCGGCAACGTCTCATCGCTGGGCAACGTCATGGGATGCGGCAGGCGAAGTTCTGCCAACGGTTTTGCGGCCCAGTCGGGCAGTGCGACTTCTTTCGTTGGAGTGGAAGTCAGCTTCTCTCCACCGCCAAAGCCTTTACCTGCTGTGGGGGCGCCGCTTGCCACGGGTTTCAGCGTTGCCGTCATGGTGTTCACATGCAGCAGATACTGCCGTGCCACGCGGTTCACGTCAGCCACGGTCACACGCTTGATGGCTTCCGTCGCTTCTGCGGGAGAGTTCTTGCGATCCGCGCCCAAAGCCTGTGACCACTGCTGCGCCAGCCCCGGAATGGAGTTTGCGCCAAAGGCGTCTTCTGTAATTTCGCTGCGCTTCGCAGCTTCCACCAGATCAGCGGGTACGCCGTTCTGTGCGTACCGGTTCAGGATCGTGCGCATCTCGTCCAGAGCGGGCTTGGCGTCGGCTTCGCTGGCTACCGCCACCATGCCAAAGCCAAGGCTGGCCTTGGGGTAGCTGCCTGCCATGCCGAACTGTGTTCCCAGGGCTTTGCCCGCGGGCACCATAGCGTACAGATCACCGCGCTGGCTGCTGAGAACATCGGCCAATACCTGCGCAGCGGCGTAATCTTTGCTGTCCGTACCAGGAAGGCGATAGCCAATTACGGCCAATGTGTACGGCAGGTTGCTGTCCAGCGTGAACGTTTCGTTCTTTATCGGGCTCAGCGTGAAGGCAGCTTCCTTCGGTACCTCGCGACGTTTCACCGGACCGAAGAATTCGCGCACCTGCGTCAATGTCTGCGCAGGATCGACATCGCCCACAATGACCAGCACTGCATTGGACGGCGAATACCACTTGTCATAAAACGCGCGGAGGTCGGCGCCGGTGGTCTTTTCAAAACTTTCCTTGGTTCCAAGGGCATCGTGCGCGTAGGGCGTTCCGGCGAACATGCCTTCATTCAGCCGCGAGATGAGCTTGTATGTGGGCGAGGAAAGATCGCGCTGCACCTCCTGCGTAATGGCGCCGCGCTCCTGCTCCCACTCTTTGTCCGCATTGTCGATACCCACCATGCAGGCGGCTTCCGCACGCAACGCCACTTCCACATCTGTGGATGGAACGGTGGCGTAGAACTGCGTCACGTTGCCCTGCGTGTCGGCGTTATTGTCGCCACCCAGACGCGCGTAGATGGCGGCGGTCTGGTCTGCTGTCATGCCGGTGCATCCACGAAATGCCATGTGTTCCAGCGCATGCGCCGTACCGGGGAAGCCCGTCGGCGTCTGGTTGCCACCGGCAAGGATGTTCAGTTCCACGGTGGCCACGGGGGCCAGCCGATTCTTCACAATCACCACGCGCAGGCCGTTAGGCAGCGTTTCACGCGTCACATTGGGGCCGTCCGCCAATGCTTTGACGGTGGCGTGCTTGGCGGCGACGGGCTTCTTCTGCGCGCTGGTAAACAGCGGAGAAGAAATGGCAACGGACAGAACGGCGGCTAAAACGAGTGGCGTGCGTGCTTTCAAAACGAACATGTACCTCGCTGCTTTAGACTCTACCGCTCCGGGCGGGTCAACCGCTGATGCACTGTGAGGATTTATCCTAGAAGACGATGTCTGCGCTGTTTGGTAAATCGCTTCCGGAACTGACTGAACTGGCCGCCACGCTGGGCCAGAAGCCCTACCGTGCGCGGCAGATATTCGACGCTCTCTACAAACAGCGCGTGACGGACTTTGACGCCATCACGCCGCTTTCGCAGGAGTTGCGCGCTGCGCTGGCTGCTGGGCACACAATTGGCATGCCTGAAATTGTGCAAACCGCGATTTCCGTGGACGGCACCGAGCGCTACCTGATGCGCATGGAAGACGGCGAGACGGTGGAAACCGTCTGGATGCCCGATGGCGACGGTGTGGAGAATACCGACGATGCCGAAGAAGCGGCCGACGCCCGTGCCGACGCAAAATTCGTAGACAGGCGGAATTGGGGCGCACTGGCACCGCTGGGCTATCGGCGTGCGACCATCTGCATTTCTTCGCAGGTGGGCTGCGCGGTGAACTGCCAGTTCTGCCTGACGGCGAAACTCGGGATCAAGCGCGATCTGACCGCGGGCGAAATCGCCGGGCAGGTGGCTGCTGTGCTCAATCGCCACAAGGTGCAGATGGGCAAGGACCGCATCAACCTTGTCTTCATGGGCATGGGCGAACCGTTTCTGAACTACGACAACTTCATGAAGTCGGTGCTGCTGCTGGTGGAAGGCATCGGTATTCCCGCATCGCGCATGACGGTGAGCACCAGCGGCATTGAACCTGCGATTCGCCGCTTTGCCACCGAGACTGTTCGGCCCAACCTGGCACTGTCGTTAAACGGATCGAACGACACGGTGCGCGAACAGGTAATGCCCATCACCCGCAAATGGAACATTGCAGCACTGCTGGATGCGGTGAATACCATCCCGCTGAACAAGCGCGACTGGGTCACGTTTGAGTACGTCATGCTGGGCGGCATCAACGACCAGCTTGAGAACGCGCATGAGGTACTTGCGCTGCTGAAGGGAATGCATGCGAAGGTCAACCTGATCGTGTGGAACCCGGGTCCGGATATGCCTTACACGCAACCCACGTCAGAAGACGTGGATGTATTCCAGCAGACGCTGATCCAGAATGGCTTGCCCTGCTACATCCGCCGCCCGCGCGGCCGCGACATCTATGCAGCCTGCGGCCAGTTGAAGCGCACCGTGGAACCGGAAAAGCCTGCGGATACGCTGGTGCAGCTAAGCGCTTAGTTCTGCGTTCCTCAGTAGCGGCCAGCAAGAACTTCTGAAAGATGTACGGCGCGGCGTGGGCCGTTTTGTGCAACCTGTTCGCGGCAACTGAAGCCATTGCTGACGATAATGTCGTTTGCGCCCGCCTTGCGCACGGCAGGCATCAGGACGCGCTCGGCGAGTGTCTGCGAGACTTCATACTTGTCCTTTTCAAAGCCGAATGGACCGGCCATGCCGCAGCAGCCGGAGTCGAGGAGTTCTACCTGTGCTCCCGTTGCCTGGAGTAAGGCCATGTCGTCCTTCATGGTGAGCTGTGTCTTCTGATGGCAGTGGCCGTGCACCACAATGCGGCGATCCGGCATCTGGGGTGGCTGCCATTGTTTGCGTGCAAGCGCCTCGCTCAACATGATGGTTTGTTTTGCTAACTTCTTCGCGCGTTCGTCATTGGGGTAAAAATTCAGTAGCTCATCGCGGAAGACGGTGGCGCAGCTTGGTTCCAGCATGATGACAGGGATTCCCGCATCAATCTCATGGGCGAAGGTGTCCAGCACACCGCGGAGGTATTTCTTCGCTTCATCCAGGAAGCCGAAGTCATAGAGCGGGCGTCCGCAGCAGATGTGCCGCTTCTGCGTGGCGATGGTGTAACCGGCATCTTGCAGCAGATCGGCAGCGGCGTGCAGTGCTGACGGATGGAAGTAGTTGTTCCACGTATCGGCCCACAGGATGGCGTCGGTCTGCTGCGGCTTCCATGCATGTGTGCGATTGAAGGCGTCGCGAAAGTTGCTTTTTGCAAACTGCGGCAATTCGCGTTGCGGTGCAATGTGCAGCACTCGTTTTGCAAGCGAGGCCAGTGGTGCAATCTTCATCGGCAGATTGGCCAGCGTGGGCGTAATGGATGCGAGCGATGCCCATTTATCCATATAGCCGAAGCCATAGTGCGACAGCGGATGGTGTTTGCCTTCGTAGTAATGCGCCAGGAACTCTGATTTCCACGTGGCCATATCCACATTCACTGGGCACTCTGTTTTGCAGGCTTTGCAGGACAGGCAGAGGTCCAGTGCATCGTGAATCTCTTCGTTCTTCCAACCTTCGCTGATGGTGTTGCCGTGCAGCATCTCCCACAGCAGGTGTGCGCGTCCTCGTGTGGAATGCTTCTCTTCGTGTGTGGCCATGTAGCTGGGGCACATGGTGCCGTGATCGTGGCGTCGGCATGCGCCAACGCCAACGCAGCGTTCCGTTGCTCCGGCGAAGCCTTCATCATTGGGATAGTTGAACCATGTCTTTGTTGCAGCCGCTTTGTAGCCGGGGCCAATGCGCAGATTGTCGATGGCGTCATACACCGCAACGGGATCGATAAGTTTGCCCGGATTCATGTGATTGGTGGGGTCCCATAGCCGCTTGAATTCGCGGAAGGCTCCCATCAATTCATCGCCAAACATCTTCGGCAGCAGGCATGCGCGCGATTGCCCATCACCATGTTCGCCGGAGAAGGAACCGCCATACTTCAACACGATGTCTGCGGCGCGATCAATGAAGGAACGATACTTCTCCGCGCCCTCGTGCGTGCGCAGATCGAAAGAGATGCGCAGGTGCACGCATCCCTGTCCGAAGTGGCCATACATGGGCGTGCGGTAATCGTATTCGTGTAGCAGATGGAAGAGATCGCGCAGGTAGTTGCCAAGGTGTTCGGGCGGAACCGCGGAGTCTTCCCAACCTTCCCAGCCGCTCTTTTCGCCGGGAACAAACACGCTGGCGCCAAGCCCTGATTCGCGCACCTTCCACACGCGCGCGGCTTCGGTTTCGGTGTAGCGGCCAACAGTCGGCTTTACAGGAAACGTCAGTACATCTTGAAGGAAGCGCTCCACAATGGCATCGACTTCTGCGTCGTCGTTCGTGCCGAATTCACAGAGCAGGAAGCCGCGTCCTTCCGGCAACAACTTCACATCATCCACTGCGAGATTCTTACGCAGCATGAAGTCAACCAGCAGACCATCAAAGCCTTCCAGGCCGATGGGATTGTGCTTCAACACATTTGGTACGTGGTCGGCTGCAATGTATGGATCAGGGAATCCAAGCGCGACGAGACGGCGCTTCTGTGGACTTTGTTTTAATTCGCATTTCGCTTCCAGAATCGTGACGCAGGTCCCTTCCGTGCCGACGAGAGCACGCGCCACATTGAAACCATTTTCCGGAAGAAGCTGATCCAGGTTGTAACCGGAGACACGACGCGGGATGTCTGGGAAACGTTCGCGCACCAGTGTGCTGTAGGTGTCGCGAAGGCGCTTCAATCCTGCGTAAATCTCACCTTTGCGGCCACCTGTTGCAATGATCTGTTCCAGTTCTTCTCCGCTGGTGCGGCCCACGGTCATACGCGTGCCGTCGTAAAGCAGAATGTCCAATTCTTCGATGTTGTCGACGGTCTTACCGCCCATCAGCGCATGCACACCGCAGGAATTGTTGCCGATCATGCCACCCAGCGTGCAGCGCGAATGCGTCGCAGGATCGGGCGCGAAGGTCAGTTCATGCTTCTCGGCTTCGTCACGCAGTGCATCCAGCACAATGCCCGGTTGCACATGTGCCATGCGGCCATCTGGATCGAGCGAGACGATGTGATTCAGATATTTGGAAAAATCCATCACCACGGCCACATTGCAGCACTGGCCCGCAAGGCTGGTACCGCCGCCGCGTGACAGCACCGGCGCACCGAAGGCACGGCAGGCTGCAACGGTTGCAATCACATCATCGATCGTCTTTGGAATGACGAGGCCGATGGGCACCTGGCGATAGTTCGAGGCATCCGTGGCGTAAAGAGCACGCGAGGCATCGTCGAATCGCACCTCACCCTGAACGGTGGCGCGCAGGCGTTTTTCCAGACGCGACGCATCGGAGAAACGCTCGTGAGGATGCAGGTCAGACGGCGTTTGTTGAAGGATGGGAAATGGTGAGGTGCTCATGACGTCGGCAGCGGAACTCCCTGCTGCCATCCTACCGCTCCCACCGCGCATGGCCAATTGTCAGTGCCAGCCGCTATAGTTCTGTTGTCCACGCAGTTCCCCGGAGGAATTCCAGCCAACATGAGCACGTCACGACAGACGCGGATCCGTTACCTGATTGTGTTGATGCTCTTCCTTGCCAGTTCCTTCAGCTATGGCGACCGCGTGGTGCTGTCGATTGTTGGCGTGGCCTTGAGTAAGGACCTGCATCTGAATGCGCTGAAGCTGGGCTATCTGTTATCTGCATTCAGTTGGGCGTATGTGGTGATGCAGTTGCCCGCGGGCAGTCTGTTGGATCGTTACGGGTCGAAGCGAGTGTATGGCTACAGCATTGTGGGATGGTCCATCTGCGCTATCGCTGCGGGTTTTGTAGGATATCTGCCGATTGCGGTCGCGTTTGGTGCATTGTTCTTTTTGCGGCTGCTGTCGGGTGCGGTGCAGTCGCCCATCTTTCCGGGCAATGGTCGCATTGTGGCCGCATGGTTTCCTGCTGCGGAGCGTGGCCGTGCATCGGCCATCTTTAATTCATCGCAATACTTTGCGCTGGTGTTCTTCGGGCCGCTGATGGGATGGCTGGTAACCCGGCGCAACTGGGAGGCGTGCTTCTGGCTGGGCGGTGTGATGAGCCTGCTGCTGAGCCTTGTGTGGTTTCGCGCGATCTACAGCGTAAAGGAACATCCGCGCATTAGCCAGGCTGAGATAGAACACATTGAAGTTGGCGGCGGACTCGCTTCCATGGATTCCGGCACAGCGAAGCGTGCGTCTACATTAACGTGGGCTGGCGTTAAGCTCCTGCTGAGTAATCGTATGCTCGTAGGCATTTACATCGGTCAATACTGCATCACCGCCCTCACGTGGTTCTTCCTTACATGGTTTCCTATCTACCTGAGTCAGGCGCGGCATATGTCTATGCAGAAGGTGGGTTTTCTTTCAGCGCTGCCGGCGCTGTGCGGCGTAATCGGTGGCATTCTTGGTGGTGTAGTGAGTGACATCTTGTTGCGCAAAACGAAGAGCGCAACCATTGCACGTAAGACGCCGATCGTGGCGGGGATGCTGTGTTCGCTGACGATGATCGGTTGCAACTACACGAATAGCAGCACTGTGGTGGTGGCGCTGATGGCGCTGGCATTCTTTGGCAAGGGCTTCGGCGCGTTGGGCTGGACCGTGATCTCTGACGTTTCACCAAAGAACATGATTGGATTGAATGGCGGGCTGTTTAATTTGATTGGCAATACTGCAGGCATTACGACACCCATCATCATTGGTTATATCCGCGAAAAAACAGGATCGTTTGAGATGGCGCTGGTCTATGTGGGTTTCATGGCACTGACGGCCATCGTGAGTTATCTGCTGATTGTGGGTGAGATTCGCCGTGTGGAATTTACGCCGGAACAGTTGCAGGGGAGAGCGGGATGAGCGAGATGAAAGGCGCGCCAGTCATTACGGAGATGCGCGTGGTCCCTGTTGCGGGGCAGGACAGCATGTTGCTGAATCTAAGCGGCGCACACGCTCCGTTCTTCACGCGTAACCTGGTGCTGCTGACGGATAGCACGGGCAATGTTGGTGTGGGTGAAGTCCCCGGTGGCGAGGCGATTCGTGAAGTGCTGGAGCAATCGCGCGCAATTGTGATTGGCAGCAATATCGCAGCCTATCGAACAACACTGCAACGTGTGCATGAAGCCTTTGCGGATCGTGATGCGGGAGGACGTGGGTTGCAGACGTTTGATCTGCGCGTGGCGATTCATGCTGTTACCGCTGTAGAAGCGGCGCTGCTGGACCTGATGGGTAAGTTTGTGAACCTTCCCGTTGCGGACCTGTTGGGTGAAGGCAGACAGCGTTCGCAGGTGGAAGTGTTGGGATATTTGTTCTATATCGGTGATCGCACGAAAACGGACCTTTGCTACCGCAACGAAGCCGAAGATGGGAATGAATGGTTTCGTCTGCGCAATGAAGAAGCGCTGACACCGGAAAGTATTGTGCGTTTGGCAGAGGCCACGTATGCACGCTACGGCTTTCGCGACTTCAAACTGAAAGGCGGTGTGCTTTCGGGTGATGAGGAAATGGAAGCTGTTACCGCGCTCGCAGAGCGTTTTCCGGAAGCGCGCATCACGCTGGATCCCAACGGCGCGTGGCCGTTAAAAGAAGCGGTGCGGCTGTGCAGCGGTAAGCATGATGTGCTTGCGTATGCCGAAGACCCGTGCGGTGCAGAGGAAGGTTTCAGCGGACGCGAAATCATGGCGGAGTTCCGTAAGGAAACGGGTTTGCCCACAGCCACCAACATGATTGCAACGGATTGGCGGCAGCTTCAACATGCCTTGCAGTTGCATTCCGTGGATATTCCGCTCGCCGATCCGCATTTCTGGACGATGGAAGGTTCAGTGCGGGTGGCGCAGACATGCCAGATGCATGGGCTTACATGGGGATCGCATTCGAACAACCACTTTGATGTTTCGCTGGCGATGTTTACGCATGTGGCAGCGGCTGCGCCGGGAGATACTACGGCGATTGATACGCACTGGATCTGGCAGGACGGGCAGCGGCTGACGAAGGAGCCGCTGCGTATTCAGGATGGTCTGCTGATTGTTCCAGAGAAACCGGGCCTGGGCGTGGAAGTGGATATGGAGCAGGTGGAGCAGGCACATGCTGCGTACAACCGTTTGCCTGCTGGTGCGCGCAACGATGCGGCAGCGATGCAATACCTGATTCCAGACTGGAAGTTTGACCCGAAGAAGGCGTGCCTTGTTCGTTAATGTTTCAACGTTATAGTGAGAATCGAAATGACCATGGATCCCAAAGCACTTGCGCAGACGGTTGGCTCCGGCCTTCTCTCTTTTCCTGTGACGCACTTCACCGCCGATGGCGACTTCAACGAAGGCTCGTATCGCAAACACCTTGCGTGGCTGGGTGAAACACCGTTGGCTGCACTGTTTGCTGCAGGTGGAACGGGCGAGTATTTCTCGTTGACGTTGGATGAATACAGCCGCGTTGTGCGTGCGGCTGTTGATGAAGTCGCAGGTCACATGCCCATCCTGAGCGGATGTGGTTATGGCACGCGTACGGCGATTGAGTATGCGAAAGCTGCAGAGAAAGCGGGTGCGCAGGGATTGTTGCTGTTCCCTCCATATCTCGTGAATGCAGATCAGGATGGATTGTTTCGCCATGTGAAGGCAGTGTGTGATTCCACGTCGTTGGGCGTGATTGTTTACAACCGCGACAACGCAGTTGCTACCGATGTGACGCTGGCGCGGATGTGTGATGCGTGCCCGAACCTGGTTGGGTTTAAGGATGGCGTGGGCGATCTTGAGTTGATGATGAAGATCTATCTGCGTCTGGGCGATCGGCTTACTTACATCGGCGGTTTGCCTACTGCAGAGACGTTCGCGCTGAGCTACCTGGAGATGGGCGTCACCACCTATTCATCCGCCATCTTTAACTTTCTACCCAAGTGGGCCACAGCATTCTATGCTGCCGTGCGGCGGCGTGACCATGCTTACGTCGCGAAGGAGATGCGCGAATTTGTTGTGCCGTATCTTGCCATTCGTGATCGCCGCAAGGGGTACGCGGTATCCATCGTGAAGGCGGGTGTGCGTCTAAAAGGGCATGATTGTGGCCCGGTGCGCACACCACTGAGCGACCTGACCGAAGAAGAAATGGCTATGCTGGCGAAGCTGCTGGACGGCCGTTCGTAACGTTGTTGCGGGAGAGAAAAAAGATGGCGATCACAGGATCCATACTGATTGGCGGCGAAGAAATTATCGGCACGGCGGGAACGCAGCGTGCGGTGAATCCTGCAACAAACGCGGAGATGGAGCCTGTGTTTGGTGGTGGAACGCTGGAAGATGTTCATCGCGCCTGCACGCTGGCCGCACAGGATTTCGATGCGCTTCGCAATGCGCCGCTGGAAGTGCGCGCTCAATTGCTGGAGACGATTGCGGACAACCTGATGGCGCTTGGCGATGAGTTGATCGAGCGCGCCATGGCAGAGAGCGGGTTGCCTCGGCCACGTCTTGAAGGGGAACGCGGACGCACCTGTGGCCAGCTTCGTCTGTTCGCTTCGCTGGTACGCGAAGGACGTTTCCTGAATGTCACGGTGGATACCGCGCTGCCGGATCGCAAGCCGTTACCTCGGTCTGATCTGCGTTCGCGCAAGATTCCTGTTGGTCCGGTTGCCGTTTTTGGTGCGAGCAATTTTCCACTGGCATTTTCCGTTGCGGGTGGAGATACGGCTGCTGCGCTGGCTGCGGGATGTCCTGTGATTGCGAAATCACATCCATCCCACCTTGGCACGTCGGAGCTTGCGGGCCGCGCGATTCAGCAGGCTGTGGCTTCGCTGGGATTGCCTGCGGGTGTGTTTTCGCTGCTGGTGGGCGTGGGCAATGAAGTGGGTGCGGCGTTGGTACAGCATCCTGCGGTGCAGTCAGTTGCATTCACTGGGTCGCGCAGAGGCGGGCAGGCGTTGATGGCACTTGCGGCGGCGCGTCCGCAACCCATTCCGGTGTTTGCGGAGATGAGCAGCATCAACCCCCTGTTCCTGTTGCCTGCTGCTCTGGAGACGCGTGCTGCAGCGATTGCCGCGGGATTGGTTGCATCGGCAACATTGGGCGTGGGACAGTTCTGCACCAAGCCGGGATTGATCTTCGGTATTGCAGGGCCTGAGTTCGATGCGTTCAAAGCGTCGGCGACAGAGGCGATTTCTGCTGCTGCTTCTGCGACCATGTTGAACAGCGGGATACAGCAGGCATTTGTGCATGGTGTGGGTGCGTTGTGTGCGGCGGATGGAGTGAAGAAGCTGGGCGAAGGTACTGCGGCTGCTCATGCTACGGCTGCGCAGCCGGTACTATTCGCCACAACGGCTGCGGAGTTTGCTGCAAATCCCAAGTTGTCGGAAGAGGTCTTTGGGCCCGCTGCTCTGGTGATTGAATGCAGCACGGCAGATGAGATGGTTAACCTAGCGAACCAGTTGGAAGGACAGCTAACGGCGACGATGCATCTCGAAGTCCCAGACCATGCGCTGGCTGCGCGATTGCTGCCAGTGCTGGAACGCAAGGCAGGACGCATTGTCATCAATGGCTTTCCGACAGGTGTTGAGGTGAGTTACGCCATGGTGCATGGCGGCCCGTTCCCGTCAACGTCAGACGCGCGTGCAACCAGCGTTGGAGCGATGGCGATTGAGCGTTTTCTGCGGCCTGTCTGCTATCAGGATTTTCCTGCGGAGTTATTGCCTGCAGAGTTGCAGGATAATCATCTTTCGCAATACGCAAGACTCGTCGACGGAAAGCTGTACACCGCATGAAACCCTTACGCATACAGCTCCAACCGGAAGACAACGTTGCCATCGTGGTAAACGAAGGCGGCTTACCTGCGGGCACTGTCTTTGATGATGGATTGACGCTGGTGGAGCATGTTCCTGAAGCGCACAAGGTAGCGCTTGTCGATCTGCCAAAAGGCACTGCGGTGACTCGCTATGGCGTGACCATCGGCACCACGAATGCGGACGTGCCGCGCGGTGCGTGGGTGCATGAGGGGTTGATGGAGGAGCCTGCTGCGCCCTCGCTGCAAAATGCTCCGTTTGGTGGCGCGCCTGTGCCGGAGATGTCGCCGTTGGATGGCATCACGTTTCAGGGTTATCGCAACGCGGATGGCACGGTTGGCACGCGCAACATTCTCGGCATCAGCACTACGGTGCAATGTGTTTCCGCCACGGTGGACTATGCGGTGAAACGCATCAAGCAAGACCTGCTGTCGAAGTATCCCAATGTGGATGATGTCATCGCCATTACGCATAACTACGGCTGTGGCATTGCTTTCCATGCGCCCGGGTCAGAGATACCCATTCGTACGCTGCGCAATCTTGCACTGAATCCGAATCTTGGCGGCGCGCCGATGGTGGTGAGCCTGGGCTGCGAAAAGATGCAGCCTGTGTCCATGCTGCCTGCGTCGGCATTGCCTGTGCTGCAGCAAGCGCCCTATGTGGTGCGGCTGCAGGACGAAGAACATCATGGCTTCATGGAGATGGTTGCGGCCATTCTGGAGATGGCGGAGAAGCGGCTTGAGGAACTGAATCGGCGCATACGCGTGACATGCCCCGCAAGCGATCTTGTGGTGGGTATGCAGTGTGGTGGCAGCGATGCCTTTAGCGGCGTCACCGCGAATCCCGCAGTGGGCTATGCGAGCGATCTGCTGGTACGCGCAGGCGCTACGGTGATGTTCAGTGAAGTCACAGAGGTGCGCGATGGCATTCATCTGCTGACGGCGCGCGCTGCGAATGACGATGTAGCACGCTCGCTGGTGCGCGAGATGCAGTGGTATGACGATTATCTTGCGCATGGCGGCATGGATCGCAGCGCCAATCCAACGCCGGGCAATAAAGCCGGCGGACTGAACAACATTGTGGAGAAGGCGATGGGTTCCATTGCCAAGAGCGGACGCTCGCAGATTCACGGAGTGCTGGGGCCGGGTGAGCGCGTGACCACAAAGGGATTGCTTTTTGCCGCAACGCCTGCGAGTGACTTTGTGTGTGGCACGCTGCAGCTTGCGGCGGGCATGAACATGCATGTGTTCACCACGGGACGTGGCACGCCGTATGGTTTGGCGATGGCGCCGGTGATCAAGTTGAGTACGCGGTCACCGCTGGCGCGGCGATGGCATGACCTGATTGATATTGATGCGGGAACGATTGCCACAGGCGAAGAGACGATTGCGCAGGTGGGCGAACGCATCTTCCAGATGATCCTGGATACGGCGAGCGGAAAGCACACAACATGCGCGGATCATTACGGTCTGCATAATGAGTTTGCGCTGTTCAACCCCGCGCCAATCACTTAAAACCTAAAAGAACGAACGCAGCGTTCGCGACGTTTCCGCTGCGAGCGCTGCGTTCTGTTTTGCTTCGTCGTCGATCTACTTCGTTATCTTGAAGTCCTTCACCATCACGTCGGTGTTGTGTGCCATGCGGATGCCGGCGAAGCCGTCGGTGGACTTCAGTTTGCCATCGGCTACCACGTCGGTCTTGTTGTAGCTGGCGACGGTGGTGCCGTTGACCATGCAGGAGACCTTGTCACCCTTTACCTGCATGGCGATGGTCTGCGTCACCGGTTGGCCGGGGCCTGCGGCCTTGTGGATTGCGTCGTTTGCTTCAGGACGGCGACCACCCATCTGGAAGGCGTCGGGGGAGAAGCCGCGCACGATGAAGGTACCGTTGCCGTATGCGGCGCAATAGAGGCCATTACCGCTCTCGCCTGCGATGGCGATGCCGTAGGGATGCGGATGGTCATTGCGGTTCATGTACTGCGCTTCCGTGAACGTGGCGGAAACGGTGTAGTCACCCTTAAGGGATTTCTTCGTGTCCCAGTAGGTGAGCGCGGGGCCGGTCATGATGTGGAAGCCGCCAGCTTCGGCCTTGAAGCTGGAATCCTTTTCGCTTTGGCCCTGCTTGATGGCGCCAGCGTCCACGGTTGCCTTCCATCCGGGAACGAAGATGCCACCGTTCTGGATGGGAGTCGCTTTTTCTTCGTGCGGTGCGCTGCCGCCCTGCTGAGCGTAGAGCATCACGGGGGCGAGTGCGAGGAGGGTGCTACAAAGTATCTTATGCATGACTGTGTGTGTCCTGTGCCGCTTAGATGTTGGCGGCCGGGCCGCCGTCGTTCGGCACTCATTCTACTGCGGTTCGCATACATACTGCGCAAAATCCGCGAGAAATCGCGTTATGCTCACAGCACCGTCATGCGAATCCTCCTGGCCGTAGTTGCGTTGTCCGCCTCCGTCTCCTCTGCTGTAGCGCAGAAGCCGTTCAGCGTAGCGGATGCGCTTTCTGCACCCTTTATGAATCAATTGACCGCAGCCCCGGCAAAAAGCCGTGTGGCGTGGTTTGTGGATGACGAGGGGAAACGCAATGTGTGGGCCGCGTCGCCCACGGAGAAGGCGCGTTCGCTGACGCACTACACGGAGGATGACGGGCAGGACATTGACGACATCATCTGGTCGCCGGAGGGCGAGCGTGTGGCGTACACGCATGGCACCGGATCGGAGGGAAGCGAGCATCCGGTGGCGGCGAATCCTGCGCATCTGCAGGAGGATGTGCAGCAGCGTGTTGAGATTGCCACCTGGGACGGTGGGGTGCGTGTTGTCGGCGTGGGGCATAAGCCGGTGTTTTCTGTGGATGGCAGGCAGGTGTTTTATCTGCACGACGGAAAGGTTTATGCCGCTGACGTTGCGGATGCCTCGAAGCAACCCCAACAACTTGTCGTTGCGGAGGGTCATGCGTCGCAGCTTCGGCCTTCGCCGGATGGAACGAGGCTGGCGTTTGTTTCCAATCGTGGAGATCACAGCTTCCTTGGCGTGTTTACGTTCGCCACCAGGACGCTGACGTATGTCGATCCAGGAACAGGGCTGGACCATGATGCAGTCTGGTCGGCGGATTCAAAGCGGATTGCGTTTGTTCGAGAATCGCCCGTATTGACGGAGCTTGATCTGCGCTGGATGCGGAGTGTGCCGGTGCCGTGGGCGATTCGCATTGCCGATGTGGCAACGGGTACAGGCAAGCAGGTTTGGCAGGCGAATAAGGGAACGGGGTCACTGTTCCATGAGATGGTGGCTAGCAACCAGTTGCTGTGGATGAAGGATGGGCGGCTGGTTTTTCCTTGGGAGAAGACTGGCTGGCTGCATCTGTATTCGCTGATGCCGGGAGAGAAAGACGCCAAGCCGCTGACGCCGGGGGATTTTGAGATAGATAACGTTGTTACAGATGGCGAGCGGATTGTTTACAGCAGCAATCAGGTGACGAACGATCCGAATGACTCAGACCGCAAACATTTGTGGCTGATTCAAAGCAGGTCAAACAAGTCGGACCAGCTTTCGGCTGGCAGAAGTATCGAGACCAATCCCTCGTTGCTTTCTGGAGATGGGTTCGCATTCATGAGAGCCTCTGCAGAGCAGCCGTTCCTTCCGTACGTCAGTACGACCGCGACTCCAGGTCAGGGAATGAAAAGGTGTGACATGGTTACTGAACCAGTAACTGGAACCCAATGCAGCAGCGGGTCATTCTGGATTGATACCGGAATCGGTGGGCGGAACGCGGGTGTGGGGGAGCGACAATTCGTAACTCCGAAGCAAGTTCTTTTTCCAGCAAGTGATGGGCTCTCGATTCATGGGCAATGGTTTGTACCAAAGAACGTGAAGCCGGGAGAGAAGCTACCGACGATTGTTTTCTTTCATGGTGGATCGCGGCGGCAGATGCTGTTGGGCTATAACCCCATGCAGTATTACGCGCAAGCTTATGAACTGAATCAATACTTCGTTTCGCGTGGGTATGCGGTGCTGAGCGTGAACTATCGCAGTGGCACCGGCTATGGCATGGAGTTCAGGCAGGCGAAGGATTACGGCGTTTTTGGTGGCAGCGAATATCACGATATTGAAGGTGCGGTGAAGTGGTTGAAGGCGCAGCCGAATGTCGATGCGAAACGCATCGGCGCGTGGGGCGGTAGTTATGGCGGATACATGACGGCACTGGCACTGGCGCGTGACTCTGCGGATTTTGCTGCGGGTGTTGATCTGCATGGGGTGCATGACTGGTCGTTTGAGATGGATTCGTGGAAGCCGACCAGCGACCCGAAGTATGACGCGGCAGCTCGTGCAAAGATTGCGTTTGCTGCCTCGCCGATGGTGGATGTGGCGAAGTGGAAGTCGCCAGTGCTGCTAATGCAGGGCGATGATGATCGCAATGTGTTGTTTGGTCAGACGGTGCGGCTGGCGGCTGCGCTTCGTGCGGAAGGCGTCGATGTGGAAGAGAAGATATTTCCAGACGAAGTGCATGATTTTCTGCTGCACCGAAACTGGGTTGCGGCGTATGAGGCTGCGGCGGAGTTCTTTGATCGGAAGTTGAAGGGTAAGTAGCGGCGTTTTCTCTAGCCTTCCTTCGAAATTGTAGTGATGAGAAAGGAAAGCAGGTCCTTCGACTTCGCTGCGCTCCGCTCAGGATGACGTGTTGATGGGGATATATCTCCTGAGAAAAGCCCAAATTCTTCTGGCTGATTTTCTGACTGAGACACTGCATCCGAGGAAAGACCATTACAGGATTTTCTGGATGCAGGGCGAGATGAGTCTGGCGGCATGGATGTCGGCGCATGGATACGCGAAAGCGGCCTGCGTGCGTGGCTGACGGAGCCGGTGCTTGCGGGTGCGTTGCGGCATCTACCGCGTTTTGATTGAATCGCGTGCATGAAGACTGGCGGTCGTGCTAGGGTGACTCCACGGTCATGCTTCGACGGATTACCAGAACGGCGGTGCTTTGTGTTGCCGCATTGGTGTTAGCCCGGTCCTGCTTTGCACAGACAAATGCGGCATCAGCCGAGGACGATAAATCCACGTTGCATGTTTATGTGAACCTGGTTCAGATTCCTGTGCTGGTGTTAAACAGGTCACTGCGCCCGATACCGCATATTCCGGACAACAATTTCAAGGTCACCATTGACGGGCTGGGGCAGATACATCCCGCGCGGATTCGCATGGAGGGGGAAGATCCCATCAACGTGACATTGCTCGTGGACCGCAGTGTGAAGGATGACACGTTGTGGAACGATCTTCCGAAATCGCTGGAGCCACTGATAGAGTCGTTGCGTTCGCGTGATCATATCTCCTTCCTCGGTATGGATGGATGCACGGCACGGAGGTTTGGGCCGGAGATGGCTCCGTTTGATGCGGAGTGGTTGAAGCAGACTGCGAAGGCGGTCACGGACATGGTGCCGTTTAAGTCCCTCGGAAAGAAACAAGCTTGCCCTAAGCCAATTAGCTACTGGGAACTGGTGGTGTATGCGGCCAGTAAGCTTTCTCAATTTCCGGGAAGAAAGATTCTGGTGACTCTTGGACCGGGAGACACGCTGAATCCGCAGTTCGCCAAGCAGGTGCATGGGCTGCTCACGGGGAACAGCATTACGCTGTTTCCCATCGTTCACGGCTCAACGCTGATCGGCGCTGGACTACCGTTTGGCTCCAATTTTGATATGGGTGCGTTGCAGGTGATGGCGAACCAGGCGGAGTTGAGTGGCGGCATGCTGTTGGGAACTTCGTACCGAGATTTTGGCAAAACGCTGGCGCAGCCCGTGGAGTTGGCGCGCGCGCGGTACATCATCGAATTCCCGCGGCCGGATAAATTGCCGCCGGGGACACATTACATCCAGGTAGCGGATGGGCATCCGCACGATTTCATCCGGCCAGCGGGGATTTCCGTGCCTATCGCAGGATCGAATGAGAAGCAGGATCCGACAGTGGAACATGGGCCTCTGATGACAACGGAAGCGCCTGCTGTCGATAGCGGCGGAACGTCGAATACATCCTCGCAAGGTGACATCAAAGGGAATCCGGCGGTAGTTGTTGCGCCGCAAACGCCTGCGCCGCCCGTATCTTCTCCAGCATCAGCAGTTTCGAATGCAGTACAGTCGGCTCCAAAATCTCCACAGCCAGACCCGACCGATATCACGGATGACCTGCAGCATCCGCGGTGATGCACGAAACCCTCGTAGAATAAGGGTGTGGGCGTTACGGAACAGTTCGATGTGCTGGTGGTGGGTGCGGGGCATGCCGGTTGTGAGGCTGCCGCGGCTGCTGCGCGCATGGGGCTGCGCACTGCGCTATTCACGCTGAGCGTGGAGATGGTTGCGCAGATGAGCTGCAACCCCGCGATCGGCGGCATTGCCAAAGGACATCTTGTTCGTGAAGTGGATGCGCTGGGCGGCGTGATGGGCGAAGTGGCCGATGCCTGCGGCATTCAGTTTCGTTTGTTGAACACCTCGCGCGGGCCTGCGGTGTGGTCGCCGCGTGCTCAATGTGACAAGGCGCTGTATCGCGTGAAGATGCGCGAGGTGCTGGCACGCATTCCCAATCTGTCTGTGGTTGAGGCGGAAGTTGTGGATGTGGTGCTGGAAAGCGGCGGTGAGGCAGATTTGGCTTTGTCGCTTCCGGATACATTGCAGGCTGAGGAAAGGAATGCAGGTCCCCTTCGCTTCGCTCAGGATGACGGATTTGTCGCTAAGGACAATGCTTCCATGCAGCGGCGTTGTGTTGGTTTGAAGTTGCGGGATGGATCTGAGGTTCGGGCGAAGGCTGTTGTCATTACGACCGGAACCTTCCTGAATGGGTTGATTCATTGCGGTGAAGAACGCACGAGTGCTGGACGTACTCCTACAGAAGCGGCGAGCGTGTTTCTTGGCGAGAACCTGAAGAAGCTGGGGTTGCGCGGTTGCCGCTTGAAGACGGGAACGCCGCCTCGGCTGGATGGCCGGACGATTGACTGGTCGAAGTTTGAAGAGCAACCCGGCGATGAAGACCCGACGCCGTTTTCGTTCCGCTCGAAGCAGGTGCCGCAGTTGCGGCAGGTGTCGTGCCATATTGCTTACACCACGCCTGCGTTGTTGCAGTTGATTCGCGATAACGTGCATCGGTCGGCGATGTACTCGGGCCGGATTGAAGGCATTGGCCCGCGGTATTGCCCTTCGATTGAAGACAAGATCGTTCGTTTTCCCGATAAGGAGCAGCACCAGTTTTTCCTGGAACCGGAAGGGTTGAACACCGACGAGGTGTACATCAACGGCATGAGCACGTCACTGCCGCGCGATGTGCAGTTGCAGATGGTGCGTTCGATTCCGGGGCTGGAGAATGTGACCATGCTGCGGCCGGGTTATGCGATTGAGTATGACTCGATTGATCCTACGGAGCTGGATCGTGCGCTGAAGGTGAAGTCGATTGACGGGCTGTATCTTGCCGGGCAGATCAATGGCACCAGCGGTTATGAAGAGGCAGCGTGCCAGGGCTTGATGGCGGGCATTAATGCGGCGCTGGTGGTGAAGGGTGAGGCTGCCTTCACGCTGGATCGCACGGAGGGTTATACCGGCATCCTGGTGGATGACCTGATCAGCAAGGGAACGAATGAGCCATATCGCATGTTCACATCGCGTGCGGAGTTTCGTTTGCATCTGCGGATTGATAACGCGGATCGCAGGTTGACACCGCACGGGCGACGGCTTGGACTGATTGATGATGACGCGTGGGCTGATTATGAAGCGCGGCAGGCGCGGATGGCTGCGATGACGGTTTTGCTGGAGACGCAGCGGGTTAGCGAGTCAGCGAGCCAGCAGGTTGGTTTGATGCTGGCTGGTTTGAAGTCGGGTGAGTTGGCGGATGCATCTTTGGATGACGAGAAGAATGCAGGTCCCCTTCGCTTCGCTCGAGGGCATGCTTCGACTTCGCTGCGCTCCGCTCAGGATGACGGTTTCATGGGCATTGCTTCAACGATCAAGGGGCAGACGTATGCGCAGTTGTTGAAGCGCCCTGAAGTTCGTGTGGAGATGCTGATTCCGTTTTTGCGCGAGGAGATTGGAAAGATTTCCGACTTGCGCGAGTATGCGGATGAGTCGATGACTTCGCGTGTGCGCAATGAGCTTCGTGCGGTGGAGACGGAGATTAAGTTTGCGGGATATCTGGAGCAGCAGCGACGGTCGATTGAGAAGTTGAAGAAGGCGGAAGGGCATGTGATCCCTGCTTCGTTTGTGTATCGCGGCATCAGTGGACTTTCGCGCGAGATGCAGGAGAAGCTGGAGCGTGTGCGTCCGCAGACGATTGGGCAGGCGAGCCGGATTCCCGGAGTTACACCTGCGGCGGTAACGCTGATTCATCTGTTGATTGAGGTTGAGGGACGGAAGGCTGCGAAGGTTTAGGGCGTCTTCCAGTCGCATCGTAGCGGTGTGAGAAGACAGCAGGCCCCCTTCGCTTCGCTCGAGGGCATGTTTCGATTTCACTTCGTTTCGCTCAGGACGACGGTCTTCGACCGTTTGAGCTTCGCTTTGCGAAGCTGGTGTGGGTTTTGTGGCCGGAAGGCGTTTAACGTGTCGGTGTAGGAAGACGCGTTGGGATTCTTCGCTGCGCTCAGAATGACGGACTTTGGCCGTAGGAGCTTCGCTTTCGCGAAGCTGGTTTTGGTTCTGTGGCTGGAAGCGATGGGCGGCATAGGTGCTGTGTGGCCGCGCACGAACGGTGACCCTGAAAACGCACGAACAGTGACCTTGAGGGTCAAAAAGCGTGCGTATCCCATTTTTGGAAGGTTTCAGGTCCGCAGAAGGGAGAGCATCTCCTGCGGCCCTCCCACTCGGTTGTCAAAGAGCTTCACGGCGAGCCTCTGGAGGCTATCGATTCAGGACCAGGTCTGGTGGGCCATACCACCGGACGCCCATGCCACCCTGAATGTCGGTGATGCTACCGTTGGCGTCGATAGTCAGGAAGCAGGCCACGACTTTGGGACCGTAGGGATCGTCCGCATCCAAGCCCTCGATCTGAGCGCTAGAGGAGGGCGTGTACCCGGTGCCTCCGTTGATGATCCTGAAGCCGTTTGTTGTGAAGCGCGTTCCAGCTTGCTCAAGCTGCAATTCGATGAAGGCCTCGGTGACTCCGGGCTGAACAGTGAGAGCAATGTTGACGGTCGCCGTGTGCCCCTGAAGGTCTGTCGCCGTGGCTGCCAAAGTATAGGAGCCGATGGCGGTGCTGGACGGCACATTAATGTTGCCGCTGAACGGCGTGTACAGGGGCTGCGCCAGGCCCTGCTGCAGCGTATTGGACGGGGGTGCGCCGATGGCGCTGGCATCCACCGTAACCGCAATCCCGGAACTGGTTGCGTCCGGGTGCACGTTCACTTGCACGGTGGTTTGTCCACCCGGTGTTGCGTAGGAAGCGGCTGAGCCGGGGATAGCGAAGGTCGATGGCGTACCACCACCATCATCTGAGCCGGTATCGGTGCCGCTGGAGTCCTCGCAGACTAGGCTGAACGCTCCCATGCTTCCGCGCCAAGTATTGCCCTCTCCATCCTCGAACTTCGCGAGCGCGTTGAGGTCGCCATCCACATAGCATTCCTTGATTCCATGCGTGGGGTGATCAACGATCTCGAAGCCATTTGGAGTGCAGTAGACCTGGAGAGACTTTTGTGTCTGTCCCACCGGCAGTGGAAGCACACCGGAGGTGATCGTACGAAGCAGCGTTGCCGGAAAGTTTGACGGCTGCCCACCGTTGAACGTCGGATCGGAAATGCTGAAGCCTCCAATGGAGAGACGCTTCGCCGTCGCACCCAACGGACAGCTCCAATAGCCGTGGCTATCGCGGCTCCAAGTGTCTTTGTTGTTCTTGAAGGCGAAGATGAGCAGGTCAACATACTGAGCACACCATTGGTTGCCTTCTCCGTCCTGATACAGGCTATGTACGAGGCCGGATGCGTCCACCCACGCTGAGAAGCCATGTGCGTCGTTGTCGCCGCGCTCGATGCCGTCTCTGCAATTGCCGAGACACACGGCTTTGTCGAACGTGTAGCCAGCCGGTGGCGCCACATAGAACGGAGCGAGGAGCGGTGGCGAATACGAAGAAGGCGAGAAGCTGAGATTTCCGGTGCCGCTGACTTTGCCATAGCCGAAAACGACTTGCTCGCCGCCGAGCAGCGTCAACTCAATCCAGTTGATGCCATTCGCTCCGAACACCAACACAGAGTTACGCGTGCGCCAGCCTAGGAATGCATAGCCCACGTCGCCCGACCAAATGTTGCTGTCGTACTTATTGCCGTCCGACCACACGAGGTTCAGCTTGCGCGTGGCGCTCACGCTTAGATCGCGAATAACGTGAAGCTGGTGGTTGGCCTCAACAGTGCCTTGTGGTGAAACCCATCCCTGCACATTGCCTGGATTGATGCCGACGCTGGGGATGCTCACCGTCGCGCCGGATGCATCGCCACCAGTCCAGAAATAAGCTGAACCATCCTGCAGCGGAATCTCTGTGTAATCGCCATCGTTGCCCGGATCGGAACCGGGAACATTCACATAGCCACCGGGATTACTGGTGTCGTACATAATGCTCTCGTCGTAAGGCTTGAGCGATAAGTTCACCAGTCCCGCATCACTGCCGGGCTGGCCAGAAGTATCTCCACCAAACGTCTTGAAGCTCTGCTTATCAACGAAGTAATCGCCAGCGAACGTGTAGCTTGCGGTGTCATCCACGGTGAAGCGTGCGCGTGGCCGCACACCGGCAAGAACGGTGCCATTCACGTCGCGACAGAACATACCAGCTGATACAGCGATGGAAGGGCGTGGAGCGTAGGGCTGGACGTCCGGCCCAAGCGCGAGATCGCGTTCATAGCGCGAGAGGCGATCCACCTGGTCATACGTGTTGTTCGCAAAGTCGTAGTCCACACGCACGCGATTGCGGATACGCTCAAGGCCCACGCCAGCAACGCCCTTCGCGAGTTGGTGAGCCTTGTGTGGAAACTCCGGCGTGCGCTCCATGTAGCGGCAGCGCAGAAAGCCAGCTTTGCCACCCGGACCGACGTGCGAGGGGTAGTTCAGACCACGCGTTTTCAGTGTTGTGATTGCACCGTCCGATGACGCCACCTGCCAGCGCTTGTCATAGGCAGAACCATTGCCACCGTTCGTACCGCCCAGCACAATCCAGTCGTCTGCGTCGAATGGAACATCCGCGTCGAATGTAACAACCGGGTTCTGATGGTCGGCCATGTCGATGGACACGATGTTTGCATCTACGGCAGGAATGAGGATGTCGCGGAAGGTGGAGACGACATGGTTAGCTGCCGCGCCGATATCGCTACCGGATGGCTTGATCGTCTGAGGCTGAATGTGAGTCCTGTCGAGAGTGAAGTAGCTCGGACGCGGCTTGTCGCAGAGGAGGTAATACTTGCCTGCGTCGAAGCGAATTGTGCTGCGGCAGCAAAGGCTCATCTGATCAAGGATGGCTCGCAAGGTGGTGCGCTGATTGAATACGTAGCTACCAGAGAAGCGCGGACGTCCGTTTGCCAGCAACTCGGCGAAATACTGACCTGCCTCGTAAAACGAATCCCAGCTAAAGCAAGCCTTCTGCGCTGCGCTCATCTCCGATGGACCATTTGCAAGGTCAAGCGTGTAATGGCGCTGCACCTTGCGACGCAGGATCACGTCCGCGATATGCCACGCCGGATTCACAGTGAAGGCAAAGGCTTCGACGTTGCCACTTGCATCAAAGATGCGAGTCCGCAACGCTCGCCATTCGCCGATAGGATTCCAGTCAGACCAGGAAGCCGCATCGTTCTTCGTGTCGTCCGTATAGCTGCTGCTCTTGTGTTTGTGACGGATGGCATAGTAGGCCAGCCGCGAGTACGCGAGCCGGTTGATGCCAGAAGGAAAGTCACTCCAGAAGCTATCCACAAGCTGGTCGCCACCCTGAGAGGATGCATCGCTCAGGCTCGTACCAAGTGGTGTGTCATAGCCGTTGTGGAAGTGAAATTGGGCGGGATCGTCGTTCTCTGAGAGCCACTGAAGATCGTCGTCGATCCACATGCCGGTGTTGGAATCCCATGGGCCATCACCAAGGAAAAAGAACTTGGTGCGCGTGTAGTTAAGATCGTCGTTGCCGGTGTTCTGCAACATGAACTTCGGCCCCGCAACACCCGTGACCTGAACATAGCCATATGCCAGAGCGATTGAGTTTCCAACTGCCGAAGACGATGCGGATGCAGCCATTAGAACTTCCTCCGGCGATCCACGTACCGCGTGCTGACATCCGCAATGGTTTCGCTGTAATCCTTCTCAAAGTCAGTGAGAACAACAAGGGCACGTTCAGGAACCCTGCAGGTTGGAAATGTATTCTGGCATGGAGTTACATCTGTTGCGCCACAGCGCAGCTCGCCATATTCCAACGGGCAAATCTCACCATAGTTAAACTCCGGCGTATCTGCGGAACTCGCATCCACAATATCTTTGCCATCCAGCTCTGCGGTAATGCCAACGCTGCCAAGGTCGAACGTGCCATGCACCTCCAGCCATGCTGACTCCGCGCCAGCCTGCCACAGGCGATAGACGAACAACGCACCATTGATCACGTTTCGTTGCATGATGCGCTCAAAGTCACGTTGCATGCTATTGCCGGTGACGTTCTGCACTTCGAACTGAGCCGTATCGGCGTCCATGTTACCGACTAGGCTGAACTCAGGGACGCCAACGAGCCACGGCAAGTATTCATTCTCTGCGGTGCCACCGTCTGCAACGATCACACTGGGAGCTGTGATCCTGCGATTGGCCCAATAAAGAACCTCTCCACTCGGAAGCTGCACGTCGAGCAGATCGGCGGGAGCCACGCCGGTCCGTGTTGCAATGAGGCGTGCGGGGTAGTCCATTCCACCGGCAGCGTTCACTGCATCACCTCAAGTTTGAAGAACGGAACACGAGCCGCTGTAGCAGCGCCATTCTTCGTGGCCAGCACAATGATCTTCACGCGGTGAAAGTCGAGTGGCACATCCGCCTTTTCGAACACGGGCGAAGGCGGCAGAGCATCTGCGAAGTAGAGATCGACCGTACCAACTGCCATACCGTCCAGGGCAACGGCAAACTGGCCGCAATCAGTTCCACTCTCTGCGAAGATGCGAAAGCCATAGCCCTTGTATTCATACTGTGCCCACTCGTTTGCTGTGGTGCCATCGTTGACGAGGGTGAGGTAGGAGACTCCGTCCTCGGCCCGAACATGTTCCGCCTCGGTCCAGTGAGAGCCTTCTGTGACCACTTGCAAATCGTCGTAGTCGTCACGCACAAACAGCGAGATCGCCTCATCGGCCCAATTAGCCGGATAGCTCAACATCGCGACCGTAGGAACCTCTTCAAACTGAAGGCCGGAAATGCTCCACTTTCCAAAGCTATCGGGCTGAATCTCCGGCTCTGTCACGAAGCGGCCAACGTATTGACGAGGCGTGCCGTCTGGCTGGATATCCTCCCAATCGAGGACGGTGAAGAAGCCACGCCTGAACTGTTTGCAGAAGCGCTTCACGCGCCGCACACAGGCGAGAGAGCGGCCCGTGTAGGACATCGTGAAGATCGTTCCGCCATTCGTCGTCTCGATGTCCATCGGACGGCCACCAGCGGCCTTAATTCCGACCACCGTATTCGACCCTTTGAGTGAGCCTTTGTAGTCCCAGGTCATGGAATCGGCCACGGCCTTGTCGAAGCCGCGAATCGGGTTAAGGATGTCCTCTTTGGCCATTACGATCCAAACCCCGCGGAGTCTCCGATGCTGTCGTTGATCACTGCCCGCAGCGTTCCCGCATTGCGTCGTGCGGCACGATGGAAACTGTCCGAATCAAGCGCCTGCACAGTAATATGCGTGTTGCGAGTTACTGTCTGCATCATGCGCTGGCGACGGTCTGTGTCGATAGAAGACTGATAGCTCTTTGCAAGCTCTTCAGGAGAGACGCCGCTGTTGATCGCGCGAAGCGTCGAAAGGTGCGCTTTCGCCGGATTCGAGCGAACCATGAACTCGCCGATCTCCGCGTTTACCATGCCTTCGGTTGGAGAGGTGCTGAAGTCACCGAAGCTGCTGATCAGATCGCCTGTGTGATATTGAGCCGCCGTGAACTGGAACTGGCTACGCCCGGCCTTCTGCAGCTTCGTCAGCTTCGCCTGTGCCGCAGTAATCTCCGGCTTGATTGTGTCGCTGTAGTAGGACTGAGCGCCCGTTCCCCACTGGTCTGTCTGCGCCTTCGAGCTCGCAGAGAATGCGTCCATATCGGAGTAGATCGAAAGATAGTCTCCACCGCTTTGCTCGAAGCTCTTAAACTCATCCGCAATCCATGGCTGCACGGTCTTTTCGTCATACTGCTTTGCTTGCGAACGTCCGTGATCACCAAACAGGCCGACGAGCGCGCCTGCTGCAGCGCCCACGAGCGCGCCGCCCGGTCCCGCAATCATGCCGCCGAGTTTAGCGCCAGACATCGCGCCGCCGAGCATGCCGCCAAGAACACTCTTGCTCTGGTATGCGCCCCACAAACCAAGACCGGCCTGACCGGCTCCGAGAAGGCCGCCACCCTTCTGCCAATCGGACGGCTTCGATGTGCTGTCATCTTCATTGGCCATGTCGATGATGCTGCCGCCCGACGAATGCCCGGTGATAACTCCGCCCTTGTCGTCAGAATTGAAGCTCTTCGCAAAGTCGATTGCGCTCTTGGCCTGCGTCGCATAACCGAGGGTGGAGTTAGCCAGCGCGAGGCCGCTTCCCGAAGAAGAGCCGAGTCCTTGCACCGACGAAGGAATGGCCGAAACCATGGGCATGCCGCCTGTAGAGAACGGCGTGAAGGCGCTCGCACCAGTGCGCAGGTTTGTCGTGTAACCGCCCGCAGACGACATCAAAGGAGCAAGACCAGCAGGCAGACCCGATGCCATGGATGCGCCCGGTGCGCCACCGCCAATAATCGTCGCCGTGCCAACCTGTATGGTTGCGGTGCCGACCTGGAGTGCGCTGGCGGCCGCACCCATCGGTGCCTGCATGCCACCAACAGGAACGGTCATGCTGCCGCCGCCAATGCCATGAATCCAGGGCAGCTTATCCATGCCGGAGAACATGCCACCGCTGCCGCCCTGCGCGCCAGTGAACTTGCTGCCATAGCGCAGGAAGATGTCAGCAGCGCTCTTCGCCATGGAGCTTTCCGCTTGTTGACGAAGCGCCTGCATGGGATCGGTGATAAAGCCTTGCAGAGTGCTGGCAATCCTGTCGCGCGTGTCGCGTGCGTTCTGCTGCAGCTCCGCGTTCTTCTCGCGGTCCATGGCGATCACTCGGCGCTGATAGTCAGCCTCGCCGATCTCCGCATCGTTGAGCATCTCATCGAGCTTGCGGCGGCGATCCGCGTAGTTGTCCAGAATCTCCTGCTGTGCCTGCTGCCAAACCGGCAGGCTGCGGCGGCGAGCCTCTTCCTCCATCGTGACTGTTTCGTCAGCATTGTCACGCATGAGACGCGCCTGCTTCCGTGCGGACTCCTGCCGTGCAGCATCTTCCGCAGCAAGCTCCTTCTGCAGCGCGGCAGCATATTCAGCGGTTCCACGCTGCGCATCAGTCCACAAATCATCAAAGTGCTGGCGCATACGCTTCGTCGTCGCTGCTGACTCGGCGTCGATCTGTGCAAAGCCGGACAGCGTGGACGTGACGCTCTGCGTGTAGCTGTCATCGATGTCGCGATTAAACTGCTTCACCTGTTGTGCGATATCGGCAGCAGCACGAATCCGAGCGGACTCGCGATCCTTCTCAGCGTTATCGGCGCTTACGTAGTGGCCAGCCTTTTCATCATCGTTGATTTTTGCGAGGTCCACGTTGAGCTGCGCCTGCGTACGTCCAACACCCTGCATGCCTGCAATTTCTGCGGCGCGCGACGTCTGATTCGACGTCATGTTCTCTGTATCCAGGCGCTGCTGGCGCTCTGCCTGATACTTGCGATCAATGGCTGCGCGGGCTTCCGCACTCGCTCCATATTGGCGCGTGTAATCTTCGTATTGCTGCTCTGCCTGCTTTTGAAAGGCTGCTTCGCCACGAAGACTTGTTACCTGCGCTGCATGATCAATCGTGATCACTTCTTCGTGAGCCTGAAGCGCCATTGCACGACGGCGCACCTCGCCTTGACGCTGCGCGTCCGAGAGGTCCTGTTGACGCTGAGCTTCCCCGGATTTTTCATCTAGCGTCAGGGACGGCGGCAAGTTGTCCTCGTGGACGCCGGGAATCTTTCGTATCTTGGCGATGGTTTCGTTCCGCGCATCAAACCGCGCCCTATTCTCGCCCTGGGCCTGTTGTGCTCGAAAATTGGCAAGCTCTTTGTCAGCTCGTTCTTGAGCTGCCAGCAAAGCCGGGCCTTGTAGTCCCGCGACACTCACGCCCAAATCGCTCTGTTTGTTCTGTAGAGCGATTTCTTGTTGAAGTTGACGAATACGCTGCTGTGCCTTTTCTGCTGCCGCTATACGCTGAACCTGAGCGTCGACCTGACGTTGCATAATTGGGCTGGCGGCTTCCGGTTGGCCTTTACCTGAAGTATTTAACCCTTCGGCATTGACCTGTGCCTGCGCAGAGTATCCAAGCCACTGCAAAACAGAACCGCGATCACTATCTACGTCGTATCCTGCTGCTTTAGCTGACCTATCGAACTCCTGCATCTCCTGCGTGAGTTCAGCCAAGTTTCGTTTTGCCTGCTCAAGCGAGGCATTGTTGATAATGTCTTCTCTTTGCGATTTTTCGGCTTCGGTGCGATAGTCCTTCAGCCCTCCGTTCAATTCGCTAACGGCTTTGTAGCCTTCGTACATGCCTTTCGCGATACTGATTCCGATCATGGCATAGCCGCCGACCACAGCGACCTTGCCGAGCGCCATGATGCCATTCATCAGCGCAGGCGATGCGGCAATGACCTTCTCCATCGCGCCGGTGATCTCAATGCCGAAGATGTCGCGTACCTGACGCAGCGAGTCAATCGGCTTCAGCGAATGCTCATGCACATCGTCCAATGCCTTCGTGCCGGTCTGCCGGAACTTCGTTGCGGCTGCATTGGCATTGTTAAGCTGCTTCTCAATGTTCGCAGTCTCGCCGAGACCACTATCGCTGGAATTGCTCACGAAGCGACCACTGGCACCGCGCGAGGTGGACATGGAGCCGCTGACGAAGCTGGCCTGCGCCTTCGCAACGCGCTGCTGATTCTTCTCCAGATTGGCGATTTGCGTGTCCTGCGCGGTTGAGGCGGCCTTTACGGAGGCGGCATAGGCATCCACAGCCTTCTTCGCATCGGTGGCCGCAGCAGTAGCCTTTTTCTGGCCTGCTTCCGACTTCTCACCAGCCCGATCCGCAGCCTCGGCCTGCTTGCCGAGGGACACGGTAACGGAGTCAACCGACTGCTTTCCTTTGTCGGCCTGGTCAGAGAACTCCTTCCAGCCACGGATGGCACCGTTCTGGTCAAGCAGGATTTCGAGTTGGGCTGTGCTACCCACGTTTACTTAATCTCCGCACCGCAGTGACGACACCGGACCACTGTGGCTTCTTCAGGCCTTCCGCAGGCGTGGCAGGAAGGGTGTGTTCTCAGGAAGTGGTTCCGGGCGGTTCGTAGTACCCGCAATCCTTCCAGCTCCGCGACGCTCAGGCTTTGGGGCTGCATCTCTACCACGGCATCCAGCCAGACCAGGTAGTTGAGCCAGACGTAATAACCATCTGCGTATTGCCTGCGCGGAAGCATCTTTTCTTCCGCCTCGGCCCTCTCTTCCGGCTCCGTCTCCGCGATCACTTTCAGCGCAAACGGAAGCTGGAAGCCTTCCTCAAAGAAATCGTCCGCAGCCGCAGCCAGTGTGACCAGGTCACGGGCTACAGCGATCAATCCAGTGAAAACAAGGCACGAGCAGCAACGGCCTTGTGATGGCCGTCCATCTCTCGGACGATGGCTTCCTTGCCCTCCAGCTCCGCGCCATTGGCCATGTAGCCGCTGCAGCACACAATGAGATCGTCATAGATCGCCATGGACGCCAGCTCCGGCGCGACGAAGGAATTGATTGTCATCCCATCGCGCTTACCCACGCGGATGTTGGCACTGCCAGCGCGAAACTTGCGCACATGCTCAATGCCGGGCTGCACGAAGGTATGAGCTGTCTCGAACAGGTGCATCGTGCCATCCGGGGCGGACCATAACGACGAGAGCTTGACCTCAACTTCATCGCCATAGGCGTCCACCATGCTGAGCGATGTGGCCGATGCCAACAACTTGCTCATGCCGATCCGCTGGCGCAACGGAATCTTCGCGGCGTCCAGGTCGCGATCAGCGAAATGCTCTTCGCCGTTCGGACGAACCGCCATGACCAGCAGCACATCATTGACAAGCTGCAGACCGGCAACATCTTCGTCATAGATACGCTCGACTGTGCTGGGCGCTACCTGGACTGTTTCGGAGAGGATGCCAGCGTAGTATGCCTTCCATTCCTTCGCAGTCACGCGGCGGATGTGGTAGCGGTAGATCGCGTCCTTAGCCTTCATGGAGAGAAAGCGAGGTGCGTCAAGTGCGATGTGGGTGGGTGCTGTGATGACTTCCTGCATACCGTTCCTCGAAATGAATTAGGTGGGTGCGCCGAAACGCACCCACATCGTTTGCGTTTAGTCCTCTTCAGGCGGGGCGATCACGGTGCCGTAGGCGGCGATGCCATTCACCAATGTGGCGGTAGCGACTTCCTGCCCAACTGCGCGGAGAATCGTGTTCTCGTCAAGCTGGACGGAGTAAGCCGAAGACCCATTCTGGTCGGTGAAGTCGTCGGCAGGCAGGATCACCTTCGGGAATTTGAAGTTGATCTGCGATGGTCCGCTGGTCGTATTGATCTGCAACTCAAGCGGGGTGCCAGCACGCTGCCATGCACGCACGTCGTCGGTGGAGTCAGCGGCGATGACCAGCTTCACCTTGGGCTTCGGATTACCCCACTGCAGGAAAGCCGCTGTGGTGCCGTTGCCGGGTACACGCATCTCTGTCGTGCCACGGTCAAGCTCGATCTCCCACGACAGAACGCGAGGATAGAAGTCCAGCGGCGCACCCACGGGACCGAGCTTCACCTTGGTATCGGAGCCATAGAAGCGCTGGCGTGCAACAATGGCCGGGACAGCGCCCATGGCACCATCCACCGTGCGGCCAGTGCCCATCAGCGACAGCTTCAGGTCCATTGCTCCCTTGGCCGTGCTGGTCAGCGTGAGCGTCGATCCAGCAACGTCCAGCAACTTGTACTTGATGGCGTTGGTGTCTTCGATGTACATGTTCGAGACCTTCGCCACGTTGTTCTGCGAGTCCTCAAACTTGAAGGTATGGGTGTAAACGCCAACCGCGTTCGTCGCGGAGTGGTTGCCCATCACCAACATCAAGGCCCATCCGGTGTTCCAGTCATTCGCACGCGTCGTCAGGTCCAGAGCGGCGCTGATAGCGATAAGGTCAGACTCGGTCGCAGAACTATGGCCCTTGCCTGCCTGGTCCACGTCGGACTGCATCTCCGGGTTGAATTTCACGTAGGAGGTGGGGTCGATCTTCAGATGCTCGGTCAGATCGGCGTCGTCGAAAGTTTGGGCGAAGTCAGTCTGGATACCCGCGCTGACCACTACGTTGCGCAGTAGATTCCGCTGCGTATTGAAACCGATTGACATGGTGTTACTCCTCGTTGATGACTGTTACCGGCCAGACGCACCGGACAATGTGGCAAAGCCTGTTTGCGAAATTGACCAGGTAGATGCTGGGCATCTGCATCGGACCTGACCACTCGATGCCGGGAGCAAAGCGGCGCGCGGACATGCTGTTAAAAAGTGGGCGTATCGCGTCCGCCATGCCCTGGATGATCGGTTCGCTTACGCCATCCTCAAAGCCGTAGTAGCCGATGATCACGATGTTGTGCGTGTCCGTGGATGTGCGGATCAGTTGACCATCCTGAGAGGCGACACCGTCACGCGTGATCAGCCACGCGTTGATCTTGGCGTCCTTCGTAAACAGCTCACGAAAGCTCTTATCGCTATTGCTGTTGCGGATGGTGTCATACACCTGCCCCATGCCGGAAACGGATTCCAGGCGCTGCTGTGCAACGTGCGTGATGTCAGCAAGCGTCATGCTGCAACTCCGAATCCGGCGCGAAGAAACGCCTGCGCAATCTGCTTCTCAAGGACCGGAACTGCATTTTTCTCAACCTCCGGCAGTGCACGCTCAAACATGTGGTGAGGCTTGGTGCCGTGGTAATAAATCTTTCGCAGGACACCGTTCGCAATCTCACGCGCCTGCTCTTCCGTATCGGGGTGGAACTTCAGAAGCACCCATGCATCCAGTGCATCGTAGGGCGGCATGTGCGGCCTGCTGCCGTCTTCAACCGCATCGGCATACTGATCAGCACCAAGACGCGGAGAGACGCCCACCAGCAAGCGCAGCATGCCCTGATCAATGTCCGTCTCATGCATGATCGACGAAGCGAGATTGCCGGATGCAACGGCAGGAGGCTTATCGCCGAAGGGTGTGCGGATGAGGTCCTGCACCGTTGCCTCAGCCAAACTGCCAAGCACATCAAGGCCGCTCTTTGCGCCTTCCAGCAGAGCATCATGGCCCTTGGCGTCGAGCGTCTCCCATCCGTTGATCCGCGTGGTCCATTCCATCAGCGGCCACCTCCGCGATGGATCAGGCGTGGAGAGCCGTCGCCCATCATCTGATCCTGATTCAAGCGACCGAACGCAGGCGCAGGCTGCGTGTCGCCATCTGCGCCTGTCGTGCCAATGGCGTCCTGGTACCGCTTGCGCAGAGCTTTCGCCATGGTGAGGGCTTCCTGCCCCTTGGTGCGGTAGCTGACGGAGTCAGCGCTCACAGAGGCATCGCCGAGGTCGATGTAATCGGCGGCGAGCTTCTCCATGTAGAGAGCGCCAGCAAGATCGGCGACGGTGTACAGGTCCGCGTCAGCAACCGTGGTGCCGTCATCGGCATGCCGCTGCGTCCACTGCAGACGCACGGGGCTGCCAGCAGGCACGGAGATACCTACCATCTGCAGACGGATGCCGGATGGCAGGCGACGCATCCGGTAGCCCATGTCATCCACGGGCTGCGGGTTCTCGTCGTCCACCGGGTACTCAACACCACTGACCTCGGAGAAGCCGTCTTCAAATCCATCCGGCAGCTCAAGCAGCGATGTACCGCTGCCGTTGATGTCCGTGCAGACTTCAAGCGGTCGATCCAGCGAGTAACGCTGCGTGATCGCCTGGATCACGAAGCGGCTCGGCGTCGGGATGCGGGAATTGTCCTGCATCACAACGTCGAGCATTGCATTCGTGATCTGTTCCAGGGTGGCCATTGCTTAGACTTCCACCTGTGCAATGTGGAGGATGACGTAGCCATCCGTGGGAGCCGTGGTCGCGGGAATGGCGGTGATATCGACGGTGATGACATCGCCTTCATTCACGTCATAGCCACTCGGCACGCCGCCGCCCTTTGCAGACTGCTTGACGTACTTCGTGGCTGCCGCGCCTGCAATGGTCAGGTCTGCCTTCAGGATGTTATTGGCACCCACCTTGATCTGAGCCGTGGTGTTGCCAGCGCCGGTGCCGGTGGCTTTAAGGACAAGCTGCGCGCCGCTGATGCGCATGGGGCGCGGTGCCACAAAGGCAACGACACCAGCGCCAACGGCGAGCGCTCCCATGAGAGGCAGCGTGACGTAGCTGCGACCGATCTTTTCCATATGCTTCTCCTACACAGAGGGCGCGGCCTGGACCGCGCCCTCTCGGTTGACTTGTGAACGGGGAGGGTCTTAGTTGCCGAACTTACCGATACCGCGATAGTCCGTGAAGGTGCCGCCGAACTCGAAGCGCACCTTGAACTGTGCCTGGTCGTTCGAGAACGCCTTGCCCTGCGTGGGATCGTTGGAAGTGAACAGCTCCGGCTCCTGCTGACCATTCAGGAAGCCAACCTCAATGAACGGGAACGATGCCGCAGAAGCGCCATAGAACCAGTCATCCACGTCGGCGAGCCGAGCGTTGACGATGATCCGTTCATTGTTGGCACCGAACCGCTGATAGAAGCCATTGCCAGCGGCCTGTGTGTTGTTGATCTCAATCGCAGTGCCTTCCAGTTCAGGAGGCACCATGATCCAGTTCAAGTCCATGTCGAGCGGCGCGCCAGAGTTCGGCTCCGTCTTGCGACGCAGCGAGGTCTGCGCGATCTTCAGGTTGGCGGTGCTGAGTGCGCCGCTGTAGAGGTTCGCATGGTTCGCATGGAACATGGCAACAGCATCGCCACCATAGTTTGGATTCGTGACAAAACGCTGCGTGAGGAAGGTGCGCAACGTGTTACGTGCTGCACGCGCCTGCATACCAGGGAAGCGCTGCACAACACTCGAATCGTCGTTGATGATGGTTCGCCGGCTGATCGTCAGAACGCCGCCACGCGTGGACACTGCGTAGCTGACACCCTCGTCTGTGGGATACGCCATCTCAACATACGCGTCGTTTTCATTCACGACAGGCAGTTCAGATAGGCCACCCAGGCGCTCGCGATACTGATTGCGGAAGTCGCTTGCGCTGCCGAAGGTGACGAGCTGGTTGAGCTTGTCTGTGGAGGTCTCCTCCGCGTATTGCTCCAACAGCTTCTTATGCATCGCATCCTGCATAATCAGCGGGAAGGTGTCAGACGCGATTGCTTCTGCGGAGAGCGCGAACATACCACCCTGAAACTTCAACTCAGAGTCGCCAGTAATCGTGACGTAGGCATCACGGATACCTTTGAAGGGAGTCACACCCTGCCCCTTAGCAGACTTCACATCGAGTAGGCATTCAGCGGCAAGGCGCACCTTGTCGATGGTTTCCAGGCCGATACGGGCGCTGTGACGAACCGGCGACTGCATCATCGCAGCGAAGGCTTCCCGCGTAGTGCTGATCTCCGTGTCAATCGTGGTATCGGCAAGATCAGCCTCAGCAGTCAAGCGTGCTTCAAGGTGACTACGCGCAAGAGTCTTCGCGGGTTCCGGCAGCTTGCTGATTGAGAGCTTCGTCTCGATACGGTTGCGGCTGCGTTCGCGGTGAATGTCATCCAATACGGCCTGCGCTTCAGCGGTGATGGCAGTCGTTCCGGTAGAGGCAAGCGCATTGCCGATTTCAATGCCGAGCGCGTCATAATCCGCTTCGGCAGCAAGCTGCAGCTTCGTGGTGAGAGCGGCAGCCGTGGAGGCGTCCTTCTCCTTCAGTTGATTCAGAAGGCGAAGCAAAAAATCCTTCATTTTGGCTCCTACGGCGACCTTCTCCGGCGCGCCTGGGTTGCCGGTCGATGTCCGCTTGGGCGAGATACCGGGCTGTTGATGTTTCACTGCGCTTTCCTGCGCGGTGGTGACGTCGTCGCCATACGCGGCTTGAGCGGCCAGAAAACGGCCACCCGCCCCGCCGCGACCGACGAGGTCAACGGAATAGAGCTTGATGAGCTTGTCGGCGATCTGGCACTTACGCCCTTCAACGACGCCCGACTTATACGAAGAGAGATGGAGTGCCGACACTGCGAAAACGTCGGCCTTACCTGCCTGCCTTGCTTCATGGAGCTTGCTGCGCAGATCGGCCTCCGCACCGAACAACTGCACCGAGCCACGCGCCTCATTTCCGTGAAACAGGCCGCCCTGGACGAAGCCAGCGATCCGCTCTGGATCGTTAGCGCCTGTGGGATCAGGGCCGCGCTGATCGGGATGACGACGCCCGAAAGGTACCGTGTGCGCCTCTGCGGCAAGCGCCAACTCTTTTACGAACTCAGGTGGATAGTAGTGATCGACAGCCTTACCGTTGAGAGCGCCCTTACCCCATCCGGCCTTCATGATCACGATAGGAAACGCGTCAGTCTCAGCAGCAGCTTCTGCCGCCGTGAAGTCAAACTCCGCAGCCGTAGCAACCGGGACATACGCGCGCTCGACTTCCTGTGCATCCGCATACGTGACCGTGTTGTCATCGCTCATCGTGTAGCCGATCTTGAAGAGCTTCTCTTCAGGGCCGCGAGCGATGATGTACGTCGGGAAGGTTTCGATGAGATAAAACTGCGGCTCACCGTAAGCGCCCTTTCCAAACTGTTCGGTCAACGCCTCGCTGAGGCGGCACTGCTGCTCATCGAGCGACAGGTCCGCCTCTGCGGTAAGCGCGATCATCCTGGTTGCGTTGGCTGCAAGAGTGATCATGCTACTTCTTCGTCTCCTTCGGGAAAGCGATCTTGTCGCCATCCGCTGTCAGCACCCAAAGATGGGGAACGCCGTCGATCTCGCGCTCTTCGCGCTTGACGAACTCATGTGGCTCCATCTTCTCGATGTCGGCAGCCGATGTTGGCTTCTTCACGCGCAGTAGCTTATTCGCGGCATGGAGCGCCTTCACGCGAGCGGCGTTGGGGTTATCCGGGTCTGCACGCAGCACAGCGTCCTTTTCTTCCTTGTAGGTCTTCTTCCATTCCGCCTGCAGCTTGCCTGGAAGATGCTTGGGTGCCGAGTGATCGGCAAGAGTTGATGCCATGGCTCTTAGCTCCTTGTGGTTGTGACTGACAGGCCGAGACTCTTCAACAAGTCGCGTTCTCTGTCAGTGGGTTGAAGTAAATCCACTGCGACATGTGGACGCATGGTGCAGTGGCAGAAGATCGTGTTAGCCGCAGAGCCAGCCGGATCGCGCGGATACATCAGCGCTTCTCCGCCGACTTCGAAACTCTCATCGGCCTTACGTACCTGTAGATCGGCAAGGATGTGCGACACACGCGGCACGCGTGCGATAGGCAGATGCACCCACTGCTTGCCGATGCCATCAATGTTTGTGGACAGATCAGAGATACGTGCCTGCTTCGCCATCGAGTCAACGCGCATCACTTCGTTCATGGCCGTGTCTGCGGCCTTGGCTCCCAGCGTTCCAAACAGGCCGCTGAATTGGCCATTGCCTTGCGCCTGACCAACAACGTTGAAGAGATCAGAGAGAGTGGTCTTGCCAAGGTAGGAGCGCTGAATCGCGGCGTTAATCTTCGCCGTAGCGTCTGAGGTCACGCCACCAATCAGATCCGCTGAGAAGCCCTGCACAATACTCAAGGCGCGTGTATCCAGCACCGGCTGGATGAGTTGCTTGCCGGTGCCAGCGAAGACGACGGAGTCAACGCTATTGGCCGCCGCGCGATACGTCACCGTCTGCAGGCTGTTCACCGTGTTCTGTGCCACGTTGCGAAGCTGCGTAAGGGTCTGCTCAATTCCTTGTTTCACCAGGCGCAGGCGCGATTCGCTGTAGCTGTCCGGTGTCACCTGCGCAAGGTCCTTCATGATCTGGCGATGGGCATCTTCCAGCAGTGGAACCATCGCCGCACGAGCTTCCGGCGCAAGCAGCTTTGCAGCCTCTGTAAGGCTGTCCATCTGCTGCGTGTATGCGCCGCTGCGGGAGAGTGCCATGGTTACGCATCAACTCCCGTCTGGCTGGGCAATGCGTTCTGCTTCTGCAGCGCGGTCAGTGCCTCCTGCAGCTTGCCCTGGTCAAGGATGAGGTTCTGGTTTTCACGAGCCTTATCCTGCAACTCCGCCTGTGCGAGCTGGTACTCCTTCAGCGGATCGTCGATCTCAACGCCGACCTCGGCAAGCACCACGCAGAACGAACGCGCCGCAGTCTCGCTGCGAATCCAGCCGCGGTCCTCCGCAACCGTAAGCGATGTGGTCACGCTGCTGAGTGTGGTCGCGCCATTGGTGAGATCGCGCACTGCAACGTTGGGAACTTCTATCGTGAAGGACCGATCTACCGCGTCACCCAGGACGCCTGCGATCACCGCGCAGTCGATCACGAAGGCAATCACCTGCGTGAGCGAGTGGACAAGGTTCTCCTGCCGTTGCCCAACCTTCTTTCCGGTGGGGCCATTCATCTCATCAGCAGTCGAGCGATTGCCGGAACCGGAATCACCGAAGAACCAATCCGGCAGGCCAGCGCCACCTTGGCCATACTTCTTCACCACCTCAGAGCTATCGGCCATATCCGCACCCTGCAGATCGGGCGTCTTCGCTTCGACCGTAACGCGGTCGTTGGTGAAGAGAGCCTCGCCCTGCCGTGGCGGGTTATTCAGGACAGATTCACGCAGTGCTGCAACCTGCTTATCCGTACCGCCTTCGACGGTGTAATGCCAGATGTATTGGTTAAGGAAACGAACCTTGTCCGCGAAGTCAAAGATCATCTGGTCGAACACGTCGATCCAGTCCGCGAGAGAAAACAACTCGGAGATGCCACGGCTTCCGCCAGATGCCTTGTTAATCGGAAAATAGAAGCAGTTTCCCTTCAGATGGCCAAAGGTCTCCGAGTAGGGATCATCATCCGTGCGGACAAGGTTCAGCACGCGCGGCTGCGCTTCGCCCATCAGGCGCTTGAGCTGGACGCCAGTAGGAATAGCGATTGCTTCGCCGCCATCGACAGTGTCCAGAACACCGAACTGGATACGCTCGATACCCTGCGGGTCGATATAGCCAAGGCGCACGGTGCCGTTGACCGGATTCACGCTGGCGACATTGCAGACCTCACCAAGCCTCGTCTGCTCGTCGCACCACTCACCGATGCGCTTATCCATGGCGTTGACCGGATCGTCCCAGAAGCGGTCGATCACGGCCTGCACATCGGGGTCAGTGGCAACGACGCGGAAACCCTTGCCGACCGTGTAGCCGGTGATGATCTCAACGATGCGCTTGCCCCACGGTGTTGCAACCGAGAGGTAGTAGCAGACCTGCTGCATCCGGTCCTGCATCATCGGCGTCAGGTCGCGTTTGCTCTGGCGGCTGGTGATGCGGCGGAAACCTGAACCCGGGACACCGTCAGTGTTTCCCTGCATCAGTATTTCCGGCGACACTGCCTCCGCCGTAACCTTCGGCTTCATTGCGGCAGCAGCTTCACTGAGGTCCATCAGAACCATGCCAGCGCGTTCATGCGGTTTGTGACCGCTGAAAAGTGTTAAGAGGGCCATATACTCCTCCGGCTCCTTTGAATCAGTTCGCGTGGTTTATTGGGGCGGCCCACACCAGACACAGCGGCAAGCAAGCGGCTCAACATGCCGCGCTCTCCACCGCGCTCACCCGTCTGTGTGCGGCCCGTGGCTGCAATCGCCTTAAAGTTCATCTCGCGTGCAAGGCGCACGGCGCTTTCCAGCGCGTCCGCAAGATCGTCCTTGATCTTGCCGAGGTAGATGAGCTGCTGAATCAGAGCCGACATGCTGCCATCAAGGCAGAAGCGAATGGTGCCGTTCTGAATAAGGCCACTCATTGTGGCAATGCGCATGAATTTGTCAGTGAGGTGCTGGACGCCGACGAAGTTGTAATAGCGTCCCGTTGCAACCGACTCCGCTTCCAGCGTCTGCCGCAAGGCAACCTGATACGCCTGATCTTCAAGACCGATGACTTCCGGCTGCTCGTTATCCGCCAGCTCAAGGATGAACTTCACCTGCTTGAGAAACGGCATGCGGGACTGCTCGGCACGCAGCACGTAGATTCCACCTTTGTCCTGATCAAGTCCAATGGTTACGCTGCCGAAGTAATCGGCCTTACGAGACTCGCTGATCGCCGGATCGTGATAACTGATCTTGATGAGCTGGAGGCCCGGCAACTCGGAACGGAAATACTGGTGGTTATTGATCCAGGCTTCTTCAAAAACCTGAGTCTCTTCGGAGATCGGAAGGTTTCGATATTCCTGGTTGAAAAAGACAATCCCGACGTCATGCAGCTTCTGCTGCAGCGCTTCCAGCGGCCACTTCGCAGGCCACAGGATGGAGGACGCGACGATGGCAATCGTTCCGCCTATCGTGACCAGGTCGCAGGCCTGATAGCGCAGCTTCTTAAAGCTGGGGAACTTATCTGCGCTCAAGAGGTCAGACAGGAATGAGTCGAAGTGGAGGATCGTACCCACAACGAAAATCTGGCACTGGCGTCCAAGGTTCATGACCGTGCCCTTGAACCAGCGCACCAGCTTCGCCCGGCTCTCCGGGTTCGCGACGCCCTCTTCGTTCTCCATGTCATCGCAGATGACAAGGTCTGGACGCCACTGGCGGTAGCGCAGGCCACGCAGGCTTTGGCCAGCGCCGCGTGCAACGATGGTGATGCCTGTCTTCGTGCGGCAATCGTTGACGTCCCATTTCTTATCGCCAATCAGATCGCCGAATGCCTCACGTAGCTCTACATTCGTTTCCAGCTCTTCCTTCACAGCGGCGAGCTGTAGCGCCGCCTGCGGCTGCGTGTCAGAAATGAGAACAATGAAACGACGGAGCTTGTAGCAGATGCAGTACAGCGGAAAGATCACGCTGACGACTGTGGACTTCGCATGTTCACGCGGCGCGGCGATGGCGCAGTGCCGCTCGGTCAACAGGAGCTGATAGATTTCCTTGTGGAACTCGGCTGGCTCAACCCATTCACCCGTGACCGGGTCACGCATGAAGTGGCCAAGATACTTCTTCGCAAATTCAGTGATGTCCGTTGCAAGGTCCCATGCCTCACGCAGTACATCCTCACTCTTTTGGGCAACGAGTAGCGGACTCTCCGGCGCGATTCCAAACACCGCGCGGAGAGAGCCTTTCGTCTCCTCAAGAATGCTGCGTTTCGACTTGTTGCTTGAACGACTCGGCGGCATGTGCAATCTCGGTGATCAGTTCATCGCTGATGGTGTCAATGACGACGCGGACTTTCTCTCGCGTGCGTAGCTTCTGGATTACGTCCTTCGCGGCCTTTAGGTAGATTTCCTTCGGGTCGCCAGCTTCTGCGGCATACTGTGCGCGTTGTGCCTCGCTCCTCGCGATGTCCGCGTCAACCTTGCGCTGGGCGAGTTGGATACGCTGCACGCGCGACATGCTTAAGGTGACTTCTTGCAGCCACCCCATGTACTGTGCGCGTTCCTTCGGGTCATTCGTCTTGACCAGGTTGAAGACTTCGCGAGTCAGCGCATTGACGACGGCGTCATTCACGCCTTCAATAGGCTTGCCTGCGAGAACTTCAGCGAGCCGCGCTGCAGCGTCACCTTCTTCAATGACCTGATCCTGAATGCGCTGGCGGTCGATGTAGTACCAGCGATGCAGAGATGTCTTCGGCAGCTTGAACTCAGGAGCGAAGAGGGCAGCAACTTCGGGGTCGAGGTCTTGCCACTTCACGAAGTCGCAAGACAGCTCTTCGATCTGTGTCCAGGTCTTGCCCTTGCCGTTGTAGAGTTCGCGAATTTCTTGGTGGACAGTCTCCGGCAACCGGTCAATCTGCAACGGTTGCCGGTACTTCCGTTCATCGCGCACGCCGGGGCGCTTCTTTGCAGGCTTATCGGCCAAAACCCACCGCCTCGTCTTTGGCAAAGCCTTCGACCAGGTTGCGGCCAACCGGAGTGATCTCGATGCTCTTCAGCAGGAGGTCGCCGGACCAGTCATCATGCTCTGTTTCGCATGTCAGATACTTACGGTCGCAAAGGTCCTGCAACACGGTGATGATGTCGCGCTCACCAAGCGTGCTGTAGCCACGGCGGCGAAGGATATCGAGCAAGGTCAGATGCTGCAGCCGATGCATCTGCGCAGCATGGTTGTTGTACACATGCTGCAGCACCTCTCGGCGCAGGCGAACCAGATGATCGGGGGACAGCTTCATGGCTTACTTGTTCTCCTTGGCAGGTTCAGTGGCGGAAAGTTTCAGGTTGTCGATCCATGGACCGAGTTTCAGGTGGAACTGTTCAATGCGGTCCAGGGCGGTCTGCTGTCTCTCGAATGCATCCACCAGGCGAGCTGAGTCGGCGGCAGCCTGCGCAATCAACAGTTCGTTGCGCTGCTCTTTCACGTCATCTTTATTGGCCAGCTTGTGTGTCGCCTCAGCCAACATCTCCTGCGCTGCGATACCGCGTTCCTGCTGGTCAAGCTGCTTCTGCTGCAGATCAAATTGCCGGTCCTGCGAGCGCGACCACATATAGATCAGGAGAAAGATCACGGCGAAGGCTGGCCCCCACGCTTTGGCGAGTGCGAAGGTCTCGGCTGGATGGTCGCGAAAGACATCGACCATCTGATTGCCGAGGTAAAGTGACCCACCGCCGACGAGGAGCTTGCCTGCAAAGCCACGCAAGTCCGTCGTCAGCCACGGTGAGCGCTTTCCCGGCGGAATGATCTGCGGATCAGCCATTGAGGTGCGAATCCTCCAAGCTCTCTATCGGCTTGAGTGGTACAGCCACCTCTCCAATCAAGGCGACGGCTTTCGCGTCACGCTGCTCATGCCACTGCTTCTGCGCGTCCAGGGCATCAATGACCTGAGCCTTATGCGAAGAAAGCGACTGGCTGAATCCGCCCAGCGCAGCGCCCGACATTGCCATACCAAAGGCTTCTTCAGCGGAAACCACTCCGAGGGTGAAGAGGAGCCACGCAAGGGCCACCACCACGCCTCCAACGATCACCCGCCATTTCGACTTGAGCCAAACCACAACGTTCATATGGGTCATACCTCGCTCTTCTAGCCGGGAATCCCGGCGTTCCTGATATGCGCGCCAGCTTGGCGCGATTTATTGGGCTACCGTCGTACCTTCCAGCACCCCGGCCTCGCTGTGCGCCCGAATCGGCGAGGGCAGGTTCTCCACCACCAGGCCGGGCATTTTGGGGCATCTCCGCTTCCGCGTGTCACGCTTCTTCCGGCTGCGGAGAAAGGACGGCACAATGTGTGCGTGATGCCACTCTCCGCAGCGGTCGCAGTGATAGCTGTGCATGTCTGCGTAGCCATCAATGCCCCGCTGGTAGAAGCGCTCGGCTGCAAGGGCCGCAGATTCGCTGGGGTACGAGTCTTTTCCCTCGCATCTCAAGCTCTGCCTCCCCTACGAACACGCCGCTGTTAGTGCAAGCCCCAAAAGGAAGCCGAACATCAGGCCGCCCATAATGCCGATGGAAAGCCATTCGTAGGCATCCTCACGCTCACGAAATGGGCCACCCGTAATCGGTCTCCCCATGCAGGACCTCCTCTTCCGGTTCGCCTCCGGCTGATCGACGGCCCAGCCGAAGGGCTTTACTACCCTGGCAGCCTGTACTCCGAATGAGGGTTGGCGTCCGTCGCCGCTCCCCGCCCACTGCCCCTCGTTAGTTGTATGAATGTCTCTATTTGCCCCAGTTAAGCTGTACGCCGGGGATGAGCTGGAAGGCGTTCGCGCCTGAGACGGTGGACTTGGAGAACCGGACATTGGCCGACAGGAACCAGTTAGGCTGCGGCAGTTTGAAGAAGATCGCGCCGCCTCCGGTGTAGTTCCAGCCGGTGTGAGCACCAGTCACGGCGATACCTGTTGACCCGGTGGCAAAGATGTCATGACCTTTAACCGTCGCGACCTTCTGAGCCACGAACGCTCCCACATTGGTACTCACCACGATGGGCTTAATGGTTTCTGGCAGGAAGTCCACGATGGTACCCGCATAGGTCCCGGAGCCGTTGAGCGAGTGCGCCCACAGGGCGGTGCCGGAGACGGAGGGCGTCTGACCAGGATTCGCGGATACGCCGAAGCCGTAGATGTCGGTGGGCAGCGAGGCATCTACCGTCAACATGGGAGCACTACCATCCGCAAGGCCACCTTCGCTAGAAGCATCGCCCCTCGCCCAAATCACAGAGGTTGCATCAGGCTGTGTACATCCCGCTCCAACCTCTGCATAGCATTTCGTGGCCGATTGCATGCTTGCAGGTAGACCGATCACCACCAGTCGGCCCATAAGATCATCGCCATCTCGGCGGATCGGAGTGAAGGTGTTATCCGGCTTCAGTGCCTGTGCGTGAGTGGAAAGGACCGCTGCTGCCAAGAGCGCGGTACCGAGGGCCGCGCGAAGAACATTCTTCATCGTTTTCTCCTTCATGCTTCTGTTACCGAGGCCGGTGCAGCGGAGGCCGCCATCATCACCGGGTTGCCATACGGAAAAACTTCAGAGGGCCAGCGGATCGCCACGCACTGGAACCGTGGAACCCGCGCGATGCGGACCATGTCGCCCTGATTGCCGCCAAGGACGTGGTAATGCGTTTCGTCCTCGCCAACGTAAAGGCCGACATGCCCACCACCGGAACGCGTGAACACCAGAACTGCACCCGGAACAGCGCGGTGCAGAGGAGTGCCCCACAGCCGCCAGTTCAGCGCGCCCAGCACATCCTTCTGCGGAGGAATAGCCTTGCCGTCGTCATGCATGATGTGAGCCATCCACAATGCACACCAAGGAATTGAGTCGTGTGCGTAGAACTTAGCGACCCATGCATAGCCAAGCGACCGCGCCCATCCGACGATCACAGCGTTATCTGCAATCCCCGGTGCTTCCTTGATGCCGATATCCACACGAGCGCGTACCAGCCATGAAGGCTCCGGCATAACACTTTCGGTTGTGATCGGCATCTCCACGCGCACCTTCCTCCGGTTACACCGTGCCGGGCAGCCTTATGGCTGCACCGGCCCTAGTGGCTCTGGCGATTTTCCGCAGCCTCCTTTCCTTACGAAGGGATCGTGCGGGCGCTTCGGCCTGCGATGTATGAACTGAGTGTGTGGGGAGAGACGCGCCTTGACGGCTGCTTCAGGGCGCTCCGGGAATTCGGGCGCAGAAGCGCATTCACGGCTTGATGCAAAGAGAAGAGCCGCCCTAATGGGCGGCTCTTGTGTGGAGAACTTGTTACTTCATGCGGCGATAGCGTAGTTCGCTACCAACAACTCAGCAGCCTTCTTTCTTGCATCCGCATTCGCAGACAACGAGTAAGGCACCTGCTCTTCACGGATGCGGAAGCCATACTGCTTCGCGCGGCGGCGTATCTCAGGGTGATCGTCAAAGCTCAACAGGAACTTACCCTTCAACTTCGCCAGCAGCGCAAACATCTCTTCGCGGCGCAACTCATCCAGTGGCTCGTACCGGCCATTGGCTCCGTACTCGACATACGGCGGATCGAGATAGAAGAACGTTCCTGCACTGTCATAGCGTTTGAGGATGAAGGCGAAGTCCTGTTGCTCAATGCGTACCGTCGCCAGTCGCGCGGCGGTCGCGGCGAGCAGCTCGCGTACCTGGTCGAGCGGCCTGCACTTCGGCGACGTCGCGTTGCCCATGGCAAAGTGTTCGCCCTTCGCGCCGAAGCTGTAGCGCGTCAGATAGTAAAAGCGCAGGGCGCGTTCCAGCTCACACTCAGGTTTCTCAGTGCGCAGGTCGCGGAAGCGGCCAGCGTGGATGCACTCCACTGCCAGCGCTTCCGCTAGCTCAGCGGTGCGGTGCTTACAGACCCGGAAGAAGTTGGTCACGTCACCACTGAGATCGTTCAGGACTTCGGCCTTCGATGGCTCTTTTGCAAAAAGCAGCTTGGCCGAGCCTGCAAACAACTCCGCATAAATGGTGTGCTTCGGAATAAGGGTTAGCAGCGTCTTCGTGAGAGCGCGTTTGCCGCCCGGCCAAGCGAAAGGTGCAAGGGACATGTAGGGAGCGTAGCTCCAACTAGAGGCGAAGTAAAGGCGAAAACTAGTTTCGGGGCCAATCACCAAGTTTAGTGAGCTTCTCGAAGCTGAACGGAGGAATCGTGCTGATCGTAATCTCGCCTGCTGTGTCATCGAGAGAGCGTACTGCTGGCTCTTCTCCCGTGCCGAACTGAGTCATAGCACTAACCTCGATAAAAAACTTCTCTTTGCCATTCGATCTCAGCAAAAGTCCCCTATCGCCACGAGAGAGAATTTCGCAGCCGCGTGCACATATTCGCCCTGCTTCAATTGAGGCAGTTAGGAGCTGAGACGCCGGCATTAATTTGTCTGATACAAATCGCAGCTCTGACACCACCAATGGTGGGTTCAACCTGGACTTAGACTCGTCAGGCTGATAACCAATGCGAAGCTCGTACTTCCTTCCTTGTACGCGTCGGTCATAAATTTCTGTGACATATCCAACCGTCACACGCGGAAACGCCTTCGTTCTTATTCCATCAGCGAAGTACCCATTAGGTGCGCCGGTCATCTTCAGCACATGACCGCGTGTCATGCCGATTTCTACGGCGCGGTTCTGAGCAGACCCGATCAACGGAAGAACTATCAACAACATTGCAATTCGTCTCATGCCCAACATCTCCTCACTTCCTCGATAGCGGCGGTTTTCCGATCCACATCACAACTTCGCCAACTATCGATACTTGGTCACCTTCTCGCACGATATAGACCGGATGACGCTGGGAAGTGTTTTGAGGAACCAGTAAGTACATCGGGTCTTGGTAGCGCAGCCATTTAATCGTTACACCACCATCCTCATCGCGTGCGGCGACCATGCGATTTTGCAGCTTCTTTGGATCGCGGCGGTTGATGTCTACGATGGCAATATAGCCCGTCTCAAGAACTGGAGACATGGAGTCACCTTCGATAGGTACGCCAAAAAGCTTGCCTCCTACAGGCAGAAGATGTGCCGGTAACGAGAGTCGAAAATCGATTTCTTTTTCATTGACCATTCTCGGCGTACCTGCTGCGGCGGCGTCACGAAGCACGGCAATATCTCTAGGCTCTCGCGGTGACGGTGGCTGAGGCTTGATTCCAGCCCACTCTTGCCACTGGCCTTTTTCTGAATCAGGAACCAAATCAGCCATGACCAGGAGCGCGGTGTGCGGGGGCTTGTCTTTCCCCTTCTCCCACTTCGACACATTCGTCTGTCCGGTTCCAAGTGTTTGAGCTAGTTCACTTTGATTGAGCTTGAGCCTCTTTCGGGCATGCAGGAGCGCCTCCCCAATCTTGAGGCGCAGTTCGGCGGCAGCGCGCGTGCGCATATTTTCATTGACGTCCATATGCGCGTGCGCATAATCTCCATATTTAGAGAGTGGATTCCACCCGTGGATTTTATCGCCCCAATGATCGTACTGCCCAATAAAAGACCGCACGGCCTCCTGGCCGCTGTTGCTCGGAGGCTCGGCCTCTCGCACGAGCATGTCCGTCAGGTATCCCTTGGCGCTCGCACTAGTAAGCGCGTAAGCAAAGCCCTCACCTCCGCAGAGAAGGCTTGGCAGCGCAAGCAAGAGCGCAGAGATCAGATGGAGCGTGCGGCGTGAATCGTTCACACACTCATCATGCTGGCCGCTCCAGCCGCGTGTCTCCGGCAAAAGGCGCACGACGTTTTGCCGCTGGATCACAACAAAAACTCTTCGGTCGCCATGCCGAGGTCATGCCTGGATGCATGAGCGATGGCGCGATGGTCCGCGCCGTGATTACCGAAGCTATCCGCAATTGCACGTTAAGCCGCGAAGAGATTGCGGAAGAGATGTCCCGGCTGTCGGGTACTACGGTAACGGCAAATCAGCTTTATAAGTATTCCGCTGATTCGCGCGGCGACTATCGCTTTCCCGCCGAGCTGGACCGCGCCTTCTGCTTCGTCACGGGCGATGATCGCCTGTTGACCTGCCGCGCAGAAGCCCACGGCCTCCACGTCATCGATGACGCCGGTTGGCAGCTCCTTGAGCTTGGCCGCGAATACCTTCGCCAGAAACGTGCCGGACAGAACATCGCCTCGCTTGAACGTGAGCTGCAGGAGGTGGAGATTGGCTAGTCTCCCATCCCTGCAACCCCACCTTCTACCAACGCCCGAACGCTGGATATCCCGGGAAGACTTCCTCCGGCTTTCCGAGTGGGACCGTCGCTGGCTTTCAGAACAAGTGCGTAGAGGCAATGTCCGCACACGCGAGACCGGCGAACGGAATGGCCGCTGGACGCAGTTGGAGTTTGCGGTTGCCTCGTTGCCACCCAAGGCACGCGAACGCTATGAGGTCGAGCAGCGCAAGCTGCAGGTCGAGGAACCGGCACAGCTCGCACTGGCGACATTCATGCAGCCACGCCCACTGCCTGTGGCTCCGCGCGTTGTCCTGAATGACACCGCCGCGCGCGAAGCTGCAGAGCGCCGCGAGGTTCTGGCTCCGCTGCTCGACTGGATCAACTATCCAGACAAGCGGCTTGGCCTGCGTCTGCTGAGTGGTGCTGCGGTACGCACACAGACCGACATGATCCAGTGGCTGGCCGAGCAGCGTGGCATGAGCGACAGCACCGTTAAGCGCATGCTCAAGCGCTACCGCGAAGGTGGAGAAGCCAACCTCGCGAAGAAGCCGCGCAAGGATGCCGGTCAGAGCCGCTTTTTCAGCGAACACCCGGACGCTGCCGCCCTGGTCGCGTTCACTGGCTACGCGGATGGCACACACGTCAGCGCTCGTGCAGCGGAACGCGCACTGCGCCAGCAGGGATGGCGTCTTGGACTTGGGCTGGCCGATCTGCCCAGCTATGACACCATCCGGCGCTTCCTTGATGCCGCTGACAAAGACCTGAAGGAACTCGCACGCAAGGGAGAGAAGAAGTATGGCGACATCGTCATGCCGTACCTCCAGCGCGCCTACACGGAATACGCGAATCAGGTTTGGATCGCAGACACAATGAAGGCCGACGTCTTCACGCAGAACGATGTCTTCGACTGGATTCCGAAAAATCAGAAGATTCGCCTGCAGCTCTCTGCCATCGTGGACTACCGCAGCCGCTACTTCGTGGGATGGTGCTGGGGCGTGGAAGAGTCCAGCGTTCCCATCGGCGCGGCGCTCCGCAACGCTGTCCTCGCGCACGGTCCTGCAGAGCAGTTCTATTGCGACAACGGCAAGGCGTATCGGAAGGTAGCACGCGGCGCACTGCGCGGCCACATGGTGCAGCCCGGTGCCGACCTCACCACCATCTTTGATGACATCTCCGAGATGGAGATGCGTCTCGGCATCCTTGCGCGCCTTGGCATGAGCGTCACGCACTGCATTCCGAATCATCCGCAATCGAAGCATGTCGAGCGTCAGTTCCGCACCGTGCATGAGCAGTACGACACGATGTGGACGAAGGCGTACACGGGCGGCGCTCCGCACCTTCGCCCGGAGATTTCCGGCCACACCATGGCGCACCATGACAAGGCGGTGAAGGATGGCGAGCCAGAGCGCTCCCATCTTCCACTCGCCAGCGACTACATCAAGGGCTTCTCTGCATGGGTGGACTGGCACCATCAGCAGCCGATGGATGCGGAAGGCATGGATCGCCGCTCGCCTGCAGAAGTCTTCAAAGCAGAACGCAACCCTCGCCAGCGTCCGAGGCCGCTTGCCGTGGAGCTTGCCGGCACGTTCGAAGAACGCGCCATCCGCTCGGTAATTCGTGGCGGCATCGACATGCATGGCGAACGCTACATCGCCGCGTATGACGATGCACATGCAACCTCGGTGATGTTGGCGCTCTCCGGCGGTAGCGATGACCGCAGCAAGGTCCAGGTGTTGTACGACTCACTGGACCGCAGCTCCGTCGCCATCGCGGACGAACGCGGTCGCGTCCTGTGTGTCCTGGTCAAACAGGAGAAGCTTAACTTCGCTCCGCACGACCAAGAGACGCAGGCAAAGATCGCGCAGGGCATGCAGCGCGCCCGTGGCTCGCTCCGCGCCAGCAAGGACAAGCTCGCCTCCATCCAGCGCACCGGACGCATCCTTGGCGCGAAGACACGCCTTGAGCTGCTCGCTGAAAACGTTCCCACCACGCCGGGGCCGGATATCGCTGGCCTCATCACTCAACCCAAACAGCCACGCAAGATCGCCCCGCAGGCGGCAGCGCCGATGTGTGCGCATGACGTGGCAGCCATGATCGCTGCGATGGAGGACTAAGTGCGCATCACTGAAGAGTTGAAACAAAGCCTTGAATCATCTCTGCCAAAGAGCATGACCACGCGTCAGAAGCTGGTTGCCTATAAGGAACACGGCAACCTGACGTGGGATCAGGTCGCCATGCTTTGCGGACGTGGCCGCGTCAGTGTCGAGCGGTTTTCCAAGGACAAGTATGAGCAGACAGCCGATTCCGATCTGCTCATCCGCCGCGACCTCGAAACCATGTTTGAGCGTTATCCGCTGGCGATCACACAGGCCACACGCGGAGAGCTATATCAGACAGAGAACGTAGCCACGTTACGCAAGTGGTTCTCGTTCTGCCACGCGAACAGCGCAATGGCTCTTATCTATGGGCCTCCGGGGTCGCAGAAGACGTTTGTTACCCGGCGCATGGTGGAAGACTTCAACGCTGCCCATCTGCAACTGGATGACAACGAACGCGCCTTCTACATCCGCTCATCCGCAAGGATGGGGCCGCGTGAGCTGCTACGCCGCATCTGCTTCACCACAGGCGCACCCGGCGGCATGACGACGGCAAGTTGCCTCAACGGCCTGCGTCTCGCGCTCCGTCCGCACCGGGTTCTACTCGCGGTAGACGAAGCACAGTTGCTCTCCCTGGACGCACTGGAGGCTCTCCGCGAGCTACACGATCCAGAGACTGGCCTCCGCGTCGGCGTGTTGCTGATGGGAAGCCATCGCCTCGCAACGATCCTCAACCAGCAGGCACCCATCCTCGAACAGCTCAACTCTCGCATTGAAGCCAATGTCGAGCTTTCCGGTGTCAGCGCCGCCAGCGCCATGAGCATCGTCCAGGCCGAGATGCCGAACCTGTCTCAGCGCCAGCGTCAGGCGCTCGTCGATCACTCCTCGGTGCCGGATATCTATCGCCACGGCACGCCCTACATCAATGTCCGTCGCCTCTTCAAGGCCATGAACTCCACACGCGCGGAGCTTGCGCAGAAAGGTTCCGTGCAATGAAACCAGTTCCTGCAAAAAAGACGCTCTGTGATCTCGCGATCAACTTCGTCTGGATGTGTCTCATCGCCCTCGTCATGGCTTCCGTGATTCAGGGCTTTGTCCAGGCTTTCGATTACGACTGCACCCATCCATACCAGACACCAACGCAGCACCACTACCCGGAGGAACGATGAACAGCACCATGCACACAATCAACGCAGAGACGATGGCCGCACCGGAGCCAGTCATTATCGATGTCGCCAAAGGCCCAACGCCGGAACAGACGGACATTATCCTGCGGTCCTATCAGTTCGCAGCGGAAGCAAAGACATCGGCAACGAAGGAAGAGAAGGACGCGAAGGACCGCGTCATCATCCTGGTCAAAGGTTGGGGGCAGTTTGCTGCTGGATCGGAGCACTCGCGCATTATCGAAGGCGCGTTGAATACGGCGATGGTCACGGACGTTACCACCACCAGCTTGGACGAAGAGAAGATCAACAACCTGCGTTTCTTGTTACTTGAACATGACCGTGCCGATCTGTTCTCACGCATCTTCAGCGAGCGCATCAAGCACGAGCTGGTCGCAGGTGCAGAGGAAGTATTTCGGACGGCTGATCTACCGAAGCATCTTCGCACGAAGCTGAAGGCTGCATTCGCCGAATGCATCAAGGTCAGCAGCTCCGCGCCGCGCGTGAAGGTGTCCTTGCGTGAAAAAGAGGCGAAGCAACGGAAGCCCCGCGCCAAGAAAGCGGTGGCGGCATGACCATTCCCGAGTTCCACGCCAAAGAGGCGGGTGCCATCGGCGGCGATGCAGGCGACCACATCTTCATGTCGAAGCTGCGCATGGACGATGGCAACCTCGCCGGAGCAGAAGAGTACCTAGATCAGGCCCGTGCCTATGCACGGCTCGCCGCCACCCACGCCTTCATCAGCCGTCCCGAACTCCGGGACAAGGAACTGCAGGCAGCAGCATGAGGAGCCTTCGCCACCACGCCGAAGACGCATTGAGCGAGGCCGCTGCAATGACGGAGTCGCTGACTCTCGTGAACGCAGCGGTATGCAACCGCCACTCCGATCCAGAGGACGTCCTGCGCTGCTGTAAGACCGCCATCGCGTCCATGCGAAGCGTTGAACTGCAGCTCGCGGTACTCCGCGAACACTACACCACCAAGGCCGCCGACCAGGCGCACCGGAGGACAGCATGATGTCACAACAGGAACGACTGCAAACGATCATCGAATCCGCAGATCGGGCAAAGAGTCTCGCAACTCTCTCGAAGATGCTGATGGATGCGAATCGTCACGACGAAGCCCACTCCCACCTGCAGGCACTCTCGCAGACCGGCAGCTACATCGAGCAGCTCGCCGACGTTGCCATCACGCAGCTTCCAGAGGAGGTGGCAGCTTGAACACCATCGCCTCAGCCCTGACCCAATCCATGCGCCTGCCCGATGGCACTGACAAACGCGACGGCAATCCCAACGCGGTCTACACCGTGCTTGAAGACGGCCCGATCACGCACCGCATGACCATCGGCATGATCGACGCCTGGTGGGAGAGCCTTGCGCCCTCGGAACGCGCGGAGGTCTGCGAGCGTTCGATTAACCGTTATGCCGAGGCGGAAGAAGCCGAGGTCATGCTTGCTGCGATCCGCAATCCACTGGAACGCATCGTCGCCGGTGCGGAGCTGCTGATCCAGCGCAACACCGCGCGTATGGATGCGCCACTCCGTCACCACCCACAGCGCAAGTGCATCGAGCGCGCCTACTTCAACGGAGCACAAACAGCGGAGGCATAGATGTCCAAACTTACGAACGCAATCGAAGAGGTCAAGACGCTGCTGGACAGAAAGAAAGAGGAGCTTGTCCGCCTCGACTATGAATCCCTGCTGATCGAGATCGAAGAGGCCTGTGACATCCGCTGGCGCGAACTAAACCCGGCAGGCGGCAAGTTCATAGATCGCATGATTGCCACCGGCCAATGCGAAGCAAACCCGTTGAAGCGATGATCGGCGGTCTCGCTTACGAAGACTTCGCTCGGATGTGGCTCTTGTACGAAAACGCCAACACCACGCAAGCCGAGATCGACAAGGAATGGCGGACATGGTGCCGCGAACACAGGAAAGGAAAGTAGATGTCACAGCCTCTCACCTACACCGTAACCCCAGAAGAGTTCGCCGAACGCTGCAGCGACGTCGCGCAGGAGATCGGCCATCCAGTCGTTGGCAACGAAGGCACCATCCAGCACTTCGGCGCTGCCGTGGGCTACGCCTACAACCCGGAGACGTCACAGCTCACCCTCACCATCCTCAAGCATCCGTTCGGCTTCAGTGACGGATACGTCGCTCGCAAGATCACCGCGTGGTTCCAACCGCACGTTTAACAGATCACCTCTTTAGGGAGAACGCAGCAATGAATGATCTGCTTTTCCAATCCGACCGCACCCGCGAACGAGTGAACCTCGTCTCGCGCACCGATTTCGAGCAGCCGCTATCGCCAGACCAGCGGCGGCTGCTCGAACTCCTGCAACGCCACTATGGCGCGGAACACACCGTCACCCTGCGCGAATTGGCCCAGCGCCTCGGCACGACACCGCGTGGCGTGAAGCAACTCGTTTCAGAGCTGCGAAACACGCCCTACTGTATTCCCGTCTGCGCATCGCGTAGCGCGGAGCATGGTGGCTACTTCCTCGCGCAGACACACGAAGAGCGCCGCCATGCCGCAGAAGTTCTCATCCGTCAGGCACAGGCCATGGTGCGTTCTGCCAGTACGCTGCTGGACCAGCAGGAACTCGTCGATTCATTGACGCGCATGTTGAGTGTCGTTCAGGAAGGAGTCTCGCGATGAGCGGCTTTCCCACCACGTTGCTTGAGATCAGGCGCGCTGGCTACAAGCTGATGGAACGCCGTCAGTGCAAGCTGTGCAAACAGCCTATCGAGCACTGGAAGACGACGTATCAGAAGGACATCTACTTCGATCCAATGAACGCCGACAACGAAGAGACGACGCCACACAACTCCTCATGCCCGGTGCTTGAGGGCCGCCGCAAAGAGAAGACGCGCATGTCGCAGCCGATTCATCAGTTTGCTGCCGCGCAGAATGCAGCCGTCGTCATCGTTCTGGATCGCAATCTTCACGCCGACTGGTCACTTGCGAACGATTGCTACGACGAGCCGTTGGACATCCACAACGCCATCACCACAGCAGCGGACAGCATCGTGAAGCACATCGAAAGCCGCTTTAACAAGGAGCCTCAGTGAAGCTATTGATCGTCCTTCCTCTGATTATGATCGCGATCCTCCTCATACTTGTCGCGTCCCTTCCAGGTGGCGTCCTCTTCGAATGTGGGCTAGGAGCTGGCGTGTTGATTTTCGCTGCTGGATACCTCACGGAAAGGGGATGGAAATGAAGCTACGTGCACTCGACCTCTTCTGCTGTGCTGGTGGCGCGACGCGTGGCCTGCAGGCCGCTGGCTTCCATGTCACGGGCGTCGATATCAAGGACCAGCCGAACTACTGCGGTGATGAGTTTCACGTTGCCAATGCAATGGAGTTTCCGCTCACCGGCTATGACTTCGTCTGGGCAAGCCCACCATGCCAGACGTACATGCGCATGAATCGCGGACTTCTCAAAGCGCAGGGACGTCAAAAGAATCATCCAGACCTTGTCGATGCAGTGCGTCGCAGGCTTCAGCAGACGAATGCTCTGTATGTCATTGAGAACGTCGTCGGAAGTCCGCTGCGGAACCCGGTGATGCTCTGCGGTTCTTCATTCGGATTACTGGTGGAGCGGCACCGTCTGTTTGAAGCCAATTTCCTCTTACTTGGACTTGCATGCCGTCACGAAACGCAGAAGGTCGAGTTTCCACCACTCGCACGTCTTCAAGGCAACAGGTCTCGCGTGGTCGGTTGCTACGGCAACGGTCGCGGCAAGGGTGACAACGTCGATCTGTGGCGCAAGGCCATGGGCATTTCGTGGATGTCCCGCAAGGAACTTGCACAGGCAATCCCCCCCGCCTATGCCGAGTACATCGGCCAGCAGGCCATCGCAGCAATGAGCCATCGAGGACAGATGCCGGAGGTTGCAGCATGAGCGACATAATCCTTGGACGTCCCGACTTCCGTGATCCGGCCTTCGGCTGGACAAACGCAAAGTCGTTTCCTCCGTACGTCCACGGAACTGGTGGAAACGCACACCTCATGCATCGCACGGCTGGCGTGAAGATGTATTGGTATCGGGCTACTTATGATTCGCTGATCCGGCTGGATTCGCCGGAACGCATGATCGCGGAGACGGTCTGCGGAATGAGTTTCTTTCTGCATTCAAAGCGTGGCCGCACCTGCACTCTTCCGCAGCGGGACGCAGTGCTGTGCGGTCGCTGCCATGGTTCTACTCCCACCTTCAGCCGTAAGTATCCGCAGCCTGTAACACCAGAGGAAGCACGCTTACGTCTCGGCTGTGCCATGGAAGGAAGTGCTGCATGAGCCGCCTCGAAGTCACACGCTGGCACATCGGCAAACCGGCACGCGTGAACATTGAGCCGCGCGACAAACGGCGCTTGGGCCTGCTATGGCTACGCATCGCGTCACAGCATGGCGGACGCCGCATGGGCGAGATCGGCGAGTTGATGGCCGAAGCATTAGGCATAGACGCACCCCTTGGCCACGCCGTGGCCTGGACGGTCTACCTGTCTCTGAACAGCCATCACCTCGCCGACAGCACCGCCCTCATCGCGCAGACGGAGCAGCTCAGGTACTTTGCCACGGAGCTGGGCCGCGCCCTCATCGCAGAAGCAGATCAGGAGGCCGCATGAAGATGCTGCATTTGGTGATGGCCACAAACGGATGCTATGAGGACCGGAGCGAATGGTTCGTTGCGGCCTTCGAAGATGAAGACGATGCAAAGGTCGCAGTCGCCGTCATCGTCGCATGGTATGAGTCGCATCCGCGCCTGAAGTGGGATGTGGATGACGAGAAAGATGACAACGCTCCAGACGGGCCGTGGGGCTTCTGGAAACCTAAGTCCTACATCCGCGCGATATGCCCGTATGACCCGGAAGCGGTAGAGCACAACGGCCTTGTAGATGAACCAACGTATTCCGTCCAGTCCATAGAAGTGTGGCAGCTTGGACGTTTTCTAAAGCGGAAGAGGCCGCACATCGTATGAAGAAGCTACTGGAAATCACCGTGCGCGGACACAGCAAAGAGTGGGGCTTTGAGTTCTTTGCAGATCACAAATATCTCGCGGAGTGGCGCGAGGACGGCCTTGAGGTCGATGAGATATGCAACACCATCCCGCAATGGCTGCCCACTGGCCTCACAGGCGCGTGGTGCATCGCGCAGGACATCCTGCACTTCAACTGGAGGCGCAAACAGCATGACACCGCGTGAATTTGCAAACCTCATGGAGCGCGAGCTTGTTGCCAATGAGCACAAGGGCGACTTCTATAGGTGGAATCCGACAATCGCCGAAGCGATGCGCGAGTTGGCCGACCACGTCGCAAAGCTCTGCTTTGTCCTTGGTGGCTGTGAAGGGACGAAGATCACAGAACACGCGGCAGACATAGGCAACATTGCGATGCGAATCGCCGACCTTTTCGGACTTCCAATAGTGATTCCGGCGCCTGATTCAAGCTGGGCGAATGGACGTTCCGTCGAAACGGAGATACTCGCACGCGCCATGATGTCCGCGATCCGCTTCGGCCACCAAAACGACACACGGTTCCAAACCGAGATGCGCCGCCTCTGCAATCTCATCGACACAGCCAACCAGACAGCAAAGGACGAAGCATGCCAGACCTCGCCGACCAGCACCGCCGCAAACCACTTGAACGATGCTGCCAGTGGTGCGGCGAGCGGGGCTACATTTACAAGCTCAATCAGAAATTCTGCACGGGGCGTCCAGACCGCCACAAATGCCAACGCGAAGACTACAACTCGCGCAAACGCCAAGGGCGGAAGTGCCACGAAACATGCGAGACGTGCGGCCAAGCGATAAAGCGGCCACGCGGTAGACCACGCACCGGAGGAGTAAGCCATGAAGGCAACAAAAGGACAAGTCGCAAGGGTTCAAGTCGTCTATAGCCAGATGGCCGCGCGAGAGATCGGCGTGGATAACACGCGCGACGGTCGCCTGCAGTGGGCATCGGAGCTGTGCCAGCGGAAGATCACGAGCTTCAGCGATCTATCGCGTGGTGAGGCCATACATCTCATCGACCAGGCGCAGGCCATCCTTGGCGTTGACTACAAGCCATATGCATGGCCCAACTCGCGCGAGCAGGCACGCCGCGCTGGCCTGGATGGCCGCAAGGATGTGGATCACGAGTTCGCCAATGCGCCGCAGATTGTCAGCGACGAGGACATGATCCCGGTCTACAGCTTCATGCAGCGTCTCGGTTGGGACGAGACTCGTCTTAAAGCGTGGCTTGCGTCGCCACGCTCTCCTTTCGCAAAGCGCGAGAGCAAAGACATCAAGACGAAAGCTGACGCCAACCAGGTGCGCTGGGCGTTGAAGCGCATGCTGCAGCGCCAAGGCAAGTGGGACAAGGAGGAAGCTGCATGAAGCGTAACCGCCGCCCATTCCACGGACTCACACCGGAAGATCGTCTCCGGCAGGGCATGCTGCCATTCGAAGAGTCGGATACTATCGACGTCCGCCGCGTCGCCACCATCCTGCATTGCGAAAAGCAGGTGGTACTGCGTTTGCTGCAGATCAAGGAAGGTCTGAAGGCGTTCCAGACCATGCCGCACGCGCCTTATCGCATCTACTACGAATCGCTTGTGGACTACATCAGCGATATCCGTACAAAGCACGGCATTCCAGATCGGCGGCCACCCATCGTGCTTGGCCGGTACCGCGATGAGGACCTGCTGCCGTTTCCGTGGCCTGACACCATCACAACGCTGGAAGCCGCAGACCTGATCGGCATCCACGAGAGCAAAGTTTGCCTGCGCATTGAAGCGGGATACTTCGAGGCGTATCGCTTGCTCGACCCGAAGATGGAAGGCAAGCGTGGATCGCCGTGGCGCATCTCACGCAAATCGCTGCAATGCCATATCTCATCGTTCAAGGTCTCTGCAGCAATGTCATGGTCGCGAATCACCCCCGAACGGGAAATGAGCCTCTCTTGCGTCTCTGAACTGTGACTATCGCAGCATGCGCGTATTCCGCCATGCTCTTCCGCTTTTGCTTCTCGCCGTAGCGTCTTCCGTAGGCGCGCAGATCACGAAGTTTGTTGCCTACAACGTGGTGGCTCCCGATGGCCAGACCAAGTTGAAATCCGGCACTGTGACGATCACTCCTGAAGACATTAACCAGCAGCCAGCAAACTACAAGCTCGGCGTGGCAGGCGGTGGAGTTGTGACACGACAGCCAGTTACTGGCGTCGTCGTGAATGGTCAGGTGTTCGCGCGTGTTGGAAGCACTCTCACGGATGGCATGAATGTGGCCGATGGGTGCCTCGCTACACCAACGATCATCAAGTATCACGTCGTTATCAAAGATGTGACTGCGACAGCTTCTCAGCCGTATGCCGTGGACGCTCACAAGGTGCCAATCTGCGGCACAAGCTGGTCGCTCGACGCGTGGAGCTTTGACGACACGGATACAGGATCGGGAGCGACCAGTGTGACGCACGCAGATACGGCCTCGCATGCTGACTCCGCAGACTACGCTACCGATACAACGGCGCGGAATTTAGCTTCCACTGCCCAAACTGCCGCAGATGGCAAGGTCGCCAGGACTGGCGATTCCATGACCGGCGCGCTCAACCTCTACGGCAATCCCACCGCAAACCTGCAGGCCGCGCCGAAGCAATATGTCGATCAGGCTGCTGCCAATGCGACAGATTCAACCGCACGATCCGCAGCGTCCACGGCACAGACTGCAGCGGACGGTAAGGTCGCCAGGACTGGCGATTCCATGACCGGCGCGCTTAATCTTTACGGCAATCCCACCGCAAACCTGCAAGCCGCGCCGAAGCAGTATGTCGATCAGGCTGTCGCCAACGCTGGCGGTAATCCTGGTGGTAGCACCTGCAATATGCAATTCAAAGGTGCTGACGGCAAGTTCGGCGGTGACACGGGAACCTGTACCGATGGCGCAGGCAATGTCACACTTTCGAGCCTGACGGGAAAGTTTGTAAGCAGCCTCGGCATGGCGAAGCAGTGGCGCTCAACGTCAACCTCTACGGATGGTTGCCAGCGTGCCTTCGCGGGAGGAGCGCTCAATTGTGTTATCGAACCCGGCTATACCAATGACGCTGGAATCGTAGCAACCTCCGCGAACCCCGTCGTACATACGATTGACAACAGCTATGCTGGTACGGCTGAAGTCATTCAGAATGCGCAGCTATATGGGATTTCCACTCAACCACAGTGGGCCAAGCGTTATCTGTACTATTCGAACGATAAGATGACGCAGGTTAATGCTGGTGCTTACAATCAGCGCCCCCTAGGACAGCAGGAGTTTTTCTACTTTTCCAATCGCGGACGGGATGAAAATAGCGGGTCGGGGATAAGTCAATGGCAGGTAGGTGTCGGCAAGAACACTTACATGCAGAGTAATGGTGCAGGTATTCGCCAGCACGAAACGACAAACACCAACTGCTACGGTATCGGCGATTGCATGTGGCATTACGGATATATGGTCTACTCGGGTGGCAACCCTGATGGATCGGCAGAAGGTTATCGCGCTTGGGCACATCATGTTACCGAACAGAGCTTTGCTGTGTTAGGCACCACCTCCTCCGTCATTAACCAGACCAGCGTAAGGGCGAATCTAACACAGGGCGGCGGCACCCAAGGGGTGGGCCGAATGCTCGTGGACAAGAAGACGGCGCTATACACCGGCAACATCACGGCAGCGGTATATGACGCTACCTATGGCCTGACAAAGGTGACGGTAGACACCACTCTGACCCCTAGTCCTTGGATTGGACAGGGTGCCACTTCTGTTAACCCGCCCGTAAGTCTCGACTCTCCTGCAACAGTAGCGATCACTCTGACGACCGCGTTTAGCAGTGACTCCTCGGGCCTCGCGAATGGCGACCACATGTGTGTGGCATCTACGAACTCTTCGGGTGGTGAAGAAGTAATCATTTCCGGCCTATCAGTCGCGGGAACTTCTGTTACTTTCAGCGCTCCTTTTCGCCGGGGCCATCTTGGCAACACTACAGCGGCCAAGGGTGCTTGCACAGCGCTCGACGCCAGTCAATTGCGGTTAGGGAATAGCACGGGGCCGATGAATGCTCAGATGGTAGTGGGTATTTCAGACTCCCATACCCTGCTTACCGGCAACTGGTTCTTAGGGGCAGCTCAAGGCCTGTATGCATCTTTTCTCAACGGCCCCAATCACGCGTGCGCTGCCAATATCTCACAGTCCGGAACGACTGTAACCGCTCTCACCTCCATCGCATCTTGTGCCGTTTATCTCGCCAACAACCCTGCGGTGGTGGTGTCAGGTACGACCGACTTCAACGGTGTACCTCCGAATGCGCCTGTTTATAACGGAAACATTGGTTCCAATGCTGTAACGTGGACTGCTGCGGGTTCGGCCACTATTGGATCGGAAGCCGGAACGATCACGACGACGAACACATCCTCCGCCTATAACATCTGGCCGATGGCTCTCATCTACAATGTGTGCGATCCCGGAGTAACTACCGCTCCCTCTATCGGCTCTACTTCCAGTCAAAATCCTTGCGTCAATGGATACATGGATTTGGAAACTAACAATGTGGCATGGGCCGCTTCAGACCCGCTGGAAATCCCCCATTTCAATGCACAGCGAGCCAACGGCGGTCTCTTCAACCTTCAGCAGTACACACAGGGGTCTGGTCAGATTATGTCCGGTCTTACGATAAACATGGCCGGTGAAGGCTGGGGCTTCGCACCCGCACTCGATATCACGACGGGAGACGCGAACTATCTTGGAACTGGCGGACGTATGTCGACCCCGCCAATCGGTATTCAGTTTCGTGGCCCGAATGTGAACACCATCCGTACCAACGCTCCAACCATTCCAGCAGTTGGATCGACTGCCGCCGTAATGCTCGTTAACTGCATGACGGTTGGGACTTATGCGTCTAACTATAACTGCGCCAAAACTCCCGAATACAATTTTGCGTATATGGCTGGCGTGTCAGGAAATGGAGCCATCACCTTCGATCCTCAAACGAATACTGTCGGACTTGGGGGAGGTGCTATCAAAATAAGAAGGGGGCCTCTTAACCTTTGGGCTGTAAATACAGGAACCGGCATAGTTCAACAGCCACTTGTCGGCAACCTCTTCTTCGACATCAGCACCAACCACATCAAGGCTGCGAACAACTCGGCTACATTCGCCGACCTCGCCTTCTTAAACGAAGTCTGCCTGCCCAGCGCCACATGCACTGGATATCAAGCATCGTTGGGGTACACCCCGGTGAACAGAGCCGGTGACACCATGACCGGGGCGCTCGTCCTTCCCGCTGACCCGACTGCAGCATTGCAGGCCGCAACGAAGCAGTATGTGGATAGTCATACAGCTTCTTCCATCCCTGCAGGTACTGGCCTCGTGAGGCAGTCCGGCACGACCACCAGCGTCTCGGCCCTATCGACGTCTGATGTGAACGCAGTTGGCACTATCTCCAACTCCACATCGGGTAATGCCGCAACGGCGACAGCACTCGCCGCGATACCTTCGCAGTGCGGGACGAACCAGTACAGCAAAGGCATCACGGCAAATGGCAATGCAAGCTGCTCAAACTTCTCTTCGGGACCTGCCGCGACCTCCACCGGAGACGTGTCCTCCAGCCGCGCCTTTGGAACGGTTTACCAAAACACAAACTCGTATCCGATCTTTGTTTCTGGCTGGGCTCAAACCACTGGATCAGCATGGATCGCTTTCTTCTGTAACGCTGGCCCCACATCCACTCCGGCGTACCCCATTTGGGCGAATCAGGTGGGTGCTACAACCGAGGCACAACCGGCTGGATTTAGCTGCATGATCCAGCCGGGGTGGTACTACACGATCAGCGCAAACACCTCGACTCCTGGCACGGCTGCGCTTTCAAACCTCCACTGGTACGAGACCTCAATGCAATGATGCAGACGGCCCAGCACATCTTCGATCAGCGCAGCGGTGACGTCACGAAGGCGTATTACACCGCCCTTGCCACTTGCGGCGTTGAGGGCCAACTGGCAGTCGCATTGTTCCGTGCTCAGAAGCGCTCCGAAGCCGCAAAGTCCTACCGTCGCGGAAGCTCTCGACGCGCCTCTTATGAGGTCAAAAACTGGTCGCTATCAGAGGTTTGCCGCGTCCTCTCCGCACCAGGAGCACCGGCCTTTCGCTGGGGCTGGAAACACGATCCAAAGACGGCTGGATATGAGTGGGTTCTCTACGTCGATCTGCCTTCTGGACAGGTCTCTTTCCACTCCGCAGACCGCCTCACACCGGCCCCGGATTACCCCGGTAAATACGACGGCCACAAGCTCTCCCGCCAGCGGATTCTGGCCTATTGCGATGCCATCATGTTCGACCGCCAATGCCCCATAATTGAAGGCCCACAACAGCCCCCGGAGGCCCCTATCAAGTCACTCCGGCGACGCCTCCAATGGGCCGAGTTCGGAGCCATCGCGACCCTGTTTTCCGACGCCGAAACAACCTAAGCCTTCCAAAAACCGTATTTCCGCCCAGGCGGCCAAAACGCTCTTTGAAAACCTGACTTCCCATGGATAATCCCCGCTATTTACGCGGGCGGGATGCTCATCAGCGGCTTTCAGATGGTGGCATGGGAACAGTTCCCATCGTTTTGCTTGCGACGATTTCGTATTTTTGGGGGATTCCGAGGTATCCAATGATGGGAAGTTCCCATGCTAAGGTCAACTATCGTGCGGAAACCCTTTCGAGCCTACCAGTCATCAAACCGATGCAAAACCCGCACCAATCGCGCCTTATCCCGCGAAATCCCGCTGCCGCCCGCCATATCCCGCAGGTTCACTCTTCTTGCTTACACACATGCTGTGAAGTGCGCTGGGATTCTTCGCTGCGCTCAGAATGACGAACTTCGTTCGTTTGAGCTTCGCTGGTTCGTGCTTCGCACGAATACCCAGGTTAGCTTTGCGAACCTGGGGCACCCACTCCTTATTCGTTGATGGTTATGTAACCTAGGGCACCTACTCCTTATTCGTTGGTGGTTATGTAACCTAGGCCTGGGCTAATATCGCGTCGCGCCTTTGGCGCTTGTATCCGTTCTTAGTGTTGTCCCTTGCGGTAGTCGGCTACGTTGGCGTTGTGCTCGCTGATGCTGGCGGCGAAGCGTGTGTGGCCTGTGTTGTCGGCTACGAAGTAGAGGGCTTCTGTGTCGGCGGGATGCAGGGCGGCTTTGAGGGCTGCGGCTCCGGGTGAGCAGATGGGGGCGGGTGGCAGGCCTGTGTTTTTGTAAGTGTTGTATGGGGAGTCGCGGTCGAGGTCGCTGCGATGAATGACCCCTGTCCAATGGCCTGCGAGCATTGCTGCGTAGATGACGGTCGGGTCTGTTTGCAGCGGCATGTTGCGGTTCAGGCGATTGATGAAGACGCCAGCGGCCTGGGTGCGTTCATCGTCGAAGTGAACTTCTTTTTCTACAAGTGATGCAAGCGTTACGGTCTGTGCCAGTGAGGTGCAGAGACCGGCGCAGGCCTGTGGCTGTTGAAGATCCAGCAACGCTGTTTCTTTACGGAAGCGGCGAACCATGGTGTCGAGCATGGTGCGCATGGTGGTGTGGTGGCTGAAGCGATAGGTGTCGGGGTAGAGAAAGCCTTCGAGCGTCTGTGCGTTGGGTGAGAGATCGGCGATGAGGTCCGTGTTTTTTTGCGCGGCATCCAGGAAGGCGGCGCGGGTGCCGAGACCAGTGGCTTCGATCGCGGTGGCGATGTCGTAAAGGTTGAAGCCTTCGGGGATGGTGACGGCGCGCGTGTAGACGTCGCCGCGTGCGATGCGCTGATAGACCGTGAGTGCGGAGGCAGGATCGGCGAAACGGTACTCGCCTGCTTTGAGATTGCCGCCCTTCCACACACGAAGAATCAGGAAGGCATAACGCGTACGGATGACATGCGCGTTCTGCAGCTTTTGTGCCATGGCCTGCGTGCCGGTGCCGATGGGAAGGTCGACAAAGGTTTCCTGCGGCGGCGTAACCGGGGCATAGACAAGATAAGCGGCACCGCCTAGGGCGATGAGGACGAGCAGGAGAAGGAAGCCAAGGAACTTCACGTGTTTAGGGTCGCAGTTTGGAGATGGCGGGGCAAGTGGGAAGGATTGACTTTCACTACGCTTCATTTTTTCGCGTCTCATTGTTCAACTGGCTTGATCTGTTCCTTGCGTTTCAAACGGTTGCGGGTTGTAGGCCTTTCGGGTGGATTCCAGATTGGGAAATCCACTGATTTTGAGAAGAAAAAGCTTGCCAAGTTCCGAGGTCAGGGCGAATATAAGGCGAAGAAAAGGTGGTTAGGATAGTGGGTATACCTCCGCAATCTCTTTCGTTGCAGGCTTAGGACTTTCGATTTTTCTCCTTTTGAATTCGCGTTGACTTGGTTTTTTACGAGAACTAAGGTCTCAAAACCAACATGACGCCATGAGATGCCGTACATGATGTGCGGAGAACCTGCGGGTTTCGCGTGGGCATAGCCCCCTTATGCCTTCTCCCAGGGAGAAGCGAGACCTCGTATGACATCAACCCGTTGCCATGTGGTTCGTTGGCCAGAGAGCCAGCCACAGGAGCAGCACAACAGACCGGAGATCGACCTCGGGGAAAGAACGAAGCGGGTACCGGATGAAGGTGAGAAAGAAGCATGAATTACTTGCGCAGGGACTTGAAGGTGTGTGAGGGGTGCGGAGGACTTTGGGTCCGCACTGGAGTGGCTGCGGGTATTTACTGTCGGCACTGCAGCCCTCGGATGGCCGAACTTCCAGCGCGGCGAAAGCTGCGTCCGGGACGTCCATGCCGGGCCTCGCGAATGGTAGTAACCAACGAACAAGGGGGTGCAGCATGAAGCTTCTGCAGATGCCATGCAAGAGGCAGTCGATGAGTGTGGTCGACGCGGACGAACAGGGTGTTCTAACGCATGTTTGGGCGACCGATGGGGCTCTTGCACACGCGGTGGCTCCGGTTCCAGCGGCGCAGCAGGCAGATGAGGAACGTGCAACTCCTGTGTTCCGCAAACTGCTGGTACCTGGGACGGCGTTTTACCGGTCGTACACGGAGGCGATGCTTCGACGGTACGGTGTGCTGTCGATGGAGAGCGGACGTGTGCCTTCGTTGCTGGGCCGCGAGATGTTTCGCGGCAAGGTGACGAGCTATCGGGTGCATGCGTTTGACGATGTGGTGATCTTTGTCCACGACGTGGATCGCTGTATCGCGGAGTTGGATCCGGAACAGCAACGGCTGATTGTTCGCATCGGCGTGCAGGAATACACATTTGAAGAAGCGGGGTCGATGTTCCATTTGAGTCTTCGTTCTGTTCAGCGGCGTTACTTCCAGGCGCTGGATGAACTGACGTCGATCTTCCTGCGGAAAAAGCTGTTGGAAAGAATTGCCTCTGATCCGTGTCAAGAGGGGGAAGCCACGGTAAAGCTGGTAAGTAACTCTCCTGACGAGAGTTGCGGGCCAAAATTTGTTGGCATGTAATTTCCGCTGCAATTGTTATTCTGAATAGGCGAGAAAGAAAGCGGGGGCTGAAGCCACTGCGAGACACTCGCCAAAAATCTGGCGTACATGGACACGGAGAATGCGAAAGCGTTCTCCGTGTTTTGTTTTGTGGTGACTCCCCGATGTTGGTGGAGAGCGTGATGAAGGTGAAGAAAGCGATCAGTAAGAGTGTTCGACCGGTGTGCGGCCGTGCACGCAGAACAGCGGAGACACCTGATGCCGTGATGTTGGCGAAGGAAAGCATCGCAGTGCGTCGAGCCCCAAGACCGAGTGGTTGTCAAAAGTTTGTCCGACGTGAGATTGCGGATGCGCTTCCGCAGATTTGCGCGATGTTGCTGACACGGACGATTCGCGATGGCGACCTGGCGGCGCTGAAGCTGCTGATGCAGATGGCGCTGGAGACAGGCGGGATGGAAGCGTCCGGAAGCAAACGGACGACAGGGTTTGCACGAAAGATGTTGGCGGGTTTCCGAGAGTGGGAGGCGCGCGAGACGGAATTGAAGCGGGATTGTTGAGGAGACGAGGAGTGAGAATGCGCGAGAGATCAAGCGGAAGCCTGTGGCGGGCTGGATGGCCCCCTGTGTGGGGACTGCTGTGGCTGGTGTTGGCGCTGGGAATGGAGCATCGCGCGGTGGCGCAAGTGGCTACAATGACAGTGAGTGACACGGTGTACCAGGCAGATGGGACACCGGCTTCGGGAACAGTGCTGGTGAGCTGGCCTGCATTCACGACTGCTGCGGGCCAGAGTGTACCGAAGGGCAGCACATCGGTGATGTTGAATGCGGGCGGTGTGTTGACGGTGTCATTGGCGCCGAATGCGTCGGCGACACCTGCAGGCACGTACTACACCGTGGTGTATCACCTGAACGATGGCTCAACGAGTCGTGAGTATTGGGTGGTGCCGGTGAACAGTGCGCCGGTGACGCTGACTGCGGTGCGGAATACGGTGTTGCCCACAAGCGTGGCGATGCAAACGGTGTCAAAACAATATGTGGATCAGGCGATTGCACGTGCGGCATTGACAGGCGCTGTACCGGAAGATGCTTCGCCCTATGTGCAGAAGACCGGCGACACGATGACTGGCGCTTTGGTGCTGCCGGGCGATCCCACATCGAGCCTGCAGGCTGCGACGAAGAACTATGTGGACGTAACGACAACCGGTGTGCAAGCGGGACTGGCGCAGAAGGTGTCGACAGTACCGCAGGGAACACAGACGGTGACGCAGCCTGCGGGAACTCAACTGCAGGTGAATCTGCTGAATGGCCAGGTATATGCGAAGCCGTATCAAACGCAGGGTGGATCCGACGGCATTGCCAATGCATTTGCCAGCAGCGATTGCACCACGTCCTGTACGGTGGTGGCAGATTCTTCCTATAGCGGTATTGAACCCGTCGCGGTGCCACGAGATGGTGGCCGGGTTATCGATCAACGGTTGAATAACTATAACGAGTACACGTTGAATGCACGCGGTGGTTCTGGGCATAGTCTGAACACCACGTGGACAATGGCGACGCCCGCGCGAAAGACAAACGGGTTCAACCCTGCGAATCAGTTTGCACTTTCGATCCAGACGAATGCGCTTGCAGGTGGCAACAACGTTTATATGCAGGCCGCTTCGGTCATTCCGTATTTCAAGACGACGTACGGAGCGGTGAGCATTCAGTCGCTGAACAACACGCAGGGGCAGCATGTTCTGGAAAGTCGCATGCAACGTTGCTATGGCGTGGGCGACTGCCTGATGGGTTCTCAGTATCTCTTGAATTCAGGTGGCGTTCGTGATGATGGCGATGAAGGCTCGCATCCGTATGACATCCAGATCACGGAAGATCCCAGTGTGTTTACAGGCACGTGTGCTACAGGCTGTACGACTGGTTCGACGCAACTGACGACAACCATTACTGCAGGTGGAGGGACACAGGGTGATGGTCGTTATCTGATCGATACGGCTGCATCGAAAACCATATCCACTGGTCAGATCATCGGCCTGGGTAGTCATCCTCTTCATTCTGCTGTCATGTTCACGGGGACGTCGTTTCCGGTGAGTACGTTCTTTACGATTGCGTCGGCAGCCGTTTCGCAGAGCAGCAATATCGCGCCGGGGACTGTGACACTTCCCATTGTGACGAGCGGTGTGAGTTCAGGGTATTCGACCAATACGGCGAGTGCTCCTGCGGGTTCAGGTATTGCCTGCGTTGTCAATCAGTTTGGGGCCAGCGGCGCCGATGTTTTTGAGATGGCCCCTTACACGATTGTGGACGGCAGCCACATTCAGTTGACGCTGAATAAGCCGAAGCTTGCCGGCGCGACGATTGCGATGGGTGGTCTTTGCGGTTATGGGATCGAGCAGAAGGCGGATACCGTTGGTGCGATACGACAACTGTTTCCTGTGATTGGTTCCGCATCGCCGACCATGCTTTTGTATGCATCACTCGTGACTCAGAACCTGGGTGCGCAGCAGGGGGCAAGTGCTTTTGCGAATATTTCTTCTACGATCACATCGCTGCAAAGGAGCGGCAATGTTGTCACGGCTACTATGGCTTCCGGTTTTCCCGCTGATTTGAATGGGTTGACGCTGACGATTTCCGGCGCAGCCGATGCAAGTTTCAACGGCACGTTCCTAATTACGTCGACAGCTGCAAACCAGTTTACGTATGCACAGACGGGACCGAATGCAACGAGTTCCGGAGGTGCGGCGAGTTATCAGAACGGTGGTTATGTTCTTTATCCAATGGCGGAAGTACTGAGCGTGATGAACGCGACGACGCGCTCGGTGGACGGTACGTTTGTTCTGGCACCGAACATGGTGTCGTGGGCAGCTGGAGATCCGGTGGAAGAGCCGCATTTTTTCCAGATGCGCGAGAACAGCGACATTTCTTATGTAACGCAGTACATGCCTCGTGGTTCGGTGGAACAGCAGGCGGGTATTCAGTTCAACGGCACCGTTGGCGCCTATCTTTCAGGCTGGATGGTGTCGAACAATGGAAACGTCAATCAGTACTACGGCAACGGTGGAACACATATTGCTCCGAAGGCAGCGCTGCTGGTGAGAGGTGTGTGGGATGCCGGGCTGGATATGCAGGCGGGTGAGACATCGGCCATTCGCGTGCGTTGCAATTCGCATGGCTGCGGGAACTGGAACTCCACGTACAGCCTGCTGAATCTGCAGAGCAATGCGGGCGTGGATACGGTGAATTATGCGCCTTCCACATCTTCACTGACGTTCTCCATGCGCGGTACGCCCTATGTGATCTCTCCGACAGGATTGACCGCAGGAACGATTAACGCGACGACGCTAAATGTAAATCGGATCAACGGTCTGCAGACGGCGACGGCCTCCGCTGTGGGTGGCGTGACGCTGGGACCTACGGCAACAAGCTCTGTGCTGGCGAATGTGGCGACGAGCGGTAGTGCAAGCGATCTAACGACTGGAACGCTGGATCCGGCACGTTTGCCAGCGAGTGCGCTGGGTGGGGTGTGTGCGAGCAATGTGTCGTATAGCGCGAACCCGACATTTGCGGTGACGTGTGCGAACACGACGTTTCACATGCCGCTGACAGGAAACGTGACGAGCGAAACGTTCACGGGACTGACGGCGGGACAACACATTACGCTGATCTTCCAGGTGGGTAGTACGTCGGGATACACGGTGGCGTGGTCTTCGCAGGTACATGGAGGATTTGTAACCAGCAGTACAAGCGGCGCGGCGGGCTATACGCTGGCAGGAAAGTATCTGGTGCAACAACTGGTGGTGGATACGGACGGCGTCACGCTTTTGAATCCGGGAGCGATCAATGAGTAAACGATACATGCGCGAATACAGCGCGATTCATGGGGCAGCCAGATGGCTGCCCCTTTTGATTGTGGGGATGTTTGCCGCAGGGATGCATGGACAAACATCTGGTGTGCCGCCACTGGTGAGCGGCGATTGTAACGTTGCAAGCAATAGCGTGATGACTTGCAGCAGGACAAACGGAGTTGCATTTGCTGCATCGGCTACGACGGATACAACGAATGCCGCGAACATTGCAAGTGGAACATTGCCAGCAGCGCAGACAGCAGCAATCTCCGGCGATGTAACCAAGGCGGCCGGTTCTGCTGTTGCAACGGTCACGCGTGTAAATGGAGCGAGCATTCCGACGGTTTCCGGAATCGCAGCGACGAATACATCTGGTCAGTTAGTAGCGGCGACTGCCATCCAGGCACGTGCTCTGGTTTGTACCGGATCGCAGTCGCAGTATTACTACTGTGATCCGTCCACCGGTGCGTGGGGGGCGATTGCCTCTGTGCCAGCTGTGAGTTCCGCTGTCGCCATAAGCGGTGGCACCATCAATGGAACACCGATTGGCGCTACAACTCCCAACTCGGGTGCGTTTACCACGCTTTCCAGCAGCGGACAGACGACCAGTACGGGTGCATCTGCGGCAAGTACTCCGGCACGTCTGGATACAGGCACTCTTTATACCGCAGGTACAGGAACGACAGGAACGCCTCATTGGTACATCAATCAGGGGGCAGCGGTATCCAGTTGGACCAGTGGAGGAATTGAGTTCGGCATCAACGCTCCCAGCGGTTTCGGCGGTGTCTTTTTCTCCACGCATGTTAATGGAGGCAATCCTCTGTTTGAGGTTTGGGGAGACGGCTCGCTTCGATGGGGAGCTTCTGGTGCGACCTGGCTGAATGCCGTATCAGGCGTATTGGTTTCCAACAAATCTCTTTCATTGCCAAGCTATACGGCAACTGCAACGACGGGAGGGTTTGTTGCGCCACTGTATACACCTGCTTCGTCCACGGCCACATGTACGGTTGGCACCGTTGCATGGGACGCGAGCTACTTGTATGTATGTCGCGCGGCGAATACGTGGTCGCGTGCGGCTTTGAGCACGTTCTGATCGAGTGCCGGAGAGATGAAGCGTGGATGACTGGAGTGAATTTGCTTCGCTGTTGAAACAGCCAAAGGGGACGCTCTTCCTTGCAGAGCACATGTTGTGTGTGCGGGATCGTTCCGGCAAGTTGCAACCACTGCGTGCGAATGTGGCGCAGCGCAGGTATGAAGCTCGGCGTGGCACGGAAAACATCGTGCTGAAGGCGCGGCAGATGGGGATGAGCACGTGGATTGCGGGGCGGTTTCTGCTGAAGACGCTGCTGATTCCGGGAACAATGACGCTGATGGTGGCGCATACGCAGGAGAGTGCGGAAGCTCTTTTTGCAACGGTGCAGCGGATGTGGGAGAACCTGCCCACACCGCTGCAATCGAGCATTGGAAAACGTGGGCGTGCAAATGCGCGACAGATGACGTTTCCCACGATGGATTCAGAGTTTCGTGTGGCGAGTGCGGGAGAGCCGAATGCGGGGCGTGGATTGAGCGTGACGAATCTGCACTGCAGTGAGGTGGCGCGATGGCCTGGCGATGCAGCGGAGACGTTGGCGGGATTGCGTGCGGCTCTGGCTCCGGGTGGCGAACTGGTGCTGGAGAGTACGCCGAATGGGGCGTATGGCTGCTTTTATGAACAGTGGCAGCTGGCGGAGATGAATGGGATGATGCGGCACTTCTTTCCGTGGTGGTGCGAACCGGCGTATGTGGGTGCGCCGGTTGCGGAGTTCACGGAGGAGGAAGAGGTGCTGGTGCAGCGCGAGGGACTCACGGCGGAACAGGTGGGGTTTCGCCGTGAGCTTGCGCGGAGGTTTGGTGCGATGCGTGTGCAGGAGTTTGCGGAGGATGCTGTTAATTGCTTTCGCGAGAGTGGCGATTGTTTCTTTGATCGGGATGCGTTGGCTGCATGTTTGAAGGATGTTGTTGTACCGATGGATGTGCGGCGCAGCGGTGCATTGCAGGTGTGGCTGCCTGCGGTTCCTGGTCGTAGTTATATTGCTGCTGTGGATGTTGCGGGTGGTGGTAGTGAAGGCGACTATAGCGCGGTGCAGGTGGTGGATATTGCCACGGGGATGCAGTGTGCGGAGTTGCAGATGAAGATGTCACCCCGTGATCTGACGAAGGTGGCAGCAGAGATTGCGCAGGAATATAACAGCGCGATGCTGGTGGTGGAGCGGAACAATCATGGGGCTGCGGTGCTGGCTTATCTGGAGCAGGAACGCGGCGTGAATGTATTTGTGGATCGCGATGGGTTGCCGGGATGGTTGACGGATGCTGCTTCGCGACCGCGGATGTTAAGTGGGTTGGCGGTGCTGCTGCCTGCTTCGCGTTCGTTGTTTCGCAGTGGACGGTTGCTGGCGGAGATGCGGAGCTTTGTTGTGGATGAACGCGGACGGGCTGCGGCTGCGGTGGGATGTCATGACGACCTGGTGATGAGCATGGCAATTGCACAGGGTGTGCGCGCGAGGATGACTTAGCGGTGGCTCTAGTATGCTTCCGGTTGAGGTGATTCGTTGGCGGTGCAGGCGGTACAGGCGATTCGCAGAATGCGCGGCGGTGCGCAGAGCCAGTTGATGCTGGGGGCGGACGGCAACCTGTGGGTGGTGAAGTTTCGAAATAATCCGCAAGGCGAGCGCGTGCTGGCCAATGAGTTGATTGCCACGCGTATGGCGGAGGCGGTCGGATTGACAGTACCTTTGTCCGATGCGGTGGACGTGAGCGGATGGCTGATTCGTAACTCGCCGGAGATGTGGGTGGATGCTGGACGTGGTGAGCGTGTGGCGTGTTCGGAAGGGCTGGCGTTCGGTTCGCAGTTTGTGGGTGGATTAATGCCGGGGCAGGTGGTGGACTATCTGCCGGAAGAGCTGTTGCCGGAGCTTCGGAATCTTTCTGAGTTCGCGGGAATGCTGTGCATTGATAAGTGGACAGGCAACAGCAATGGGCGGCAGGCAGTATTTACAAGGAAGCCGAGAGAGCGGAAGTATCGCGCGGTGTTTATTGACCAGGGATACTGCTTTCAGGCGACGGAGTGGAAGTTTTCGGACTCGCCGCTGCGCGGTGTGTATATGCGCAACTGTGTGTATGAGTGGGTGACGGGCTGGGATTGTTTTGAGCCTTGGATCACACACGTGGAAGAGATGCAGGTGGAGACGTTGTGGGGTATTGCAGAGGTGGTTCCACCGGAATGGTATGGCGATCCTTCGGAATTGGAAGCACTGATGGAAACGATGCTGAAACGGCGGTCGCGTGTGCGAGAGTTGATTACTTCGTTCCGTGAGAGTTCGCGGAACCCTTTCCCGAATTGGGGAAGGGTAGGGAAAATTGTGGTGCCGGGGGCCTTTGCGGGTGTTGAAGCAGCGTCTAAATTTGTGATGTAGCGTTTGTGGCGGATGGTTTGAACCTGTGGCACTGTGAGGATTCGTTGGGATCCTTCGCTTTGCTCAGGATGCCGGAGTGTTCTAAGGAGATCGGTTGCCGGAACGGATACAGTGCGAGTTTTTTCTGCTGCGGTATGTGCCGGATGCAGTGAAGAACGAGTTTGTGAACATTGGTGTGATGCTGCGTGAGGCAGGCCGCACCGAGACAACACAGGTGCGCTTTACGCGCGACTGGAATCGTGTTCGTTGTATGGATCCGGATGCCGATACTGCTTTGCTGGAGGCGATGGAAGGCGAGATTGCCGCACGCGTTCGCGATGGTGGTTATGCTTCGAAGCCTGCAATGCAATTGTTGGAGGAGTCGCTTTCCAACTCCGTGCAGATCACGGAAGTGCGCGGTGCGCTGGCGGAGAGTATGCCGGCGGAGATGGAACAGTTGATGCGGCTGTATGTGGAGCCGATGCGCGAGAAGGTTTCGCGGAAGAAGAGTGGACGTGCTTCGATTGCTGCTTCTATCCGTAGCGAGTTTGAACGCGCGGGTGTTTGGGACTTGATGCGGAAGCGGATTCCCGCTTCGCAATATACGCGCCCGGGCGATCCGTTAAAGTTGGATTGCGGGTATCGCTCGCCTTCGCTGGTGCGGATGTTCCAGGCGGTTTCGCTGGAGGGGGATCTGGAAGCGGCGAAGGTGCTGGCGTTTTCCGTGGATCGTTTGCGGGCTGGTGTGCGCAAGGTTGAGGCTGCGGAGCTTGATCTTGCGGCGATTGTGGAACCTTTGAAGGTTGTCGCGGGTGATGGCGGCGAGGCGGAGGACCGGTATCGCTTCGGCGTGGAGACGATGGAGGAACAGGGGCTTCGCGTGTTGACGGTGAATGATCTTTCGCGTGTGGCAGAGACGGCACGCAGGGAGTTGCTGATTTAGAAGTTGCAAGTGGGACATGCTCTTGCATTCGTAAGTGTGCAATCAATTTGTTGTAGAGGCGTAGCCATTGGCTGCGCCTTTTGCTTTTGGGGTTGAGAAAAGGAGGGCGTGTGAGTTTGGTGGAGCGGGTGCGTGGGGCGATGCGCGGTTGGAAGGGTGATGTGGAAGCGGCAGGTGAGGGACAGCGTAAGACGCAGATGTTGCCTGCGGTGCTGAGTCCGTGGCGGCCAGGTGGAAATGTGAATGCGTTACCGAAGGCGACGCCTGCGAATCTGCGGAGGTTTGCTGAACTGCCGATGGCGCGACGGGCGATCAATGTGGTGAAGGATCGTATTGCGAGTATGGACTGGCAGGTGCGAGCGAAGGCGGATGCTGTTGCAAGTGAGGAACTGCAGCAGCGGTTGCAGGCACTTCGTAATGTGTTTGCTGCGCCGAATCCGCAGGACAGTTTTCGTACGTTGCTGGAGCCGTTGCTGGAAGACGTGATTGTTGGCGGCTTTGGCGCAGCAGAGATTGAGACGACGGGTGATGCGGCCGCCCCGGTGCGGTTGTGGCCAGTGGATGGCGCGACGATTGCGATGGATGCGGCGTGGAATGGGGATGCGGAACAACCGCGTTATCTGCAGACCATGATTGGTGCGGCGAAGAGTGTGCCGTTGCTGGATCGCGAATTGATGTATGTGCGGTTGAATGCGCGGTCGTATACGCCGTTTGGTTTGGGAAGACTTGAAGTGGCGTTCGAGACGATTAGCCACTTCCTTTCTGCGCATCGTTATGCAGCGAAGCTGGCGAGCAACGGTGTTGCGCAGTACGCGTTGTGGCTGGATGAGGTGACACCGCAGCAGCAGGAGCGGCTGACGCGTTGGTGGCAGGACGAGGTAGAGGGATCGGCGCAGGTGCCGATTCTTTCCACGAAGACGAAACCTGAGGTGCTGCGGTTTGCGGGTGGCACGGATGCGGATCTGCGATTGCAGTGGCAGGAGTTTCTGCTGCGTGTGATGGCGAATGCGTTTGATCTGCCGCCGATGTTGCTGGGGTTGGAGCACGATGTGAATCGCTCGACCGCGGATGAGATGGCGGAGCAGGCGTTTCAAAGCGCGATAGTGCCGGTGGCGAAGTTGATTGCAGAGCATCTGACGCGTGATGTGATTGCGAAGACACTGGGGTGGACGGATGTTGAGTTTGTCTTCAACGATTTGCTTTCGCGAGATTCGTCGGATGAGGCAGATCTGCAGATCAAGCTGTTGAATGCTGGTGTGCTTTCTGTGGATGAGGTGCGGGTGATGCGTGGGTTGCCGGTGTTCGAAGCAACGGTCAGTTAGTTAGCGAGTCAGCTTGGTTGGTGAGGGCTGTGGCTCCTTGATGCATTGCAGGCTTCTGGCGGCGTTGTAGTAGGCACAGAGGAATGCAGGCCCCCTTCGCTTCGCTCGAGGGCATGCTTCAGCTACGCTTTGCTGCGTTCAGGATGACGCGCGTTGCGCGTATGAGCTTCGCTTACGCGAAGCTGGCGTTGCTTGTGTGGCTGGAGAGATCGGAACGTTGTGGTGCAGTGAAGTGCGTTGAGATTCTTCGCTTTGCTCAGAATGACGGCTTTGGCCGTGTGAGCTTCGCTGATGTTTGTGTGGATGAGTGTTTCGTGAAAGGAGGGAAAGGTGCAGCTTCAGGGGATGGCTGTGGAGTTTCCAGCGGTGATGGGGCATCCGAACCGTGTGCCGTTTGAAGGCGTGCTGACGCGGGTGGATGCGCCGAGCGATAAAGCTCCGAGCGGTGCGCGCGGGCATCGTGTGGTGCTGACGCGCGAGGCTGCGGAGTCGGCGTTGCCAAGTCTGCTGGGAATGGCGGTGGATTTCAAAGCGGGTTGGGACGGACATGATGCGAAGCAGAAGTGCGGCATTATCACGTCGGCTGTGATTGAAGGTGATGCCGTGCGTGTGAGCGGATATCTGTTTGCGCGCGACTTTACCGAGATGATGCAGGAGATGCAGGCGCATGGCGATGATGCATTGGGTATGAGTTATGAGTTGGCCGATGCGCATGTGGAAGATATGCGTGCGGAGATGTGGCGATTGACGAAGGCTACGTTTACCGGTGCTGCGATTCTGCTGCGTACGAAGGCGGCATATCGGAATACCAGCTTTCGCGTGGTGCGAGAGAAAGTGTCGGCATGTTCGGTGAGGACGGGGGCGCGCAAGAGCGTACGGCGTGCTCCTGCGATGGAGCCGATGCCAGTGCGGCGTTGTGCTGTGAAGGAAGGAACGCGATGAGGGAGAGTGAGATGGAGATAGCGAGTCAGGAAACCAACGAGTCAGTAAGTCTGTCTGATGTGATTGAAGCGACCGCGGAAGAAACGCAGCAGGATGCGATCGCGGAGCTGGATCGACGGATTCGTGAGTTGGAGGCTGCGATGGGGGACATGCGCAGTGTGAAAGCTTCGGCTGCGGTTGGGCGAAAGACTTCAGCTTCGATGATGGCGAAGGGAGCAGAGGCATCGGATATGGATGCGGCATTTCGCTCGCTGAGTGTGGAACAGCGCATTGCCGTGAAGAGCGGATTGATGCGGGCTGGCTTGCTTTAACGTTTGCGCTACAGAGAGGCTGCGGCTACCCAGGTTCGTTTCGCGAATCGGGTCGCCGACTTAAGTGGAAGAAGAGTTGCATCGTGCTGTCGCTTCGGGTGACGGTGTTCGATGTATCGAGATGAGAGATGCGTGTGGCGATCAAGCTGCGCGCTTTTGTTTTTGAAAGGGAAAAGATGATCGCACAGTTTAAGGACATTCATGCAGCAGCGGACTTTATCGGACCTGGTGCAATTGAAGTGCCGCAGTATCAGCAGGAGATTACCGACATTGTTCGCCGCCGCGGTGTGTTCGGTCAGCGTATTAAGCAGGTGCCTGCAACAGGGCATCCATCGCGCTTCTTTGAGGAGACAGGGATTCCTTCTCCTTCGGCTGCAGCGGGGTTTGTCGATCCGCGAAACATTGTGGCTCCTGTGGTTTCGCCCACTCGTGTGGAGCGCAGTGTGCCGTTGAAGGCGCTGGTCGCGCAGTTAAATTACAACTTGTTTGATATGGAGATTGGCCAGCAGCAGAGCCAGTTTGCGTATCTGCAGGCAAAGGATCTGACGGACACCGTTGAAGGCGTGATGCGGACGCATGACGTTGCGCTGTGGAATGGCGCAGACACCAGCCTGAGCACGCCGACCAGCACGCAATATTACGGTACAGCTTCGCAGATTATTGCAGGCGGTAACACGACGACGATTGGCACGAATGCTTCGATTGTGGATGGCCTGAAGTCGACCGTGGCGCAGATGGTGGCGAATAGCAACTATGCAGTGCGTCCGACGGCGATCTATGCCAACCCTGTGTTGCTGGACCTGATTGATCGCGAGATGAAGAGCGAGTTCAACGTGGTGCTGAACACGAAGGAGATTGCGGGTGGCGTGACGGTGAAGACCCTGTCGACGCAGGCTGGCGAGATTCCTCTGATTCCGGAGTGGACGCTGGGTTATACCGGGACGCCGGGTTCTGGTTCGGCAGTGCTGCCAGCGTACATCGTGACGGAAGACCTGATTGAGTATCACTGGCTGACTGATCCGAATCCGCGTGTGTTCCAGCTTGGTACGCCGGGATCGCTTGCTTCGCAGTATGTGGTTGTGAAGTTTGGTGGCGTGGTGGTGAAGGGTGCGAGCTACGCGCACTACCAGGTGCTGGTGGATCGCTAGGACGAGGTTGAGCTTGGCTCAGCATGACTGCGATGGATTTGAAGGGCGGGGTGGCTCATTGCCATCCTGCCCTTTGTCTTGCGGTGTTTTGACGGGTTGTTTGTGTGGAAAGGATAAAGGCGAATGCAGTATCTGAGCGCGGCGGAGTATGTGAGGTTCGGGCTGGGAGAGGATACCGCGGATGAGCTGGTTGTGGCCGCGTCGGCGATGATCGATGCGTTCTGCCGCCGGGCCTCGCTTGCGGTGATGCAGTATGTGGAGCGCGTTCGGCTTCGGCGTGGCTGCGAGGCACAGTTGAGCTTCCTGCCGATGGCAACAGTGAGCGGTGGCGCGAGTGCGCTGTTGAGTGTGCGTGCACGTATGGGGCGTGCGATTGCAGATGTCCCGATGGCTGAGGCGCTGTGTGTCTTTGGTTTAGCAGGTCAGTGGACAGATGTGGATGTGAGTACGGTTTCTGTGAGTACGGATGGGGTGTTCACGTTGATGCCGCATCTGCTGGGCGTGCCTTACGTGGAAGCGGAAGTGACTTATACCGCTGGCTATGAGGATGTTCCCGTACCAGTGAAGATCGCATGCGCGCAGATTGTGAAGAATGCCCAGGCAATGCCGGCGCTGAATGTGAGGCGACAGGTAATGGATGGCATGCAGATGGAGTACTTCCAGGGGGCGCTGCTGGATGCCGAAGTGCAGCGACTGTTGCAGCCCTATGTGGCGGAGAGAGTGGGGTAGCTGCGATGCAGGGAATGAATGTGGCAGAGCGCAGAGCTGCGTGCGCGATGGTGCGGTTCGTTGGTGGTGATACAGCGCGATTAGAGATGCCGGCACCTCCCATTGCAGGCGATGATGAAGAGCAGCTTGGCTTGCGTACGCCGGAGTTCTTCGCGAAATTGTTGGCACCTGTTGCGATTCGCAGTGCGAAGGACTCCACCGAAGTTCTGGTGGCTGCGGATGTGCTGGAGGAGCTGCTGGGCGTAAGTGGATGTGGCGCTGTCGCAGCTGCGATGATGGCGGTCTACGCCGTGGTGATTGGTGATGTGCGTTATCGCATGACAACGACGGAATGCGTGAAGGCGAAGGGCGATGCTTGCCTTTACCGATTGCTGTTGACTGCCAACGGCGTGGAGGTGGTGTAGCGATGCAGAGTGCGAAGGATACGTTTCTGTTGACGTTGCGTGACCGGCTTGCTGTTGTGAATGCAGCCAGGACTGTGGCGATTCGTGGTGCGTTGCGTCCCGCGGTGATTGCCGATGATGTGGAGCTTCCGTTGGCGCAGGGTGAGCCGATGGATTGCTTTGTTTTGCAGTGGTTGGATGAGGTGATTGATTCCAGTGAGCCATTGCGACTCCATGCTTTGCAGTGTGAAGTTCGTTATGCAACGCGCGGCACCCAGGAGTTTGTGGGAATGGACCGTGGGCGTGTGCTGGCTTCTCTGGATGCTGAACTGGCGCAGATGTTGCAGCCGCGATTTGCACCGTTGCAGGATTTTTCCGGAAGCGCTGTCGTGATGCGCACGACGCATGTGTGGTGGTCGGAGATGGAGCCTTCTCCGGTAGTGGTGGATGGTGATGTGTTGCGACGTGCGGTGAAGTTGACGGTCTATGCGCTGGAGGAGACAGAGCAATGAGTTCGACAAATGTGCTTGATGCGGGCTCTCTGTTTGCCGGAGAGGTCCGCGCATATTTTGCGCCGGTGGATCGAGTGAATGGCACGCCGATGGCGTTTGATGCGGCTTCGATTGGGCGATTCAACCTGGATACGCCTCCTGCCGGATGGATAGATGCCGGCATTGTCTCCACTGTGAAGCGCGACACGGGTGAGAGCTGGAAAGCTGTGTGGAGTGGTGCGCCTGCGATGGTGAAGTCGCAGGGACGATCGAAGGTGGAAGAGATTGTTGAGGTGTTGTTACCTGGATGGACGCGGATGGCTGTGGCGTTGTCGGCAGGTACGCAGACGATGAACCTGTTGAAGACGGCTGCTGGCGTGAATGCGAACCCCTCGGGTGGGACGGCAGTCGCGGCCGAGGTCGTTGGCAGTGGTTCGACAGCAACCATGTTGCAGCTTGGTTCGGCGACGGCAGTGCGGGCTGGGGACGTTGTTGTGGTGGATGTTGACTATGACGGTGCGACGGGATACGTGGGAAGCGGCATTACAGGCGCTTATGTTGCGACGGTTCCAGAGATGCCCGACGTGGACTTTGTTCGCCGGGTGAGCTTCAACATTGCACGTGTGTTGAGTGTGGATGGTAGTGCGGTCACATTGGCTTCCCCATTGCCTGCTGGAGTACCGGATCCGGGCACAAGGGTCTCTGTTGTTGAGGGTTTTGTGGATCGCAATGGAGGGAGTTTCGCGCAGGAGTGGTCGGCCCTGTTTGTTGTGGATGGATTTCAAGGGGACCGTTTGATTTTGCATTATCCACGACTGCAACCCGCTGGCGGAGGGGCTGCGGAGAATGCGCTGGAGATGACGAAGGGTGTTACGCGATGGCGGCCGATGGCACGCATGGTTGCGTTGCCTGTTATCGACGCCGTGGATGGCGTTGGTGTGGTTAGTTTTCGAAGTTATCTACCTGCGGCGATGCGGCGCGTGTAAGGAGAGTTATGATTCTGCGGATTGATAACAACGATGGCGTGGGCGAGGTGGATTACACGCTGGCTGTGCGCACAGATATGCCGCTGGAAATTATGCGAGGCCGCGGGAAGTGGACAACGTGTTTCGCCGGGCTGGACCTGGTGGGGAGCGGCCTGGTGATGCCGCAGAGCCGTTCGCAGGTGCGAGTTCTCGATTCTCTCGGAGCCGTGTTATTTCATGGAATCCTAGAGGCCGCATCAAGAGCGTCGCGTGCGATGGCAGGAACGAGTGGTTCTGATGACTGCGTGGTTCTTCGCGCAGTAGAGATGGCGTGGCTCACGCAAGCCTCTGCTACGGATGTGTTGCAACCTGCGACGGCGATGCAACACTCAATGGCCCTGCATGATGTGACGCTGAAGATGGACGCTGCGACTTCACTCTTCTCTGATCTGGCACAGGATGTAACGGTGAGCGGTGAGTATGAGCCGACGCAGTATGTTACAGAGCTGTTTCGAGGGGATGGCGCGACGGCGAGTTTTGCGCTGCAGCATGCACCATTTCGCGAGAGCGGAAACGACACGTTGCTGGACGATGCATTCGATGGCAGCGCGTTTGATTCAGATGTATGGTCGCGGATGGATGCGGGTAGCTATCTGTCTCTGGGCAGTGGCGGTCTTCGCATGAGTGGCGGTACGGGATTCGACGGAGCCACGCTGCTAAGCGCGAAGTCTCTGGTGGAGATGGGTGGCGGGTTGGTTGCAGAGGCGACCGATGTCATGTTGAGCACCGGAAGCGATGGCGTCTTGCTGGGCTTTTATAACGGCATGACAACGCGTGCTCAGTGTGTGGCCGGTGTGCGTGTGCGCGGGGCGGCAGGAGCGCATTCACTGGTTGCAATTGTGAATGGTGTGGAACAGACGACGAGTTATGACTTTGCGGATGGTCATCGTTATGTGCTGCGCGTGCGTTTGTATTGTGCGGAGATGCAGAGGATTCGCAATCGCTATGGCGTGCTGGTAGATGGTGTGCTGCAGCAGTTTGGCGGCGATGCCGTGGATGCACCGTTGCAGGTGGTGATTGAGGTTGCGGACCGGGGATTGGCATCGAGCACGCTGCCGACGGTTTTGTACGACGGAGCGATGGCTGTCTCGCCGCTACAGTGTGTCTTTGCGCCGGTGAACAGTGTTGCACTGAACGGCAGTGTGGGACGTGTGACGCTGACGCGTACGGGATCATGCCTTGTGGTGTCGACGGCGGCGGATGGGACGCAGCGGACACGGCGGCCGGGCGTTTCCACGAGCGGAGCAGACTATGGTGTGAGTTCCGCGGGGGTGGTGACTTTCGCCGCGGGACTTTTGCTACAGCCAGGCGAGTTGGTAACGGTGCGTTATCGTCGGCGGGGTCGCGCGGTGGCGCGGGTGATCGATGACACGGCGGAGTTTGTGAAAGAGTCACTTGGCCTGCCGGGTATGCCTGCATGGGCGGGCACGGTTCGATCATCACTGGCGCGTAGTTCGGTGGATTGCGAGTCTGCAGCGAAGGCGCTTCTGGCTCTTTCGGCGGGATCCGCAACCGGTATTTCAGGATCGGTGACCTGGTTGCGCGAGGCTGCATTGACTGCGGATGTGGCACCAGGCGATACGTTGCTGATTGCGAGCGAGGAAGGCACGCAGGTATTGCCTGTGCAGAGTGTGCGCATGGTGGATGGCAACTGTGAGCCGGAGCAGGTGATGTATACGGCTGCGTTTCGACAGGGCCGTGATGTAAGTCTGAACTTTCATGTGGGAGATGTGCTGGCCGCGGATGTTCCGGGGAATGTGGCTGTGGCGACTGATGTTGCGCTGCCAGTGAGTCTCTCCGGCCTGCAGGTGACGGTAGCGACGACTGCTTCGTTGGAGGTGGATAGCGGTGTGGATGCTCCGGATGGTTGTGGCTTTGAGGTGCGGCGGACGGATGCGAACTTTGGCGCGTCGTCGACGACGGATCTGGTGCTGCGTAGTCCGGTGCGTAGTTTTTCGATTCCGCGCACGGATTTTGCGGAGCGGTTTTTTGTGCGGATGTATGACAACTCGGTGCCTGCGAAGTATTCCGCGGTGTCGAGTGTCGTGTTAACGAGTCTGCCGGTGAGTTAGGCCATGTGCCGGATGTGCCGTGCGGGCGGAGGAGGATTGCGATGACGGACTTTGAAGCGCAGGTGCTGGGCGATCTGAGTGCGCTGAAGAGCCAGATGCATGCGCTGCTGGGTGTGGGGCAGCCGGGACGGCTCAGCTTGCTTGAGGAGCGTGTGGATCGGCATGAACGAACGGTGCAGCGCATGAAGGGTGTGGGCGGCGCATTGAGTGTGTTGATGACGCTGTTTCATGTGGCATTGGATGTGTTGCGACGTTAGTTGGCGACAACGGGAAGTTGTAAAGACGGGGCTACTCCAGATGGAGCAGCCTCTGATTTTTTTAGGAGAAGAGGATGAATTTCTTGAGACTGTTTTTGCGTGGAATTGCTCTGCTGCCAAGCCTGATTCAGGGCATTGAGTCGGTTTATGGAGCGAAGACCGGTGATCAGAAGAAGAGTGCGGCACTGGAGATTGTGAGCGCCGCGGTAAAGATGGCGGATGCCGTTGCGAACAAGACGATTGTGAATGCGGATGGATTCTCCAGCGGCCTGGGGTTGGTGATTGATGGTGTTGTGGCCTGTTTGAATGCGAGTGTGTGGGCGAAGTAGTTGGAGTGACGTGGAGAGGGCTCTCCAGCGGGAGAAGAATGCAGGTCCGTCGACTACGCTGCGCTCCGCTCAGGATGACGGCCTTTGACCGTACGAGCTTCGCTGAGATATAGCGATGATGCGCTTTGCGCATTTGACTTTGCCTGGAAGACGCGTTCTGTATTTACGACGTTCCGATACCAGCGAGGTGAACGATCCAGTAAACTCATCCCCGCCCTGGCAGGGTCGCCAATATAATCAATGGTATGGCTGACAATCCGCTGATTGGCGTGGTGATGGGATCGAAGAGCGACTACGCGTGCATGGGCGCGGCGGTCCACATTTTGAAGGAGTTTGGTGTGGCGTACGAGGCGCGTGTGGTTTCCGCGCATCGTACGCCGGACCTGCTGTTTGAGTATGCGGAGCAGGCGCGTCCGCGTGGATTGCGGGCCATCATTGCTGGTGCAGGCGGCGCTGCGCATCTGCCGGGCATGTTGGCGGCGAAGACGATTGTGCCGGTATTTGGCGTGCCGGTGAATGCGACTTCGTTGAACGGCATGGATTCGCTGCTGTCGATTGTGCAGATGCCGAAGGGCATTCCAGTGGGGACGCTGGCGATTGGTGAAGCAGGTGCTGTGAATGCGGCGCTGCTGGCGATTGCAGTGCTGGCTACGACCGATGCAGCGCTGGGCGATCAGCTGGAGAAGTGGCGCAAGGAGCGTGAGGTGGTTGTGCGCGCGGAGACGCTGGAAGATGGAGCAACTGCATGAACACCACTCCTGCTGACCTGATGGAAAAGCTGCGCGGGCCGGTGCTGCCGGGCGCGACCATCGGCATCTTTGGCGGCGGCCAGCTTGGCCGCATGATGGGCATTGCAGCGCGTTCGATGGGCTATAAAGTTCATGTTCTCGATCCTGATCCGGCTTGTCCTGCGGGTTACATTGCGGACAAGGTGATTGAGGCTTCGTGGAACGATCGCTGGGCTGCTGCGAATCTCGCTCGTGAATCTTCGACGGTGACGCTGGAGATTGAGCAGGTTTCGGTTACGAGTCTGGATGAGGCTTCGCGATGGGCGCCGATGCGGCCCGGAGCGGCGATGCTGGCAGTGATTCAGGATCGCGTGGAGCAGAAGGATTGGCTGCAAAAGCATGGCTTTCCTGTGGGGCCGTACCGTTCCGTGCGTTCACCTGAGCAACTGGCGGAAGCGGTGAAGGCGCTGAATGGACCTGTGTTCATAAAGTCTGCTCGTGGCGGTTATGACGGTCGCGGACAGGCGAAGCTGGGATTTGGCGGCGCTGTTGTGGATGATGCCGCGCTGCGTCAGGCGTGGGAGGATGTGGGCGCTACGGATTGCGTTGCGGAGCGTGCGCTTGACCTTGCGAAAGAGATCAGCGTGATGGTCGCTCGCGCTCCGAATGGTGAGGTGAAGGTCTACCCGCCCGCGGAGAATTTTCACGAGAACCAGATTCTTAGCTGGAGCGTGATTCCGGCGAGCATCTCCGATGAGCTGATGAAGAAGGCTCAGAAGGTGGCGAGCGAGATTGCCGACACGTTTGGATTGGAAGGCCTGCTTGCCGTGGAGATGTTTCTGACCACCGATGGTCAACTGTTGGTGAATGAGCTTGCACCGCGTCCGCACAATAGCTATCACGGCAGCGAACGTGCGTGCACGACGGGACAGTTTGAACAGGCCATCCGCACAGCATGTAACTTGCCGCTGGGTGATGTGTCGCTGGTGCAGCCTACGGCGATTGCGAATCTGCTGGGTGATGTGTGGCTGGATGATGAGGGTAAGGAGAAGCAGCCTGCGTTTGATAAAGCGCTGGCTGTTCCTGGTGTCCGACTGACGCTGTATGAGAAGTTGAAGCCACGTAAGGGACGCAAGATGGGGCATCTGAGCGCGGTGGGCGCGACGGCAGACGAGGCTCGCGAGCGTGTGCTGGCAGCGAAGGCTGCGCTGTAACGAATCGTGGCTTCGCTGGATACATCGCCTGTTGTTGGCATTGACTTTGGCACGACGAACAGTTCGGTGGCGCTGGCGCTGCCGGGTGGTTCGGTGCAGTTTGTCGACTTCCCTTTTGCCGATGCTCTGACGCGGTCTTCGCGGTCGGTGCTGTATCTGCAGAAGAAGATCGGTGTAAGTAAAGCAGCCTCTGTGTGGAGTGGGCCGGAGGCGATTAAGCGCTATCTTGCTGCGGACAACTTCGAGGATGAAGTACAGGGGCGGCTGATCCAATCGTTGAAGAGCTACCTGGCTGCGCGGTCATTCAACGGCACGGAGATTTTCGGGCGCCATTATCGCGTGGAAGACCTGGTTGCAAAGATGGTGGGTGATCTGCGCCATCGCGCCAGTGCTGCTCTTGGGTTCGAGGTGAAACGAGCGGTTGTCGGGCGGCCAGTTTCGTTTGTTAGTGCAGATAACGATAGCGACAATGACTTTGCGGAAGAGCGCTTGCGCGCTTCGCTGCTGCAGGCGGGATTTACCGATGTGCGATTTGCCATGGAGCCGATTGCCGCAGCGCATACCTACGCTGAAGGTATCGAGCGGGAAGAAACTGTCCTGATTGGTGACTTCGGCGGCGGCACTACGGACTTTTCTTTGTTACGTGTTTCGCCAACAGAACGCGCTGTGCTTGGAACGACGGGTGTGGGACTGGCGGGCGATGCGTTCGATGCTAAGATCGTGCATTACCTGGTTTCGCCTGCGCTGGGTTCGGATTCAATGGCGCGATCGTTGAACAAGGTGTTGCCTGCGCTGCCAGCGTGGGTCTATGCGAATCTGGAACGCTGGCATACGCTGTCGTTTCTGCGGACGCGACAGGTGATGGAGATGCTGCGCACAACGCAGAAGCGCGCGCTGGAGCCGGAGAAAATTGCTGCACTGATTGCCGTGGTGGAACATGATCTTGGCTATCGACTTCATCAGGCGGTGCAGCGCGTGAAGATCGATCTTTCCACGCAGGATGAGACGGAGTTTGTCCTGGAGACGGATGCGGTCTCTTTGCGCGAGCCGGTGACGCGGGCGCAGTTCGAGGGATGGATTGCTCCAGAGCTGAAGCGCATGGAACATTCACTGAACGATGTTTTGCAGAAGACTGGTGTTGCGGTTGCGCAGGTGGATCGCGTCTTTCTTACAGGTGGAACTTCGCTGGTGCCTGCGGTGCGGCGGGTGTTTACTTCGCGGTTTGGGGAAGAGCGCGTGATCAGCGGCGAAGCATTTACCAGCGTTGCACACGGCCTGGCACTGATGGCGAACTAAGTCCAGAAAAATGGCACGACTTACAGTGAGCGTGGCTGCTTTGCTGTGTTGCCCCTTATGATAATCAGCATGATTCCCGGAAGTTTCTTCATCATCGCTATTGCGACTTTTGCTCTTGCGACTGCTTGCGGTTCCTGGGTGCGAAAGAAGTTTTCAGCCACCGTGCAGCGTGAAGGTGAATCGCTGAAGACATTGGAATCAGCCATTCTTGCACTGCTTGGCTTGCTCTTAGGTTTTACATTCGCCATGGCAGTTTCGCGCTTTGACGCGCGAAGAGGGCTGGCGATTGATGAGGCAAACGACATCGGTACCTTGTGGCTGCGCACCTCACTTCTAAGCGATGGCGCCAGAAACGCAGAGCGCGCATTGATTGTTCGCTACGTCCATACGCGCATCGAATTTCTTGCGGCTGGACGATCCAGAGAACGACTTGCACAGACCGCAAGAAATACGGCGCAATTGCAGAATGAGATTTGGGGCATTGCGGCACAAGAGGCCAACCAGCGCCGCGATGCAACTTCAGGACTCTTCGTTTCGGTTCTGAATGATTGCATTGATGTGACAGAGAAGCGCACAGCGGCTCTGGAGAACACGATCCCGACGGCTGCATGGGCAATGCTGCTGATTATTGGCGGCATCGGTTGTGGTTTAGTCGCAGTGACCTTTCAAGGGAAAGTCTTCGGTCTACGCTTGCTGCTGCCGTTGGTGCTGGCATGCACCCTGGCCATGATCTATGACATTGACAGTCCCCGCTCCGGACTCATTCGGGTGCATCAGCAGAGTATGGAACGCCTGCTGCAGACAGTGCAAACACCTTAGCTTAGGGATTTTCAGGCCACCTAGGCATGCGTAAAGCGGCAGACTCTTCTGAGTCTGCCGCCTTTTTTAGTTGCTCTTCGATGTCGGATTAGCCGATGTCTTCGGACCAGTTCTCCAGGTAGTTCTTGAAATCTGTCATGAACTTGCCTGCGTCTGAGCCATCTACGATGCGGTGATCGAAACCGAGTGTGAAGCGCTGCACGCTGCGGATGGCGATGACGTCGCCGCCGTCTTTGTCCTGCACCACGAGCGCTTCCTTGTTCAAGCCACCGATGCCGAGGATGGCCACCTGCGGCTGGTTGATGATCGGTGTTCCGAACTGCTCGCCGAAGATGCCGGAGTTGGTCAGCGTGAAGGTGCCGCCGGAGACTTCGTCCGGCGCCAGCTTCTTGTTGCGTGCGCGATCTGCCACATCCACAATGCCGCGTGCGATGCCGAGGAAGTTCTTCTCCTCAAGCTGTTTGATGACGGGAACGATCAGGCCCCAGTCCAGCGCGACAGCAATGCCGATGTTGATGTTCTTGTTGTACTTGATGGCATCGCCCTGCACGGCTGCGTTCAGGATAGGGTGCTTGCGCAGAGCTTCTGTGACAGCACGGGTGATGAAGGGCATGAAGGTGAGTTTCACCCCGTTGCGCTGCTCGTACTTGTTCTTTTCCTTCTCGCGCAGCTTCACGATACGCGTCATGTCCACCTTGAAGACGGTATGGACGTGCGGCGAGGTGGCCTTTGATTCCACCATCCGCTTGGCGATGATGGAGCGCATCTTCGACATGGGGACCAGATCGCCTGGCATGGGAGCGGGCGGTGCAGCGGGAGCTGCGGCCTTCGCCGGTGCTGCGGCAGCTACCGGTGCAGGTGCTGCTGCGGGCCTGGCTCCGCCCTGGATGTAGCCGACGATGTCGTTTTTGGTGATGCGACCTGCGGAACCGGAACCGGCGATGCCCGTTGCGGCAAGGTCAATGTTGTTGTCCTTCGCGATTTTGCGGACCAGCGGCGAGGAGCGTGGTGTTTCGCCTGTGGATGCCACCGCTGTAGGAGCAGCAGGAGCCGGAGCGACGACAGGTGTAGCCGCCGCAGCAGCAGCCGCAGGGGCCGATGCGCCAGCCGCGCCGCCGATGAGGGCGACGACGGTGTTAATGGCAACGGTAGTGCCTTCCGCGGCCTTGATCTCGGTGAGAACGCCAGCAACAGGCGACGGGATTTCGGCGTCGACCTTGTCGGTGGAGATTTCAAAGATCGGCTCATCGCGCTCGATCTTATCGCCGACCTTCTTCAACCACTTGGTGATGGTGCCTTCGGTGATGGACTCGCCCATCTGCGGCATCAGGATTTCTGTCGCAGCGCTGGCCGGTGTAGAAGTTGCAGCAGGTGCGGAGGCAGACGGAGCTGCTGCGGGTGCGGCTGAACCGCCGCCGATGACAGCAACGACTGTGTTAATGCCGACGGTGGTGCCCTCTGCGGACTTGATCTCGGTCAGGACGCCGTCTACGGGCGACGGGATTTCCGCATCGACCTTGTCAGTGGAGATTTCAAAGATGGGCTCGTCGCGCTTGACGGTGTCGCCGACCTTCTTCAGCCACTTGGTGATGGTGCCTTCGGTAATGGATTCGCCCATCTGCGGCATCAGAACGTCAGTGCTTGCACCGGTCGTTGCGGCGGGCGCAGTAGCGGCTGCGGGCTTGGGCGTTTCGGCTGCCGGAGCCGGTGTTGCCACTGGTGCTGGTGCCGGAGCAGCGGCGGAGCCAGCCACGTCCAGAATGGCCACGATGGTGTTGATGGCGACGGTGTCGCCTTCCTTCACCTTGATTTCCTTCAGCACACCGGCTGCGGGCGAAGGAATTTCCGCGTCCACCTTGTCGGTTGAAATCTCAAAGAGAGGTTCGTCGCGCGCGACCGTGTCTCCCGGCTGCTTCAGCCATTTGGTAAGGGTGCCTTCGGTGATGGATTCGCCCATCTGGGGCATGACGACTTCGGTTGCCATGAGATTCCTTCGCAAAAGTGATCGTTATGGCCGCTGATGGGCCTTTATTTCCAGTCCAGAAGATTATAGAGCGGCAGCTACAGGCCGCGCATGTTTGAACGGTTATCGCACGTTTGGTTCGAGTATCGGTTTCCGTAGCAATGACTCGAGTGATTCCACCGCGAGCATTTGCCGTTCGAAGACGGTGCCAAAGTTGCGGGAGACCATGTTGCATGCGTTCTCCATCGTGGGTGGGAGTGGTGCTGGATTGTCCGCTTCGTTTTCCAACGAGGTCGGCGTGCGATCCGTGATGCCGCAGGGGACGATCCATTGGAAGTCGCGCAGATCGGTGGTGACGTTGAGCGCGAAGCCGTGTGAGGTGATTCCCTGCGAGACGTGAACGCCGATGGCTGCAAGTTTGCCTTCGAGAACAGAGCCTCCGCCGACCGTCCACACGCCGGTGCGTCCCTTGATGCGTTGTGCCTGCACGCCAAAGTTGCGGCAGGTGCGGATGAGCACTTCTTCGAGTAGACGAACGAAGTCGACCGGGCCAAGGTGTGGCCCTTTCTTGCCTGGCAAATCGCCGCGGAGATCGACGATGGGATAGCCGACGAGCTGACCGGGACCGTGATACGTCACGTCGCCACCACGATTGATCTCGTGGATTTCGACGCCCTTTGCCTTCAGAACTTCGTCGGAGGCGAGGATGTTTTCGCGATGTGCGTTGCGGCCAAGTGTCAGGACGGGTGGATGTTCCAGCAGGACCAACGTGTCCGCAATCTGGCCGGCTTTGCGCGCTGCCACCAGTTCCGCCTGGACACGAAGTCCTTCGGCATAACTGGTGCGGCCAAGTTGGAGAAGATTGACGATCATGAGCCTTTGTTCAGCATACTTGCTATCCCATGATTACTCTTGAGGCATGTCTCTTCGCCGCATCGCTGTTGCAGTGATTTTTCTGTTGAGCACGATTGCTATTTCGGGCTGCCATCGCAACCAGGTGCCGCCCTATAGCGAGACGGAAGAGATGCAGTTTCGCGCAGACGAAGCCAGGGAGCTAGCCGGTCCGCGCGGCGATCTTGCCCTGATCCGCAGCGGCCTGATGGAGACCTCCGTCAGCCTGGGGAAGGACGAGGGTAGCAGCATCCGATTGCCAAACTGGTCCGGACCGCCGCTCTCGCTGACGCTGCACGGTATGGATGTTGTCGTTGAGCACTCGGAAGGAAATGCGCTTCTGGATGGCAAGCCACTTGTGCAGAGGCAGGTCCTGCTGCTGACTGAACTGTCGCAACAGTGGATTACAAATGGCGGCATCAGCCTACGTATTCATAAAGAGGGACAGGGCGCGTGGCTGCAGGTCTTTGATGCAAAATCGGAGCCGCTCCAGTCGCTGCATCCGTTGCATTACTACGCGCCATCCCCGGAGTACCGTGTTACAGCCGAGTGGATACCGCTGCCAAAGGGCTACCACCTGACGTATCACCGCACGAATGGTGGCAACGATCTTGCGCAGAATGCGCCTGGTTATGTGCGGTTCTCTTTGCATGGACAGGAGTATCGGCTTTACGCCACCACTTATCCCGATATGCTGTTTGTCGTCTTCCGTGACCTGACCTCGAAGACGGAAACCTATCCAGCCGCGCGCTACCTGGAAATCCCATACAACTCACATGCGTTTGATCCGAAGCATCCTTTCGATCCGGCGAAACGCACGAAGATGGCATTGGATTTCAATCAGGCGGTGAATCCAGCCTGTGCCTATAACCCGAATACGCACTGCCCCATCGCGCCGCCGGAGAATCGCCTGCCAGTTGCAATTCCTGCTGGCGAAAAACGCTACACCCCGGAAAGCGAGTAATCGCTACAGAGCCCCGGCTTTGGTTCCATTTCATCGCAGAGGGTTTGTCCAGCGAAGACGAGGAAAGCGATGGAAGTCGTTGTCCGTCGAGTAAAGTGTTCCATCGTGTTGCAGTGCCAAAGCTGCAAACTGCGCATCGGTCACCCTGGCACCGGAAACGCCACTCTCTCTGAGTACCAGTTTTAAGTGGCGCCAATGCTCCTGGTCTGTGTGTAATGTGCGAACGTTTGGCAATGCGGTCAACTCATCTATAAATCGCTCAGCGTCCTTCATTCGCTCAGGAACTCGCTCCAGACTTGGATGTGTGGATACGCGCAGTAAGGCTGAGATGGCGAGCATTGGAATCGCGACAACATCTTCCCCCGAAAGCATGTCTTCCAACCATCGCAGCGCAGCGAGATGGATTTTGTCTGATGGGTTGAATGCATAGATGAGAAGGTTTGCGTCCAGAATCGCTAAGGCCAATTGGGATCCTCTAGCTTTTCCAGCAATTCAGATGTTGAGTCGATGTGAAAGTGTGTCGGCAACCCGAAACGTGACGGCTTTAACTTGAAAGGCTTCTTACTCACCGCCTGCTTTTCCTCAGCCAGAATCCCCAGGCGCAGGTACTTATTCACCGCCTGCTTCAACGGCTCGCCGGAAGCACGAAGGCGCTGCCGCAGCAGCGCCTCCACATCGTCGTCAATGGTTAATGTCGTCCGCACATCATGATGCTTTCACTGGAGGCATCATGATGTCAAGCTATGCATTCAGCGACATGCCGTACACCGCTGAGTAGCCATCAAGCAGGCTTTCGCTCAGCGTGGGATGCGCGTGGACGGTGTACATCAGCTCTTCGACAGTCATCTCGGCGTCCATGGCAACGACTGCTTCTGCGATGAGCTCCGTGGCAAGCGGGCCGATGATGTGTACGCCGAGGATCTCGCCATACTTGGCGTCTGCGACGACCTTCACGAAACCGTCGTGGGCGTTGAGGATCGTCGCCTTGGAGTTGCCGGCGAGCGGGAATTTGCCCACCTTCACTTCGTGTCCAGCAGCCTTTGCAGCCGCTTCGCTCAGGCCTACGCTTCCGATCTGCGGTTCGCAGTAGGTGCAGCCGGGGATGCGCAGGCGATTGATGGGACGCGCGTATTTGCCAGCGATATGCGCCGCGGCAACTGCGCCGGACATGGCGCCGGAGTGGGCCAGCAACGGCAGACCGGAGACGATATCGCCAATGGCGTAGATGCCTGGCTCGGCGGTCTGCTGATACTGGTCGACCTTGATGGCGGTGCGATCCAGCTCGACCTTCGTCGACTCCAAATTCAGACCGGCGGTGCGCGGTGCGCGGCCAATGGCGACAAGAACCTTATCGGCTTCCTTGATGTTGTCCTTGCCGTCGCTGGTGGTGAAGTGAACTTTCACGCCCGTCTTGGTCTCTTCAATCTTGTTGACCTTCGCGGATACGTGGCTATCAATGCCGCGCTTCTTGTACTGGCGCAGGAACTCCTTGGAAATATCAGCGTCTTCGACGGGGACCAGGCGGTCTGCCATTTCGATGATGGTCACTTCCGCGTTGAAGCTCTTGAAGACAGATGCGAACTCCACACCCACAGCGCCAGAACCGATCACGACGAGCGACTTCGGCAGCTTGTCCAGCGAGAGGATTTCAATGTTCGTCAGGATCTTGTCGTTGGGCTTGTAGCCCGGGATCATGCGGGCGTCGCTGCCGGTGGCCAGAACGACCTTCTTTGCCTGCACCTGCTGCTTCTTGCCTTCGAACTCCACGTCTACCGTGTGCACGCCGTTCTTCGCGGGGCCTGTCAGTTTGCCTGTGCCGCGGACGAGCGTGACCTTGTTCTTCTTGACCAGGTACTGCAGACCGGCGGTGTGCTTGTTGATGATGTCCTGCTTGCGCTTCAGCACCTGCGGCCAGTTCACGGTGCCGTTGCCGATACCGTCGATGCCGTACATGGTGGCTTCATTGGCGTGATCGAAGATTTCTGCGGAATGCAGCATCGCCTTCGTCGGGACGCAGCCCACATGGAGGCATGTGCCGCCAAGTTTGTCGCTCAATTCAATCAGGGCAACCTTCAGTCCGTACTGCGCCGCGCGAAATGCGCACGAATAACCTGCAGGGCCGCCGCCGATCACGGCCACATCAAAGAGGGTCTCTGCCACGAATCTTTCTCCAGATCGCAGACCGGATGCCACGGAGTTCTCCCGACTGATCCGGCTGCCGCATGGACCTTGGTCCACGCCCTGATATTAGAGTACGCCTTCCGCTTTTTCTGGCAGTCTGTGGCCTGTGCCTTCTTCGATTCGACCGTTGACCACCGGCTAAAAACAAAGATCTGAATAAAATCCAAAATCCATAAACGCCATAAAGCGACTTGTAGCGCCTGATTACGTCAAAATAGAAACGAGCGTATCGGTCTGTCTGAGCAGGCCCAGCGGAGAAGAAGTTTGCAGACAAAGATCCGACACATGGGCGCAAAAAAGAACCCGTCAAGGGAGGTTGTGCTCCATACGCTTCGAGCGCTGACTTTGTCGGCTTTGGCTCTTCCTGGAATGCCTGTGTTTCAAGCACACGCGCAGGCGCAGATCGCCGAAGTGGCCTCCAAAGAACTACCTGATGCGCCCGCCCCCCAGAATTCCTCACAGGCCGATCAAAGCCACCGATCCCCTGCCGCGCATCTTTCCGAAGGAAGTGCGACCCTGGCCGGAACGGTCACGGATAGCGATGGGGCCGGCATTCCTAATGCTACTGTCGACCTCCTGGGAGAAGCCGGCGAGTTCTACAAGAGCCAGACGACGGACGAGGGTGGTGTCTTCCAGTTTCACGCCATTCCGGCAGGAAACTATCGGCTGCGCGTGGAGCGGAAAGGCTTTTCCCAAGTCACTTCCAATCGCCTTACCGTGGCGGCGGAGGAGTCTATGGAGGCGCCCCCGATACGGCTGCCGGTAGCATCCGATGCAACCGAGATTACCGTGCGACCGACAGAAGTCATCGCTGAAGAACAGATTCGTGCGCAGGAGAAGCAGCGTGTCTTCGGCGTTTTTCCTAACTTTTACGTCAGTTATATCTGGGACGCAGCACCCATGAACGCAAAGCAGAAGTACAAGCTGGCGTTGCATAAAATGTTCGATCCCATGACCTTTGTTGAAGTCAGCATCACCGCCGGGATTCAGCAGGCTGCAGATATCCACTCCGACTTTGGTGATGGCCCGGAGGGATACGGCAAACGCTGGGGAGCCCAGTTTGCAAACGGGCGCACCAGCGAGCTGTTGAGCCGCGCAGTCTTCGCCTCCATCTTCCATCAGGATCCGCGGTATTTCTATCAGGGTTCCGGATCGACCCGGTCGCGTGCTTTTCATGCGATCGGCTCTGCGTTCGTAGCGCGAAGTGACAAAGGCACGACTATGCCGAACTATGCCTATCTTCTAGGCAATCTCAGTTCCGGCGCTCTATCGAACCTGTACTATCCTTCGGCTGACCGGGGAGCGGGGCTGATCTTCCAGAATGCTGCTATCGGAATTGGCGGACGTGCGATGCAGAACCTGATCCGGGAATTTGTCAGCAAACAACTTACAACGAAGGTGCCGGGCAACGGCAAACCTGCTTCAGGGACTCCATAATTCATTCCGGATTCCCTGGCGGTGGCTTTATTTTGTTTTCTTCGTACTCTTTGTCTTCTTTACTGTCGCATGAGAGGCCGTAGCTTTTCTCTTTGAAGGCGCGCCTTTTGTCTTGCGCCCTCGAGCACCGGGTGCCAGACGCACCGGTTCCGCCACGTAAATCCTGCGTCCCACGGGCAGCGTGCTGGAGCCTAGGTGGTTCCATTGCCGGAGGTTTTCCGTGGTCACATTGAAGCGGTCGGCCACGGTTACCAGCGTGTCTCCACGGCGCGTGGTGTACTGCAGCGGATGCAGGCTGGCGGAGGCGGCGGAGACCACGGGGATCACCAGGTCGTCGCCCTCTTCCACGGCAGAGTTTGCCGGGAGGTCGTTTGCCGCCAGAATGTCCGCCGCGCTCACTTTGTAAAGCTGCGCCACCTGATCCAGCGATTCTCCTGCGGCCACTTCGTGGAAGCGCCAGGAAGAGCGCTTCTCCACCGGAATGGCGGCGATACGCTTGTTGAAGCTATCCTTTGTACCCTTCGGAATGTGCAGGTCAAACGGAGTGCCGTCCGGCGTGCTCAATCGCAGGAGGGCGGGATTCAGGCCGACCAGGTCGGTCATGCTGGCACCGGTGATATCAGCGGCCAGATGCAGATCCATCGCATAATCCACGGTCACCGTGTCATACACAACAGGGGTGGCCGGATGCAGATCGGTCAGGCCATACTTTTCGGGATTCTTCGCCATCAGGATAGCGGCAAGAATCTGCGGGACGTAGTTCTTCGTCTCGCGCGGCATGGCGTTGCGGCGATACAGTTCCCAGTAATCGGCGTATCCGGTGCGCTGTACGGCCCGCTGCATGTTGCCTGGACCCCAGTCGTATCCGCCCATTGCCAGGTACCAGTCGCCAAACTGGTCATACAGCCCCTTCATGTACCTGGCGTATGCGCGGGTGCTCTTTTCCGGGTCAAAACGTTCGTCGAAATAGCCGTTGCGCTCCAGGCCATAGGCGCCCTTGAAGGGCATGAACTGCCACATGCCGCCCGCGCCGCTGGAGGCATTCAGGGCTTGCGGCTGGAAGCCGGATTCCGCCACGGCCAGATAGATCATGTCCTGCGGCACGCCCTGTTCGCGCAGCACGCCCTGCATCATGTCCTTGTACTTGCCCAGACGTTCCAGCGAGGCACGCATGTGGGCCGTGAAGGAACGGGAATTGGCAAAGGCGTTGATGTAACCCGCAACTTCGGGGTTAATGACCAGGGGTAGGTCCGATGTTGTATTCAGCGTGCTCTTCAGGCTTGCGGTTTGTTCCGGCGTGGCGTCTGAGAAGGTCAGGTCGGTGACGGCTTCCAGTGGCGTCTCTTCCTGCTTGGGAGAGAAGCCGTTGCCCTGCTTCAGCGCGTCCATCTCCAGCGCGTTGACCGCGTCCACGGTGCGCTCAAACTCATCGCTGAGCGTGGGGTCTGACTTAATGTCCAGGCCGCTGGTCAGCATCAGGTCCACGGCATAGTCAAAATCGTTGCGTGCCGCATCCAGTTTGCCCGTGCGATAGTTCTGCACGCCGCTACGGTAGGAGCGGTCCACCTGCTGGATCAGGCTGGCGATCCGTGGGTTGGTTTGCTCTGCAGTCTGCGCGTTATTGCCGCCTACGGTCTTCGGCAGCGCCGGTGCAGTGGTGTTCGCCGGAGGTTTTGTCGCTGTCTGCTGCGGACATCCCAGCAGAAATACGGTGCATGCCGAAGCCGCGATGGCCACAAGGGGTCGGATTCGGGACGGAAGCTGGATCATCGGCACTCCCGCCATTGTATCGGCGGCTACAGAATTGGGCATCTCTGGCCCTCCAGCCAGGAGGGTCACCCAAACGTGTTAGCCGTGGTTGATTACCAATGGTGCTTCGGGGTAGGCTTTTGTGTCATTCCGCATCGTATGCGCGTAACGCGATGCTGTTGGCTGCTTGGTGGACTACCAGGCAGGCGGTTTAGAAGGTGACGATTTCTATGGATTCTTTGCTTCTGCTTTTCTCAGGTGTTGCGATTACGGTGATCCTGCCCTGTCTCATCGCCAGCTTGCTGCATGATGTGGCCAGACGCGGTGCCCACTCCGTTTAATCGGCGCCATAGTGGGACCCATTGACGCGTACAGCTTTCCATTTCCCCCAGAGCATCCAGATCGTTCCAAAGGGATGCAGTAGAAGCCAGAGCCAGTGCCACCGTTTGCGTAACGCATAGACGGTCGCTGGGAGATAGCTGAAGAACAGTGCACACGTTGCCCACCCTACGGCTGCCATGCCCACCCGGATGGGCGGCCCCAGAAACGGGATGATGTAGTAGGTCCTCTTCCACGCAAGCCAAAACAGAAGAGGCGGAAGCACCTGCCCCGGCACCACCAGGAGCGTAAGCAGCCACCATTGCGCGACAGGCAGGTTCCTATCGTTCCGCCATACAGACGGATGCAACAGGACCGCAGCCGTTGCCGCCGCACAAACCGTCGCTGCGATGCACCACGCAAGTATCATCGGTCGCTCCGTTCGGCCCTGTTACTTCCCAACGCTTTGTTTTATTCCGTCTGCAAGACCAGCAATGCGCCGCCGCCCGCAGCCAGATGCAGTGCTCCATACTTGCTGTCGCCGACCTGCAGATCCTTTGGTGTGTTGCCGTCGGTGTATGTCTGCAGTTCTTTCGCGTGCAGAACGGAGAGGTCCAGTGTCACGTCGCGTGCGGTGCCATCGTTCATTACGCCCACGTACCAGGTCTTCCCGGAACGTCGCGCGACAGCGATCCATTTTGCGAAATCGCCGCCAATCGCGCGTGTTTCGTCCCATGTCGTAGGCATCTTCGCAAATACTTCCAGTCCGGGAAGCAGCTTGCCACCAGCATCGGTATAGGCGCTTGGAGAATCAGACACACACGCAAACGGGCTGGTATAGACCACGTACATGGCGAGTTGTTGCGCACGCGTGGTCATCACTTCAGGCGCGGTGTTTTGCGGGTGAAACTCTGCAGCGGTGACGTTGTTCCATCCGCCGGGTGTGTAATCCATGGGGCCCGTCAGCGCGCGTGTGTAGGCAAGCCGCACATTGTGCTCGGCGGTTTCGCGACGGCTCCACTTGTTGTATTCCGCGCCCATCACACCTTCCTGTGTGAGGAAGTTTGGATACGTACGCACCAATCCGCGTGGTGGATAGGCTCCGTGCAGATCCACCATCAGGTGATGATCTGCGGCTTTGGTCAGCAGGCGGTGGTAGAAATCCACGATCTCCTGATCCTGCCGATCCATGAAATCCACCTTGATTCCGCGGATGCCGACTTGCTGATACCACGCCATGGCAGGTTCCATCTGGCGGTCAATCGACTTCCAGTGCAGCCACAGCCACAGTCCGACGCCGCGTTCCTTCGCATATGCCACCAACTCCGGCAGATGCACATCCGGATTGGTCTGCGTGACATCCACGTTGGGCAGCATGTAGCCATCGCCCTTGCCGTTCTTCGCCCAACCTTCATCAATCAGCATGTAGGGAAGGTGCATCTTCTGCGCAAGATCAATGAACTGCTTGTACGTGGCATCATTCAAACCGACACCGGCAAAACCTGGCAGATTTGGCCCACTCCACCAGTCCCAGCTTGAAAAGCCCGGCTGAATCCATGACGTATCCTGCACACGCGATGGCGCGGCGAGTTCTTCAACCAGGTTAGCCTCCAGCAGTCTCTCCGGTCGATCCGCCATCATCACCACGCGCCACGGAGTCTTTACGCCTTCTGCGGTCATCGGTGTTTTCACAACACCGTCGCCATCCAATCGACCCGGTAGATGCACCTGTACGCCCAGCCGGCCATCGTTTAAGCCAGAGAGATACATGGCGGGGTAGTTGTCCACATCGCTTTCGACAATCGCAAATGCTGTGCCTTTGCCAGTGCGGCAAACCAGCGGATCGTCATACAGATTGTGCGGACGAATGTGGTCAGCGTCCACATCATCAAACTCGCCTTCGTGGCTGTTGCCCACGGTGCCGGGATTGTAGCCCGTGCATTTGTAATTACCCGCGAAGAGGAACTGCGTGCCTTCCCCGGCAAGATGCACGGTTGTCATATTCTCCTGTTGCGGCAGGACCATACGCAGTGCAACGCCCGCGTTGTAGGCGCGAATGATCAGATCCACCTTGCGCCGCAGGCCATCTCTCTCCTGGGCATGAATGGTCACTTCGCGATAGGCATCGTTCACATGCGAGGTCTTTCCGGCAACCGGACGGTAGTCATCCACACCATCGCGATGGTCCGTCTTCAGTACGGCAAGGTGCTGCAGGGAAAGCGAACGAGGCAGCGCAAGCGGATCTTCCTGCACAAAGCTCAGGCCAACAGAAGAAGGCGCAATCACCGTCTCACCATGGCGCGTAATGGAGTATCCCAGGCCGCTTCCTGTCGTCAACGCGACCGCAATGTTGCCATCGGGCGAGTGCAGCGTCTCCTGCGCAGCAAGGGGCAGAGCAAAACCACAGGCAAGCAACAGCATCGACGTGAAAACTGGGCGCAT